>NZ_JBFUHE010000018.1:0-147955 GCF_056402535.1 Mucilaginibacter sp. P4_A11
CCACCATTGTTCTGCCCGCTTTCACCCGAAGCTTACCTGCTGACGGGAACATCCTTCATTTATTATGTCATGGGTAGTTCGTCGAAGTATGGCAGGTGGGCCTCTGCGCGCGACCTTTCGACCGGCTCAGGGCGACCGGCCCTCTTTACTTAATATCATTTCTTCTTCAGAGCCCAACGGATTTAAACACTCAGTATGACAAGCATCTTTAATTTTCACGGGTTAAAGTTAAACCACTTCAATAGTTACCGTATCACCAGCATTAAGGGCTTCAAAAATCTTTTTATTGAGTTTAGCTGTAGCTGCTGTACTGTGTAATACAGAATCAACGCCTTTTTCTTCACCAGGGAGCAGGCATCCATCGGTATCTTTCGCAAAATTGCCAACATGGATTTCAATCCCGGCGAAACCAGGCACATTCTCTAATAACGGCAGGTTTTCGTTGTGCTTTGGGCTGAAAAATTTCACCACGTTATAGGTTCCCGTAGGAATGGCTGTTTGAGTTTTGATCTTGATTGAAGCAATTTCAGCAAGCGTCATATTGCTATTTAGTCCCCGGTCTACATCCTCCAATATAAAACATTCAAATACATCGTTTACTGATAATTCGCCGATGGTTGATTGCGGGGTTTTATCTGTGCGTTTAAGTTTTAAGTTCAGGCTCATGATGTTGGTTTTTAGTTACAAATATTAGTAATTAAAAACTTAACTGTCAATAGTTTAAGAAAAAATAAAATGCAATAGCTTTATTAATTATTCCTCTTTTACTTTATAAAACCTGTTATCAAAATTTACTAAAAACAATTCGGTAGTAGCACGTGTGAGTGCGGTATAAAACCATCGCAGAAAATCCATATTGATCATTTCGTCGGTAACATAGCCCTGATCAACAAAAACAGCATCCCATTGCCCACCCTGTGCTTTATGGCACGTAATGGCATAGGCAAATTTTATTTGCAAGGCATTATAATAAGGATTAAGCTTCAGCTCATTGTGCATGGCCCTTTTATTGGGTAAATGTTCGTAATCCTTCATTACCTCCTGGTAAAACCGTTTCTGGTCTTCCTGGCTCAATGCCGGCGAATCGGCATAAAGGGTGTCGAGTAAAACCTTACAATCCAGGGTGGGGTCGTCGGAATAATCAATAAATTCCAGTTGCACGTCGGCAAAACGAAAACCATACATATCCTCAGTGCGGCGCACTTTTACTATACGGGCAATATCGCCGTTGGCAATAAATGCAGTGCTGTTCTCGTCCTTATCCTGCAGCCAGAAATAATTGTTCTTCACAATCATGATCTGGTCGCCGCCGGTAAGCTCCTCTTCCCGGTATAAAATCCGGTTGCGGATTTGCCCGTTATATAAGTTAGCATTTTTGTTTGAGCGGCAAATGATGAGCGTACGGTCATAGCCATATTTACGATAGGCATATTCCAACCCTTCGGGCAACCGCTCCCCCGTCATTCTGAAAACATCTTTAAATCCCTTGGTTACTATTTTAGGGGCTTCGATGGTTTCGGTGCGGATCAGGTCGCGAATATTGGTAGCGTTAAACAATATGCCCGAATCTTTTTGTTGGCGCAATACTTCGGTAAGCTCATATTTAAATATGGTGATGCCAAACTTTCCGTTCATTACCTGTTCGTCAAGCGCGGGGCTGTTATCGGCACCCACGGGCGGCAACTGGGCAGTATCGCCTACCAGTATCAGCTTGCAGTTTTTATCGTTATAAACATATCGCAGTAAATCGAATAGTAGTGAAACATGGTTGCTGCCCATCGCTTCGTCCGAGATCATGGAAGCCTCATCAACAATAAAAAGGGTATCGCTGGCCAGGTTATCTGCAAGGGCAAAGCCATCATCCATAGTCAAAGCCGATTTTTTACGGTAGATACGTTTGTGGATGGTAAAAGCCTTGCGCCCGGAGTAATTGGTAATGACCTTGGCGGCGCGACCTGTTGGCGCCAGCAGCACGGCTTTGTAATTATAATACCTCAACGCTTTTACCAGTGCCCCTACTATAGTTGTTTTTCCGGTGCCTGCATACCCCTTCAGAATAAAGCATTCGTCGCCTTCGGTACTTTTTAAAAAAGTATGAAGCTTGCTAAAAAGTTCCGTTTGCTGGCTTGTTGGCTCGTGCGGAAATGACTGACGGATATGATCGGGACTTGACACCCTGCAAAAATGATGATAAGTAATTTAATTCAGTAAGATTAGTTTTACATTTGGGCCATGGAATTTGACGAAAACAAAGAGGAAGAAAAATATACAGAAGACGACTATGTTGATATTTACTCCAAAAGGGCGATATTTTGGTTTTCGTTTTTTAATTTAATATTTGGCGGCGTGTTGCTGGTTATCAATTTATACAATGCCGGGTATAAAAAGGCAGTGCCGGCAGTACTGGCTTTTGTTTTGTTCTTTTTTTATCTCTCCTACTTTATTATACAGCATTCGGGCATCGACTTGCAATTAGTTATTGATGCTATGAACATAACCGCTAAAGGCGGCCAACCCTCACCTGCGCAAATTACGGCAATGCTTTCAGTAGCAGGTCTTAATGTAGGCTTGGGCCTTGTTGGTGCACTTGTTCTCAGTCAGTTCTTTTTCAGGAGGTATTTTCCTGATAACGACTATTACCCTAAACCGGTAGGCTTACCAATTTTGATATTTATCCTGCTGGCAATATTGACTCGTATTTTATAATGACATACCAATTTTGGCCAGGGTAATTACTGTATCTGCCAAAAAATATTACTTTTGTTAAAACCGGTATGAACGAACATAATTACACTTACCACGATGATAACTTTAGTTTGGATAAAACTGAAGATTATACTTTATTAATACAGGTTGAAGACAAATCGTTTTCGTACGCCATAAGCAATAACGGTTCCCTAATTGCATGGGCCGAAAATTACCCATTTGATGAACTCAGTGACCCGCAGGAATTGCTTGATCTTTTATCAGCTAAGTACAAACAAATAGTTATCGGGCTACCGGCCTATAGCTTTACACTGGTGCCTGCTGAACTATTTACCGCTGATCGCCTGCCTAACTTTGCCCGCTTTCTTGATGTGAAGTCCGATAGCAAAGTTTTGGCACAAACGTTAGATCAGGAAAATATCATCGTTTACAAAACCAATGAGGCGATTGTGAACGCTGCCGAGGAATTTGGGATCCGGAACACCGTTTTTACTTCAAAAGGCTGGTTAGCTGCTATTGCCCGAAACAATGCTGGTAATAATGATCTTTATCTCAACATTGAAAAGGACAAGGTAGAAATAAGCTATTTTGCTTCCAATAAGCTTCGTTTTTATAATTCATTTGAGTTTAAGGAAGCTGATGAGCTTGCTTATTTTACTGTGCTGGTTGCTAAAGAGCTTAACCTGGAACCTAAAAGCACCAGTTTGTACTTAAGCGGCGACCTTGACGCTGATGATAAAATTTTAAGTCGCCTGGCAGAATTTTTTGCTAAGGCTGAAGTTAATAATTTAGAGGTATTACAGCTACCGGCAGAGGTTGTAGCTCACAGGGTGTTATCGATAGCGGCTCTTTCATTATGCGCATTATAGGAGGCAGTTTAAAAGGCTTAAGGCTTAACCCACCAAAGAATCTTCCCGTTCGCCCTACAACCGACTTGGCAAAGGAGGCTTTATTTAATATCCTGCTTAACCAAATTGAGTTTGAAGGTATTAAAGTGCTTGATCTGTTTGCAGGTACCGGCAATATTTCGCTTGAGTTTGCCTCACGCGGGGCATCGGAGGTTATTTCTGTGGATAGAAGCATCCACTGCATAAATTATCTTAAAGATACCTCCCGTCAGCATAAGCTTACACAAATAAAAACTTACCGGGAAGAGGTATTCAAATACCTGAATATTGAAACTGAACAATATGATCTAATATTTGCTGATCCGCCGTATGATCTTAACAGGATTCCCGATCTGCCAAAAGTTATTTTTGAAAAGAATTTGCTTAAACCTGACGGGTTGTTGATAGTTGAACATCAATCACTTCAAAATTTGAGCAATCACCCTTCTTTTGTGGAACAAAGAAAATACGGGCATTCGTCGTTTTCGTTTTTCAGGCCGGTTTAAATATCTGATTTTAAAACAGTTATGCCCGTATCTTTAAAGCCTTCTAGCTGATTGGTATCCGCATTTGTAATGATGGCGTCAATTATATCTAAGCCTGCAAAATTAAGGTAGGTTTCTCTTCCTATTTTACCGGCATCGCATAAGATATAAGTGTAAGCGCTGTTGGCAGCAAAAGCAGTTGTTATTGATGCTTCATGCTCACTATTGGCAAACAAACCTGTTTTAGAAATACCATCAACGCCCAAAAAAGCTTTGGTTGCCCTGTACTTTTGGATGTGCTCAATAGCAGTTGTGCCATGAACGGCTTTTCGCTCTTTATCGAGCTCCCCTCCTATTATATTGACACTTACGGCGCAGTCTTGTAATTCATATATTACAGGTAATGAATTTGTTATAACCTTTATCTTCTTGTTTTTAATGAACTGGCAAAGCCTGAACACAGTGCTGCCGCAATCCATAAAAATAATATCCCCGTCATTGATCTGCATTGCTGCCAAGCGGCAAATGGCATCTTTTACAGCAGCATTTTGAGCGCTTTTATTTACAAAACTATGCGGTTTTTCAAGGGGATCGACTTTTGTTGCCCCCCCATGGGTGCGGTAAAGTAATCCATCTGCTGCTAATTGGTTCAGATCGCGCCGCACTGTGATCTCTGAGATGTTCAGTTCAACAGCCAATTGCTTAATATCAACTTCTCCTGTATGATTAAGTTGCTCAATTATTTTTTGTTTTCTTTTAGGAAAGTTCATTTTATTAATCCTATTTTCGTTCAAAAATAATCAATATTAATCACAAATGATCAAATAAGATGAATCAGATTAACATCCTTAACACTGCTATTTTATCAGATAACTGGTACGTACTTAAAAAGGTGACTTACGAGGTAACAGAAAACGATGGAAGTATCACTATACAAAATCGAGAGGCTTATGACCGGGGCAATGGCGCAACCATTTTGCTTTATAATAAAGCACATGCCTCGGTCATTTTAACCCGGCAATTCAGGCTTCCAACTTATATTAACGGAAATCCGGATGGGATGTTGATTGAGTGTTGCGCCGGTTTGCTTGACAAGGATAATCCGGAAGATTGTATTCGTAAGGAAACCGAAGAAGAAAAATAACGGACGTAAAAAAAGTTTTCGAAGCCTACATGTCGCCTGGATCGGTTACCGAAATCCTTTACTTTTTTGTAGCCGAATATGCCAAAGAAATGAAAGTTAGTGAAGGAGGTGGTCTTGCTCACGAAAATGAAAATATTGAAGTTTTAGAAATGCCATTCGGCAAAGCCCTGCAAATGGTAAGAACAGGAGAAATAAAGGATGCCAAAACTATTATGCTTTTGCAGTACGCGCAGATCAACAATTTACTTTAAAACGCTGTAGCCCAATAAGGAAAAAATATGCTTCGGGCGGTCGATCTTATCAACTATTCACTAATTTTACTGCATGAAAATAGCCCTATTCCCAGGTTCATTTGATCCCATTACGAAGGCACACGTTGATATTGTAAAGCGATCTGTTGAACTTTTTGATAAATTGTACATTGGCATAGGTGTAAACAGCAGCAAGAAAGGGCTGTTAACGATTGAACAACGCGAACAAATGATCAGGGCTGTATTCGCGCACGACGAACGAATCCACGTAATAGCCTATGAGGGCCTTACTGTAGATTTTTGTAAGAGTATAGGCGCAGCTTACATGATCAGGGGGATCCGTACGGTGTCTGATTTTGAATATGAAAAGGCCATAGCCCAAATGAACCACTCGCTGGCACCTGATATCGAAAGCATATTCATAGTGAGCAAGCCAGGTTACTCGTCTATAAGCTCAACCATTGTGCGCGAGATTATCCGTTATAATGGCGATGTAAGTCAGTTTATTCCGAAAGAGGCATTACCTTATTTGTAACCAACTTTTCTTTATGCAGCACATCCATAATGGATGGAAAAGTATTTTCAATTATGGGCTCGATATGCTCGTGCTCAAACCAGCGCACATCGGTAATACCCTCTTCTTTTTGAGGTTTTAGTTTCTCCTTGCCCTTGCTTTTCATGGCAAACCAATGAGTTTTCTTAAGTACTACTTCGCCGCGGTTCACATACACATGGTAGGTTTTACAAATTTTTTCTCCCAGTTCGCTCACTTTTATACCGCACTCCTCCTCTACTTCACGTACTGCTGCTTCTTTTATTTTTTCGTCTTTTTCTATTTTGCCTTTAGGTAGGTCCCATTTATCGTTACGATAAATAAATAAATATTGCCCCTTAGTGTTCATAACCAGGCCGCCTGCCGCTTCAATAAGTGTAATGTTTTTCTTAACAGCCTTAAGGTATACTTTGGCGTTAGCTGTTTTTATATAAAACAGTTTATTGGGGTTAGCGAGGATCCAGGTGTATATAATTTTTAAGTCAAAAGTCTCTGCATCAAGCCTTTCAAAATTATCCGCATGCTTTGGTTCAGATTCTGTGAGCAGGATAACCTTTTCGTTAATATAAATTCTGTATTTTTGAGCCATGTTTACTAATAATGAGATCGAACAACAAGTAGCCGAATTCCTACTGCAAATTAAAGCAATTAAATTACAACCCAATAATCCTTTTACATGGGCATCGGGTTGGAAATCTCCAATTTACTGCGATAACCGCGTTACCCTTTCTCATCCAACCATCCGCACCTACATCAGGCAGCAATTAGTTGCAGCTATACAGGAAAAATTCGGTTCGGTTGGCTGCATTGCGGGTGTTGCTACAGCAGGCATTCCGCAAGGTGCATTGGTGGCACAAGAATTAGGCCTTCCTTTTATCTATGTACGCTCAAAACCTAAAGAGCATGGTACAGGGAGTTTGATTGAAGGTGATGCGCCCACTACATCAGGCAAACGTGTTGTAGTTATTGAGGATTTACTTTCAACCGGCAAAAGTAGCTTACAAGCTGTTGAAGCCTTGCGTGTCGCAGGTTATGATGTTGCCGGCCTTGCTGCAATATTTACCTATGGGTTTGACATTGCCGATGAAAATTTCAAACAGGCTAACTGCCCTTACGTAACCTTGTCAAACTATAACGCACTTATTAAATACGCCGAAGAGCATCAATTCATCAACGAAAAAGATGTAAACCTGCTTAAACAATGGCGCGAAAACCCATCAACCTGGGGCGAAATAACTGCAAATTAAGACCTCTGATTTTTTTGATTTCGATGGCGCTGATGGTTAATAGTCGGTGTAATTGGTCTCAAATCTCATGTCCAATATCTCAAATCTATCTATGAATACCTTTACAAGCACAATAAGCATTAATAAGCCCTTATCTGAGGTTTACAATTTTCTGGCCGATTTTAACAATCACAAGCAGCTAATGCCTGATAATATCCAGGAATGGGTATCTACAAAAAATGAGGCCCGCTTCAGTATCCAGAATATGGCCAAGCTTGCTTTGAAAATTGAGGAACGTATTCCCGATGAGTTGATAAGGATCATCCCGGCTGAGAAGCCTCCGTTTGATCTTGAACTAAAATGGTCGTTATCTTTCAATAACGACCACACTGATATTTTATTCACCATTAATGCTGAGCTTAGCATGATGATGAAAATGCTGGCATCAGGTCCGCTTCAGAAACTCGCCGACCATGAAACTCAGAGTTTGTTTGATATCTTAAACTAAACCCGCAGCATTTTTGCAAAGTTTATTAATATACTTTGCGCTTTTGTGTATTGTTGATGGCTATTACCACATTGATGATAATTAAACCTATGATTAAAGCTCCCATGACCATTGTTAAATATTTTAATTAATTATTGTATTGAATGTTAGTCAAAGGCTGTACCATTGTGCTATAATTGGTAAAATGTTCCTTTACAACGCATTAAATGCACTTTTAGTCTACATTCAATTATCATTTCTGTGTAATTGTATACCCACGAATTAAATTTATGGGGAAAATTACCGCTCAAAAAAATCCTCAACCATAATATCGGCGCGGTATATCGTTAAAATAAAGATTTTACCGTATTTTTGCGCCAAATTAGAGGTGCAGCATGATCACGGTATCCAATCTTTCTTTACGTTATGGTAAGCGTACTTTATTTGAAGACGTTAACCTGAAATTTTCACAAGGCAATTGCTATGGCATTATTGGCGCCAATGGAGCGGGCAAATCAACATTCCTGAAAATTCTTTCGGGCGATATTGATCCTACCAGCGGCTCGGTGAGCTTTACTCCCGGCGAACGAATGGCTGTTTTAAGTCAAAACCATTATGCTTTTGATGAATTTACAGTTCTTGAAACTGTAATGATGGGCCATAAGGAAATGTATGCCATCATGAAGGAAAAGGACGCCATTTACCTTAAAGAAGATTTTAGCGATGCAGATGGCGAACGTGCCGGCGAACTGGAAAACCTTTTTGCTGAAATGGACGGCTGGAATGCCGAAAGCAACGCCGCTACCCTGCTGAGCAATCTTGGCATTAAAGAAGAATTTCACTATCAGTTGGTTAAAGACCTTGATAATACTCAAAAAGTACGTGTATTATTAGCCCAGGCATTGTTTGGTAAACCTGATATCCTGCTGTTGGATGAGCCTACCAACGATTTGGACATCCACACTGTAAGCTGGCTTGAAGATTTCCTGGCATCGTATGAAGCTATTGTACTGGTAGTATCGCACGACAGGCACTTCCTTGACACCGTGTGTACTCACGTGGTGGATATTGATTTTGCCAAAATGACCATTTACACTGGTAACTATACGTTTTGGTATGAATCGAGCCAGTTAGCTTTAAAACAACGCTCAGACCAGAATAAAAAGACAGAAGAGCGGGTTAAAGAATTGCAGGAATTTATTCGCAGGTTTAGTGCCAATGCATCAAAATCAAAACAGGCAACCAGCCGTAAAAAAGCATTGGATAAGATCAATATTGACGAGATCCAACCATCCAACCGCAAATACCCAGGAATTATATTCAACAATTTAGGCCGCGAAGCTGGTGACCAGATCCTGCAGGTTGAAAATCTAAAAAAATCGCTTAACGGTGAAGTGTTGTTTGACAACATCAGTTTTACCGTTAATAAAGGTGATAAAATTTCAATTATATCTCAAAACAGCTTAGCCACAACTGCCTTATACAATATTTTAACCGGCAGGGATACCGACTTTAAAGGGACCTTCAAATGGGGTGTTACTATTAACCCGGCGGATATTCCTATTGATAATGCCGAGTATTTTAAAGGCAAAGATGATAATCTTATAGACTGGCTACGTGAATATTCTCCGGGCGAAAAAGATGATCAGTTTATTCGTGGTTTTTTAGGCCGCATGTTATTCTCAGGTGAAGAGGTATTGAAAAAAAGCAACGTATTATCAGGTGGCGAAAAAATGCGCTGCATGTTTAGCCGTATGATGCTGCAACAAGCCAATCTTTTGATGTTTGATGAGCCAACCAACCACCTTGACCTGGAATCGATCACAGCTCTTAATAATGGCATGAAAGACTTCCGCGGCACTATCCTGTTCACCTCACGAGATCATGAACTGGTAGAAACCGTGGCCAACCGTATTATTGAATTAACACCGGGCGGTTATATTGATAAGCTTATGAGCTATGATGAATACATCAACAGCCCTGTAGTACAAAAACAACAGGAAGATTTATATGCTGCTGTATAATAAAATAACAACGAATTAAATAAGGCCCGGAGTATATAATTCCGGGCCTTTATATTTTATAAGTTGGCTCTGATAGCCTGGGTTTCAAGCTGATTGATTGTAGATTCGTCGCTAAACAGGTAAAAATGATCTTTAGTATACGAATATTGAACATTTAAGCCATTTTGAGTGATGAAGTCTTTAACAACACTTTCATACTGTAGCTTATTAATTTTGAGTAATTTTCTTTTTTTCATAGGAGTAGGTGTTAATTTTTACAATATAAGTAGTTTTTGTTGAAAATACAACAAGGAAATCAATATTTTGTTATGAAGTTATTACTAAAACTATTTAGCTGGCGCTAAAGATGAAAAACAGAAGATGCCTTTCGTAAAGGCAGATCAATCGATATTAAATATTTTTACATTTAACAGATTGAAATAATTACTAACAACAAGCCTTTTTCATAGGCAAAAAGAAAATAATGTGCATATTTGCAGCCCAACAAAATCCACTATTATGACTCCGTAGCTCAGCTGGTAGAGCAAATGACTCTTAATCATTGGGTCGAGAGTTCGAATCTCTCCGGGGTCACAAACATTCAAAAGCTCTTTTTCTAACAAAAAGAGCTTTTTTTATACCTCAGAGGTATTTTTCGCCTCTCTAATTTCCATGTCGTCTTGTATTTTAAGTAGTACATTTTACCTATTATGGATATTCCGAAGCCGTTGACCACTGCATTCCGGAAGTGAGTTCAGAGCATTCAGTTACGCATTGACCATGCTATATCCCTGAATCACTTTTTTGAACTCAAATATTCATCGACACAACTCGTTGGTCTAACGGGCACGAAAAAGCATGGTCAAGCATGCCGGAATATCCACACCTGTTCGTCAAAATAGTCAAAAATACTCTTTAAAGCATTCAGAGAGTGGTAGCGCAAAGGACTGAAAGTTGCCCTCATCCAAAACTATCAAATGCGTCAATCCGTGTCATAGGCGATTATATCGATACGCGTAAGGATGAATCCTGATTGTTCATATATCAATAGTTTTGAAATCGCATCAACGTAATTTCGCAATATCTTAAAGCTTTATAGTGATTAAAATACTGTAAATCAATATTTTATAAAATGGCATCGCATTTGAATATTTTGAGTACGCCTAAGGCGGGAAAAAACGCCACCCAAGCAGGCAAGCAGTTCAACAAATTTAAGATATTCGATATGAAAAAGATAACAACATCGCTGCGCGGGCTGGCATTGTCCGTTGCAGTAATTGCACAGATTTCGAATAAAAATTTCGCCGATAGCTTTTCTATCGTGATCCATCCTAAATATTATCGTCTAAGCGGAATACATCGAAAAATATTCGGTGAAAATTATCGCCGGGAATGGACAACTGCGGTTAAGCTTATCATCATCAGAATTTCGAGGATAAACGGCGGGCTTTCTCTTCAGCGCCACATCGGAGGTATGGAAACCAAATCTATTCGTCTGGTGAATTGCGATAACGGCATCAAGGGAATTTTAATGGCTTCTTATTCTCATCACAGCAATAATTGCTGATAAATTATAAGCCATGAATAAAGGAAAAAAACCTGCCGGGGTGATTACCCCGGAAACCGCCTCATCTGAAGTCTATATCAACCGCTTTACTAATATTGACGTAGCTGATCCGGTAAATCTTCCTCATCGTGATGCTGATTATATGCTTCTATTTCAGGAAAAAGGATATCTATATCTCATGGTCGATGAAGAACAGGTTGAGATAAAAGGCCGGTCTGTATACTTCATTTTGCCGGGTCAGCTACGCCGCCATGTCAGATCTCAAACGGAGTGCTGGATCCTTGCGCTGAATTCATCTTTGATCAAGGAAACCTTACGACTCAAGCTTAGCGAACATTATTACGGAAAAATGGCTGTTCCCATTTCTTCTGTGAAGGCCAAGCGATTTAAACAAGCCATGCGGTTCCTGAACGAAGAGCTTCAGGAATCGTTGTATGGTTTCAGCCGACTGACCGTGAGAAAAGGGTTGATCGATATTATTTCTGGAATGATAACCGAAGAATACGCGGTGGCGACTTCCGCATTTCATGACGAGAATGGTCGGTTTTCGGCGATCACAAGAGAATTCAAAGCACTGCTTTTGAGTAAATTTAGGGAAATGAAAAAGCCTGCCGATTACGCCGATCTGTTGCGATTGTCTACACCCTATCTCAATCAGGCGATCAAAGCTTCAACCGGCTTCACAGTCAGCTATTGGATCCAAAAAATGGTCATGAATGAGGCCAGGGTATTGCTGTCATCCACCATGAAACCGATAAAAGATATCGCACATGAATTAGGATACCGTGACCAAGCCTATTTTTCAAGATTGTTTTCAAAAACACAGCAGCTCTCCCCCCAGCAATACAGACTACAGTATCAATCGAAGTTACGTAAACAGGAACATTTCGATCTCCCGAAAGATCAGAATGGATAGGGTATTCTGCAGATTTACAATTATTCGTGAAGACACGATCAGCCTTCGTAAAACGCCTAATTCTTTCCCTTTTCAATTACATTCAGGTCGTGACTGTTGCCGGAGGAAAAGCCAAATGATCGAAAATCTTCGGTGTCGGGAATGTGTAAATGGAAACCATTAATTTCTGACAGCTCTACTTTGAGATGATCAGCCCGGAGGTTCACTACATGGCCTCCTTTTTTTCGATCAGCCGATAAATAGTGAAAATGCAGGCCCACGATATTAAGGCCGGAAAGATAAGGCGGCATGTAAAATCCAACCATAGTACCATACATCTGATCATATTGGAAAAGGTGCTGCTTTGCCAGCAATTGCGTAAGCGGCTTAAACGGCTTGGAACTTACAGGTGAAAAAGCGCGCGTTTCTATTTGTGAAAACATCCCTGTGATACGTACCGCATATATGGTGCTTTTGTTAGCCAAAAGGGCTTGCAGCTTCAGAAAAAGCTCATCTAAACTCTTTATGTTTAATAATGATGCCACTGTGTCGGCCCGGAAGGTGCTTACGAATGCAAAAGGCGTCTTAAGCGTGTCAGGTGCCTCCCGGGTTGTCCCGTCTGCAGTTGTCTGGTAAGCTCTACCGTCGATCACAGTTAGTTCGCCATCAATCAGATTCGGTGCACCGAGTCCAAAATCTCCTTCCCGTTTCAGGTCTGCGGTTGTCAGTTTTCCTTCATATACCCCGTTGATAAATGCATTGGCAATACCATACTGAAAAAGCGGCCCGGCGGATAAAGACGTTGGCTTACCTGTGGCATTATCAATTTTCGTCATTAGGGTACTTCGGGTTTTTAAAATAATTTGCGCTGATACTGAACTCGTGCAAAAAAGCATCAGCAGGCAGGTGCCGGAAATTGAAAAGATCTTCATAGACAAATTATTTACATCATAGCAAAGAAGTCGGATTGGAAGCCTGGCTATTTCCACGTTTGCGGGAAATACCAAAAGCCTTTTTAACTTAATGATCAAACGATTACTTATTAACAGCAAGGTTTGTATTAAAGATATCCCTGTACATTTTCCAGCCGGAATCTGTTTTTTTCCAAACAACAATATATTTACCCTCATCAATGGTTTTTCCCTGTCCGTTTTTTAGTTCGTAACGCCCTTCTTCATTTACAAAAGTGCCGCTGTAGCCAAAAAGCTTTGTTGTATGAAATGTGATTTTTCGGATACCGTGCGCGTAACCGCCGTTGAAAAAAGCAAGAATTCCCTGCGGCGTATTGATTGTCGGTGCGTTTGGTGCCAGGATCGAAGCATCTTCCGCATAGCACCGTAAGATCAGCTCGGCCTTATGTTTCTCAAACGCCTGGCTATATATCCGGTTCAAAGCAGCAATTAACGCGGATGTTTCTTTAGGTATGCTGCCCTGATCAGTTTGAGCACATACCTGTGTTATAAAACTTAAGCAAATTATGGAGGCAATCAGGATTGGATTGACGGGTTTCATAGGTGATTACGATTTGATGAATGAATTTTCAAAGGCAAAAATACAGCCCATTTAAAGGTGTAGCAATGGACAAAAAGTAGTTCCTTTTGGACGTTTACCTCATTTGAAGTTTCGGTTCAGTCTGTTGTATTTTCAAGCATGAACTGTGTTTATTCGATGTTTGAATTTTTGGTGATTCCAAGTTTTCTCATTTTGGAATTTAGCGTCGACGGCGGCAGTTTCAATAGCTCCGCAGCTCCGCCTTTTCCGGAAATTTTACCGCCGCAGCGGCGCAGAACATCAACGATGTGCTGCTTTTCGACCCCTGCCAGATTGGTTATTCTTTTAGGTATTCCGACATCGATCTGATTGTCCACATCAGGAAGATATATACGGTTCAGTATCTTGCCGTTTGAAAGCAGCACGCTGCGCTCGATCATATGTTCCAGTTCCCGGACATTTCCAGGCCAATTGTAAGATTTGAGATCGTTCATCGCGCCGGCGGAAATACCGGTCACCTTACACAACTGATTTTTATTATACCTACCCAGGAAAAAGTGTGCAAGGTAAGGTATGTCCTCCCGCCGCTCACGTAACGGCGGAATGAGTATCGGGAAGACGTTTAAGCGATAATACAGGTCAGATCGAAAACGACCCTCTGCAACCTCCGTCAGAAGGTTCCGGTTTGTGGCCGCTATAATCCTAACATCAACCTTGATCGTCACTTTTCCGCCAAGCCGCTCAAATTCACGCTCCTGGATTACCCGCAGAAGCTTGACCTGAACTTCCAGCGGCAATTCGCCCACTTCATCCAGGAAGAGCGTTCCGTTATGGGCCAGTTCAAACTTGCCAATCCTTCTTTCAAATGCACCTGTAAATGCACCCCGCTCATACCCGAAAAGTTCCGATTCGATAAGCGTGACCGGCAGCGCAGCACAATTTACCTTAACCATTAATTTATTCTTCCGCGGAGAAGATTCATGGATACCCCTGGCGATTAATTCCTTCCCGGTACCGGTTTCACCGAGAATAAGCACTGTAGCACTTGAATGCGCTACCAGTGACATAAGCTGATACACGCGCTGCATAGGCGCACTTGTTCCGATGATATCGGAGAAATTATAGATGGACCGGATCTGCTCCTGTAAATGCTCGTTTTCGATCTCCAGTTGCTGCTTATATCTGAGCAATTGTTCGTTTGCAAGAATATTTGACATGGCTATTGAGATCTGCGCGCACATACTGTCGATCATATCTACATCTGGTTCGTCCGAATCTACCCAAAAGATACCCAGTTTCCGTGTGCCAGTTTTTAGAGGTGTTGCGACACATTTGTCTACACCCATGCTCCTCCAGAAATGAAAATAAGATGGTGCTTTACCCGCGTCGATCCAATCTTGAAGAACATAGACTATGGTATCGTTGCCATCCAGCACCACATCCGATATGCCATCATCTATTGGATAAACGGCGTCGAGAACAAAATGATGCCCCAATTCCTCGATAGCCCGCCTGACATGGCTGTCATAAAGAAAAAGACTCATAGTTTTTTCATCTTCGTTAATGCCGCGGATCACGAACCTGGAGATGTTCGAGAGTTGGGCAACGGCTTTTTCGATCGCCAGAGTAAGATCCTGCTTGTTACGTACTGCCGCAATATCATGGCTGAAAGATAATAACAGAGACCTTTGCTTTTCTTTACGCTCAAGCTCTTCATCGATGAGAATGTTGACCACAGCTGTTCCCAGATGGCGTGATATACATTGAACAAAATGCCTGTCAGCAGGCTCAAAGCTATTTTTATTATAAGATATCAGTATCAGACCAAATTCCCCTTTGCCTGCATCCGGCAAAATGGTCAGCATCACCTCTCCGGCATCTTCGGCTTTAGTATCGGTAAGACAAGGAGGGGTGCAATTGAAGACCAGATCTTCAATGTTTATAATGAATGGAGCAGCAGAATTGGCCGCATGCTGCCAGATAAATTCTCCGCTCATTCTTGTCCGGACCCAGTCAAGGATTTCGGGATAAGCCGTAAAGCTGGTCACAAGTATGCAGTCGTCTGTATTTTTTGCATCGATCGCAGTTATCAGGTATTCATCGAAATGAACAAGCTGTTTAAGTTCCTGCTCTACTATAAGTCCCAGATCGGCGCGTGTCCTTACCTCTGAAAGGTGGTGGCTGAACGACAGCAGCAATTCATTAATCCATCCGCTTGGATCCACGATCTCATGAATGATCGTATTTGATACCGCATAGGCAAGCTCAGTGGACACGCCATCCATAACTTCCATGAAGCGCTTGCTGAAAGCGCCGTTTTTTTCTGACCAGAAATAGCAGATACCAACGATGACGTTTTTAATCCTGAGCGGTGTCACCTGCGCTTCACGGATGCCATAGTCGTAGTTAACCCGTATCCAAAAAGGAACCGATTTAGCCTTAACAACTTCTGCCAGTGATATCACGAAACTTTTATCAGAGCTGATCGCATCGCGAACGATCACGTCGTCCAATGGGGCCCTTGTATTGGAGAGCGCCCGGAATTCAATTAAATTGCGTGCGCCGGAGCCCTTGTCAATTAAAAAGGGGAAATACGTGTTTGTATGATGATCGACCGAATGAATGTGAAAATTTTTAAAATCTGCCAGCTCCTTCAAAGCTGGAGACAATAATTTCCAAAGTTCGTTCCGGTCACGGACATTGGCAATCGCTTTCCGTAATTCCGGTATAAAAAGATGCCCGCTCGCTATTTCATTGTTAAAATTTTCCATAATCAATAGTTTAAAATGGAAGCGGCCGATCACTTGCATTATCATGAAATGATTCCCGGCCTCGACAAACATTTTTTGAGTATCAGCAAAAAAAATATCAAGATTCCGGAAAAAAATCTGCAAATGGAATGCCCCTTTATAACATACTGTTTTACAGTATCTTTCAACGGAATAAGGATGTTTAATTGGTGATATACCAACAAAGTGGCCTTTTCATTTAGTGAAATATGAACAAATGGCCACGCCTGCAAAAATTCCTTTTCAACCCAGCCCAGGCATACAGCTCCTGAACTGTGGTAATTGGTTAAAATTTCTTATTATTACTTGAAATTTAATCAACTTGCGATTAAATAATCGAATAGTTAAGGGTCGAATTTAAGAGAGAAGTTATTCAGGAAATAAAGATTTGTCAGGATGAAATATAAAGCTAAGATCCTGATCGTTGAAGATCAATATATTGAGGCGAACAATCTTGAGGTGATGCTGAAAAGGGCAGATTACCGCGTTTGTACGGTAGCGCGTTCTGTTTCATCAGCAGTCAAGGTCATTGAACAAGAATCGCCCGATCTGGTATTGCTGGATATCCACCTTAAAGGCAAGTTAAGCGGAATAGATCTCGCGAAACTGCTTTCACGAAAAAATATCGCTTTTATATACCTGTCGGGCAACTCAAAACAACAATTTCTTGATGCAGCCAAGACAACGCGGCCGTACGGCTTTCTGACCAAGCCTTTTCGGGAGAAGGATATTCTTAACATGCTGGAAATAGCGCTGTATGCCCATCGTGAAAATCTCGCACTGACATCGCAGCGCCTGAATTCGGCGTCCGGGCAGGCTGAGGATTCCAGCCTGTTCCCTGGCATGATCGGCGAGTCGCAGCAAATGAAGAAGCTACAGCAGCAGATTTTGCGGATCGCCTCCTCCGATGTCTCTGTATTGATCATTGGTGAAAGCGGCACCGGCAAGGAGCTGATCGCCCGGAACATTCATCTTTTGTCCGCGAGAGCCAGGCAGCCGCTCATATCGGTCAACTGCGCTGCATTGCCACCAACCCTGATCGAATCTGAGCTTTTCGGTCATGAAAAAGGGGCATTTACCAGTGCCCTTGACAAGCGGATCGGTCGTTTTGAACAGGCCGAGGGGGGCACGATCTTCCTGGACGAGATCGGAGAACTGCCGCTCGAGGTGCAGTCCAAATTTTTAAGGGTATTGCAGGAAAAAGAAGTCGAGGTTATCGGCGGAAAAACGAAAAAAGTAAATGTCCGTGTAATAGCTGCAACGAACCGAAACCTTCAGGAAGACATCGTATCGGGAAGGTTTCGTGCCGACCTTTATTATCGCCTCAACGTTTTTCCTTTGGTTTCCCCTCCCCTTCGGGATCGGAAGCAGGACCTTCCCTTGTTGATCAATTACTTCATCGGGAAGTTGAGCAAACTTGAAGGCAGCACCGTTACCGGGATGAGTGATCAGGCCATTCAGGAACTGTTGAACTATGATTGGCCTGGAAACGTGCGCGAGTTAGAAAATATAATTCATCGCAGCATTTTGCTGACCACCGCCCCGGTTATTACTTCGATCTGTGACCTCTTTGATCATTCGCCGAAATCAAATTCAGTGAATAATTATATGAGGACGATTGAAGAAGTGGAAAGAGAGCACATCATCGCGGTTTTGGAACGGTGCAACTGGAAAGTTTACGGGCCGGGTGGCGCTGCGGAAGTCCTGGGAATTAAAGTACCCACGCTCAATTCCCGGTTGAAGAAACTCAATATTGAAAAAACGCGTCCAAATCGTTCCGGCAAATTCCCACAGGTCTGATAATTTCCTTTTGGGTTTAAATTAATCCACAATTTTAATGATATCCGGACATCTTCATTTGGAGTTACAATTCTTTTGCTTCAGCCGCTTCTGCGTTGACCTTAGCACTTAAGACGGTGACATCCAAGGTTGATAACAAATAGTAAAGAGACCGCCAAGGCGGTCTCTTTGTAACGAACACTAAGAAGTTTCTTAAACTGCTGCAGCGGCCTGATTAATAACGTCTGCAACTACTTCAGGGTGTGACAGCATTGGCACGTGGCTGCTTACAATCTCTATCACTTTTGCGCCCATGCGTTTAGAAACCCAGCGCTGCAGGTCCGGGTGAACCGTGTGGTCTTCGGTACATAAGATGTACCAGCTCGGTTTAGTATCCCAGGTGTTAACGTCTATTTTTTGCTGGTCAAACAGTTCGGCAGCAGGGGCATAATGTGTTGCCCAAACCACTTTTTGCTCATCTTCCGGAAGGTCACCGGCAAAGAACTCAGTACCTGACGGGAGCATCCAAACACGACCATCGGCAACTTCAATACGCGTAAAAATATCCGAAGGAAATTTCTTAAGCTGATCATTCACTGTTTCACCAGGGGCAGGTGCCACCGCAGCAATGTATACCAGTCCAACAACGCGCTCATCATTTGCCGCGGCAGTAATTGTAGCACCGCCATATGAGTGACCTACAAGTATAACAGGACTGCTTACGCGGCTGATCGTACGTTTAATTGCTGCAACATCGTGTTCAAAATAAGTCAGGCCATATTGCACTGAGATTACTTCATGCCCGTCGGCTATTAGTTTAGGAAGTAACTTGTTAAAGCATGAAGCATCTGCCCAAATGCCATGGCATAATACAATTGAAGGTTTTTTTTGTGTGTTCATAACGTTTGATTTTAAATTTTAATAAGTGATTACCGGTGCAATGAAGAATGTTAACTCTTTGTGAAATGATTTTTGAATATTGATTAATTAACAAAGCTTTCGGCCGCTTCAATAATTACTTCGGCTACCGATTCAGGCTGCGACATGAAGATTACATGGCTTCCTTTAATCTCTGTGATTTTTGTTTTTGATCTGCTGTACATGTTGCGCTGAATGTCCGGATTGATTGTCTTATCTTCGGTCGCTACGCAGCCCCAGCATGGTTTTGTTTTCCATGCGGCATTGGTAATCGGGGTTGAAAATGCTTTGGCGTAAAATGCACCCTGTGATGCCCACATGAATGCTGCTTTCCTGGCATCAAGATCGGCGCAAAAGCCTCCATGGAATTTTTCTTTGGAGTTGTAAACGATGCCTTTGTCATCAGGCGGCAGAATGGCGTTGTCTTCCGAAGGAGGAAGTGAGGTAATGCAGTCGAGCGCTGATTGGCCATTGTCCGGCTGCAAAGCAGCAACGTAAACCAGGGCTGCAACATTCGGGTGGTTACCGGCCTCGGTGATTACTGCGCCGCCCCATGAATGGCCAACCAGGACTACCGGGCCGCCAATCCTGTCCAGCACGATGTTTGTCTGGTTGACATCTTCTTCAAGTGAGCTTAGCGGATTTTGTACCACCAGTACATTATACCCTTTGTCAGTTAGCACATGGTAAAGGGCTTCATAACCTGAACCATCGGCGAATGCGCCATGAACAAGAACCACGTTTTTAATCGATGTTTTCATTTTTTTAAGTTTTAAAAAGCGTTGATTTAATGGAGTTGTCTTTTACAGCTGAATTCAGTGAATTATTTGTTTTCTGCCGCCGCCTGTTCGATCACCTTGGCAACCAGGCCGGGCTGTGACATGAAAATCACGTGACTGCCTTTGATTTCGGTTACCTTTGATTTTGATCGCGCATATATTCTGCGCTGTATGCTTGGGTTGATGGTTTTGTCTTCAGTGGCTACACAGGCATAAGTAGGTTTGTGCCTCCAGGCCGGATCAGTGATCAGCGTAGCGAATGCTTTGGCATAGAAACGGCCCTGTGATGCATACATAAAGGCGGCCTGATCAGCCGGGACATCTGCGCAAAACCCTCCGTGGAACTTTGATTTTTCATAATAAACAATGCCATTGACGTCTGGAGGCAGGATGCCGCTTTCTTTTGCTGTAGGTGCAGACTGAAGCTGGGTCAGGGCCGATTCGCCTTTATCCGGCTGAACAGCCGATACGTAAACCAGGGCGGCTACCTTCAGATGGTTACCGGCTTCAGTGATCACCGAGCCGCCCCATGAATGTCCTACAAGGATAGCCGGCCCGTTCTGTTTATCAAGGGCGATCTTTGTGGCTTCAACATCAGCTTCCAGTGAAGTCAGCGGGTTCTGAACGATCGTTACGTTATAACCTTTTTTGGTAAGAATATCAAAAAGTGCTCTCCAACCGGATCCATCTGCAAACGCGCCATGTACGAGTACCACGTTTTTGATGTGCGGCTTCTGCGCCGCAGCATTTTTTGATGTTGTTAAGAATGCTGCCGTCAGCAGTGCCGGTAACGCTAATGCCGCCAGGATTCTTCGTGTAAAAGTTTTGGTAGTCGTTTTCATTGTTTTAAAAATTAAGATGTGGTTTAAATACCCGCTCTGTCGGGTTTAACTTTTATAGGCATCTATGGTGCCAATGTCGCAACATGCACCAAATCAGTAATTTGCGTTTTGTTCGCTTTCAAAAATCAATTCGCATGTCGTCAAGGGGTATCGGGATTGTTGATATTTGAACAATATGAAAGGGTTTATCAATTGCAGGATTTGGAGATTCCGAAGCTTATTTTCTGAAAGCCGATTCAGAGATATGCTGTTCTGCTTGCTGATAAACCACTGCATTTTTGTACAGCAGAGGAACCTCGAAAGAAAAAACGCCGGCACGAAGATTATACGGGACCCAGAGGATGAACAGCTAATGCAGCCGTATGATGATGAAATTGCAGGAAGAACAATTTACGTCGTCAGTCGGTCCGGGTATTGCCGGTATTTGGCAGACCGACAAATTGCGGCAAAAATAATTGCTTCACTATAATGTTAGTGATTTTAATAAGAAATCAGTTTCGATAGCTTATATCAAAGCGCGAGCAAATAGTAGTAAACGCCGGTCAGCAAGGAGTACTAAGACCGGCGTCTTTACGGAATTATTGTTACAAACTCACGACTGAAACCGCAGCGGAGCTATTTTAACGCCGGAAGATGCCGGCTATCTTGATCAGGAACGCGGAGAATTATTTTTTTTAAACGGTGATGCCATCAGGTATCCTACCCGGTGATGTTTATCTTCGCTGAATTCAGCAAGACCATAACCTATTTCATGCGGCTGCTTTCTGCCCCAGGTACCGAATATTCTGTCCCAAAAAGTAAATACATCGCCGTAGTGCGAGTCGGTATCTTTTTGTTCAGCCGCATGATGGATTTTATGCCAGCCCGGCGTTGCAAATACGAGTCTTGCGATTCGCTCGAATTTTTCGGAAAACCGGACATTACTGTGCTGCATGATCAGTAGTGGGATTGCAATGGATCCGTAAATGACGAACGCTGTAATCGGTAACCCGATCAGAACGACTCCGATGCACTGATAAAGACACTGGGAAACGATGACATCTACAGGGTGAAACCGCAGCGATGAAGATACGTTCAGGTGATAATCGGAATGATGAATCCGGTGAAAGCGCCACAGAAATGGTGCTTTATGCTGGAGATTATGGGTCAGGTAACTGCCGAAGTCGAACAATAAAATGCCGGCCACGCAGGCAAAAACGGGAGGCAGGTCAAACTGATTTAATAAGCCCCAGTGATTTTGGGCGGTAAGTTCCACAAACATTACCACAACCGCCCCGAGAACGGCATTTAATAAAAATGAAACGAGAGAGATAATAAAATTCCTCCCATAATGCTTTTTTTTGTTTGCCGGGGGATTCAAATAGGGCAGCACATTTTCAATGCAATACATCAGTATGAGCATTGCGACAAGTACTACCGGCTGCAAATTTGCTAACAGATCAATCATAAGTTTATTTTAAGATGCAGGTACCATTACAAAAGTTCGGATGGCCGGGAAATTTTAACAGAAATCACTGTCCACCCGCCGGGCGGCGTGATACATTTTCATTTCTGAAAGCTGATCATTTTTACGTATAAAAGTCAGGTATGCTCCCGGGGGGCAGTGTGATGGAAAGTCCGGGTTGTTCGCGAAAGTAACTTTAAGTACGGTCAGATTTCCGCTGGAACTGCATTGATCTACAGACCTGATGAAGCTGCCATGATCCATATCGTCCTCAATGCCCAATTCGAACATGCGTCGTCCGATAACTGTTTTTCCGCTGGTAAACACGATTTTAAGATCGCCGGCGATGTGGTCATACAGGTCAGAAAGCAAATTTTTGTCCTTATAGGCTCCTGGACAAATTTCCTCATAATATTTGTTCCAGTATTGGTCTTTCGCAAAGGCTGTGGGATCGGCGTCCTCAGATAGTTTCCATAGTTTTGACAGCTTCTTTTTACTATCGCTGAGCCGGCTTCGCACAGTTCCTACGGGAACACCGGTAATGACAGCGATGTGGTCATAAGAATTATAACCTGTAAGATACCTCAGCATGACGGTTTCGCGTAAATGAACGGGCAGTTCAGCCAGCACAGTATGAAGGGTGTCCCGTCGTCCGTTTTGTTCGAACTTTAATTCAATACTGTCTTCGATCATTTTGTCGCTCTCAGGCAGTTCCTCGACAAGAACTGTCCGCCTGCCCTTGCGCGTTAACTGATGACATGAATTGATAACGATCCTTTTCAGCCAGGGAAGAAACAAATCTGCCTGTCTTAGCTGATGTCCATGCGTAAATACGGTGATCCAAGCGTCCTGGACCGCATCTTCTGCTTCCGCCGTATTACCGCAGATCTGCAAGGCCAGCGCCTGAACAAAGGGATTGAATTTTTTGAATAAGAAATTGATATTTAATTGGGGTATCTCTCGCCGCACATTATCCGGTTGTTTCATTGAAATTTTATTAGCAGGAATCACACATCCACGTGTCCTGATTGCCTTGTTCAAAGTCCTTCATTGCCTGAAAACAGCGTTCGCCGCAGGTAAATTATGGGGAACTGTAATCAGCATGATTTAAACTGCCTGCAAAATTATCCCGCCAGGCGCTTACGTAAAATGGACGATTGGCGGATTCATTTGGACTTGATCTTATTTTATCGGGAATTTTAAACGGAAGTATCTACGTTTCGGGATCAACGGCAGCCCGGTTGAGTATTCGGATATCTGCCGGCCCCGAAATGGTCGCCCGGTTTGCCATTTGGAAAAACGACGAATGATCACAACCCCGGGCAGCATTTTAAAATTCAGGCTCAGCAAATAATTCCCATGAACTGAAAGTACCAGGGGTCTTTCCATTCCCCGGGGAAGTATCTCACAGCCGAAATCAGCAAAGTGCGCCACCATTTGAAAAGAAATCGAAGAAATACTGATGGCATGATCTCCACGATCAATGGGTGTTCGGCTGTGAGTTCTTGCGAGTACTTTGATTCATCGCCAATCAAAATAAATTCAGCGCCATGTGGGCGAGGATTTTTTCGTCAGTATGAATTCCTGAACCATTCCTGAGCGCATTGATCGCTCCCGAATGGTCTCTCCATTCCCAATCCGACTGTTTGCCCTTTGCGTACCGGTGTGGCCGCTTAATCCGCCGCCTGCTGTTTGTAATTCAGCATACGCTGTTTAATTTAATATTTATTATTTTTTAAATGGGATCCAAGCATCCAGGCCATCTTCTCATGGGTGGAAAGCAGGCCGGTGAGAAAATCACTGCTGCCGTAATCCTTGTACTCGCCGGCGAGCCGGTCAATAATTTCCCTTAAAACAAATATCAGGTTTTTATGGTCCTCCAGCAGGTTGTTGATGTAAGACGTACCTGAATTGTCTCCAATGAAATCTTCTGTAAGGCGGGTGTGGTCAAGGAATTCTTTTAAGGAACCCAGGGAATAATGCCCGAGCGACCTGATCCGTTCGGCTACACTGTCTACAATTTTGTCGATCTGTATAAACTGTTCTTCAAAAAACACATGCAGAGCATGAAATCCGCTTCCTTCCAAATTCCAATGCGCATTTTTCGTCTTGGTAAAAAGTATGAATTCGTCCGCCAAAAGCTTTGATAATTCATTTACGACCTTCTGGGTATGCTCCTCGCTAATTCCTATATTCATGTGTTGGTTATTTCCCCCTTTTTCGGCCTAATTATGTGCCAAATTTTAATAACCTGATGTTCAGTAGGATCGTTCGGCTAATAACAAAAACAACATCGGAATTTCACCAATTGGCGGTGATATTGTTGAAATCTCATCATCCGTCGCCGGTCTTCACCTAAAGGATTTTTGGAGCGGGAAATTAATACACGGGGAAATTTGCTTTTTTTTGCGGATCAGCATCCTTTTCCATAAAGCTTGTTATTCAATATACCAATGCCATAGCAAAGCATTGTTAGTTTGATGAAAACAACTATAAAGCGCTCCTTGATGCCGCCTGGTTCCATGATAACGTGGATGACCCGTTGTGAACAAGCGCGATGCCTGCAGAGAATTTCCTGATCCGATTGAATGTCGATACGGTAATGGTGCAAAAAATCAAACTATGTATTCAGCAGGTACAGGGCCGAAGGTCAATCATAGTGATAAATCGGGCAAATGACTCAATGCTTTATCCAAATTAATGTTATCCTCGGGACTTACCCCGTAACTGGTGACGGTAATCCTTGTACCATTTATATTTTCAAACCTGATTTTCGCATCAATATCCTCGCAAAGGCCGCGCATCAGCCGGATACCTATCCCGTCACACTTTATTGATTTACCAGCCTTCACCATCCCGATGCCGTTGTCTGCGATCTCAAGCCGTATATGCCCCTTGAACATAGTAAGCGAAATCGTGATCTCCCCGGTTTCCCGATCTGTAAAGGCATATTTTAACGCATTGGTAACCGCTTCGTTGACAATGAGCGCAAGCGGTAATGCCAGTGGAACATCTAATATCAATGCCTCGATCTGAATGTTAAATTTGATCCGGCCCGCCTCCTGAAAACTTTCCTTGATATGAACGATCAACTGCGGGAGATAGGCGCTCATATCGACAGACTTCAATTCCGAAGTTTCCAGGAGCTTCTCGTGGATCAGCGACATCGCATAAATCCGGTGCCTGCTTTTATTGATGACCTCGAAAGCTTCCCCCTGAAGCAACGCTGCCTGGTTTTCCAGCAAAGCAAGCACCGAATGCAGGTTATTTTTCACGCGATGGTTAACTTCTTTCAACAATAGCTCCTTTTCTGACAATAGTTCGTCTTTATCTTTCAAAAGCTCGTTTTTATCCATTATCAGTTCCTGAAGCGCATGGTTCTTATGGTCAATCTCTTCTTTTTGCATGGTAAGCAAAGCGTTGCTCCGCTGCTTCAGTCGATACCGGCTGTAGATCAAACCGGTAATGATCAAAAGCATCACCGACCCGCCGATCGTCACTTTCTGAATAAGCTGGTTTCGCTTTAGTTGAACATCCTTCAGCTGCGCATCCAGCGTTAGCAAGTCGATATGCCTGTTTTTTTCTAATGTTTGATTTTCCATTTCCAGCAGGAATGTCTGATAAGCTTTTACTTTATTATCAGCCGAGTCTCTGATCTCCTGGTCCTTAAGGAAATGTCCGATAGCGGAATCCGGACTTTTACTTAAAGCCACCACCTTGTAATAACGGTTTGCGGCCATCGTAACACCATCGATATAACTTAGCTTATGTGCCGTGGCCGCAAACAATTCTGAATAGCGATAAGCTTTTTTCAACTGATCAGTCTCCAGATAATATGATGCAAGCGAATTATAGGCATTCATAATTTCTTCCACGTGCCGGGCCGGAATTTTTGGAAGCAGCGCCGTTATCTCTTTTGCATATTGACCGGCTTTTACATATTGTTTTGCATAGATAAGGCTATTAAGAAAGTCCGTTCCTACAGACAGTTTTTCCGGATCCCCGCTGGCATTGCCGTTCATGTCATTAAGTATGGACAAAGCTTTTGACAGCTGGTTTGTGTGCGTATATTCAAAAGCCAGCGCCGAAGACCCTGCATTGATGAAGGATGGTGCATTGTAACGCCTCGCCATCCGCACCACCTCAATTGAGTATGGAATTGCTCGTTCGTAATCCTGCATCTTTATGTAGGTAGTTGCGATCAGATTATTTATAAAACATGCCTGCAGGGACGTGTCTTTAACCTCTTTGGCGGTTTTGAGTGCTAACAAATTGTATTTTAGCGCATTTTTGTAATCGCCTATACCCAAGGATATCCTGCCGATGTTCCAATATATGCCTTCGACGGTCCTTCGGCTTATACCTTTTCTCAAATTCAAGGCTTCGAACAGTAACTTGAGCCCTTCCGTTGCCCGTTCCGCTTGAAATAGCATATCTGCGTTTTGTGTCAGGAGATAGGAGAGCCAAAGATTATTCCTGTTTTTCCTGAACATGGCAATAGCCTTGTTAGTGTAATATATCCTGTTCCGGAGAGAGACTGAATCATCGGTCGGATAGTACTGTGCTATCAGATGATATGACCTTGCTTCACCATCCCTGTTGTTATGCAAATTAGAATATGCAAGGGCCTGCCGGGCGGTTTTTAATCCCGCATCCCTTTGTTTCCGGTGATAAAATGTTTCTGTCTTAAGAAGCGCTGAATTGATTATCCCGAATTGATAGCTGAGCTGGCGGCTCAGAATCCCTGCCTGATCCGAAAAATTAATTGCCGAATCAATGTCTTTTTCACCTCTCGTTGCTTTCAATAGCATTAAATGTCCCAGGGCAAGCTGTAATTTGACCTTATTCGTATCGTTCGGACATACGGAAAGTTTTTGTCTTAATACAGGGAGCGGCAATTCATCAAAGTCGCTCGTTTGTGCAAGAGATGAATTTGCAATATATAGAAGAAGAATAAGCAGCAGGGACTTTTTCATAAAGATAATTCGTGACAAACGATCCTCAACACCATAAAATTATACATGAAAATACGCATAAACGATCAATATCCATTATGTGATTTTTTTGACGCCGAAGACGGTATTAGTTGCGGTGTAGTTAAATAGCAACGACATAAAGTGCTGTTAATGAAGCTGTAAAATATTTTAATGGGATAATTAATAAAAACAGCGGAAGCGGAATCTTTTCTGCCCCGAACATGGCTCTGTGATTCCACCGCTTTTCTTAAACAACATTTGTCTGACCTATTCATTTCAAAGCGAAATTAAATCCTTGGTCGCCGAAACGAAATGGACAAATCGAAGTAGCTTTTGCACTTTCAGTTGAAGATGTCGATAGTGATAACGCCAAACCATTAAACTGGTTAAATCATTACGCAGGGCTGATTTGATAATTCAATACCCAGCGCCGCAAGAGTTTTTCATCCCGAGGAACTATTTCTCACCGAAGCGAACTTTTTTTAAAATCCTTCATCTGTAGATAAACTCTGATGAAAGACATCCCGACTCTTCCGAACTGCTTTACTCTTTTCGACCAGTGGCATTCGCGGTATCCAATCAAGCATTTACCCCCTGATAACCAGGCCGCCTGTTAAAGAAACTATTTTTTTATTCAATTCTATTTAAACTACAAATGCATCACTACAAAAAACATTTTTTGTTGCTTATTCTTTTTATCTCCTCGCTTGTTGGCCATTTGAAAGCGCAGAATACCTCCGGAGTGCTAAATCTGACCGGAAAAGTTTTAGATGAGACAGGCGCAGCGGTGCCATCCGCCACGGTAAGTATTCTGAATGCTAAAGACACATCCGTTATCAGGGGCACGCTGACAGATGAAAATGGCTGTTACACCTTCAACCGTTTGGCGCCGGGAGATTTCCTGATTTCCGTCAGTTTCGTCGGCTTCGAAAACACCAGGAGTGCCGCCATCCATTTAACAGGAGCAGAAGGCGTTGTATCCGTTCCCGTATTGACGATCCGGACTTCCGCAACTAAATTGGCAGGCGTCAGTATTACTGCTGCCAAGCCCCTCATCGAGCATCAGGCCGGAAAAACTGTTGTGCATGTCGGCAACAGTATTCTGGCGATAGGAAACAATGCCCTCGATATCCTTGATCGTGTTCCGGGCATCAGTCTCGATCAGAACAAGCACATTTTCCTGCGCGGCAAACAGGATGTTGTGGTCATGATCAATGGGAAACCAACATTCCTGACAGCAGACCAGCTGGCCGGCCTCTTGTCCTCGACTGACGGGACCAGGATAGAATCCATCGAAGTAATGACGACACCGCCCGCCAATTATGGTGCCGCAGGCAGCGCTGGTTTGATTAATATTAAACTGAAAAGAGACCGGGAAGAGGGACTGAACGGAAGCCTGATCGCCGGCGCCGGATATGGCCGTTTCGGCCGGGATAACACCGGTTTTAACTTCGATTACGGAAACGGCAAAATGAATTTATACGGATCGCTTACGCACAGCGACCAAAAGGGCCTTATCACGATCTCCATCGACCGGCTTATCCATCAGGGTGTCATCCCCACCGCCTATAACCAGATTACGACGACGCAGGTTCCTGCGCATCACAATAATGTGCTGCTGGGAGCTGAATATGATCTTTCGCAAGGGAACACTATCGGAATCGGGTTCAGCGGTTACCTGAACAGTAGTAGGGATGATCTGTCCGATGTAACCATCATAGGCAAAATCTCAGCGCCCATCGATTCCTTACTGCATTCGGCATCGCAAAGCGCCAATACCTTTCATAACTATTCATTCAACCTGAACAATCGCTATAAATTAGATAAGAAAGGCCAGGTACTGACCCTTGACCTCGATTATTCCAGGGTGAATAACAATTCGGATTATCGGGCCACCAACCGTTTCTACCTCCCAGACGGCACTTTAATGCATGATGCCCAGATGCTGACCAACCGCACACCTTCTTTAATTAATATTTATGTAGCCAAAGCCGATTATGCTAATCCTATAACACAGAACCTAACAATTGAGGCAGGGGTCAAGCTCAGCAAAGTAATCAGTGACAACAATTTACTCGCCCAGGTACTGAAAGGTCGAACTTATATAAACGATACCACACGAACGAATCACTTTCTGTATCAGGAGCGCATTTCTGCTGGGTATTTAAATTTAAAGGGCACGCTGCATACCCTGGAATTTCAGGCAGGGCTGAGAACGGAATATACCCACTCCACCGGCGACCTGGTCGGAGGTATGTTAACCAAAAGAAATTACCTGGATTTCTTCCCCAGTTTTTCATTGACGCAATCTATTGACGCAAAGAACAGCATAACGCTCTCCTACAGCCGCCGGATCGACAGACCCGCTTACAGCAAACTAAACCCCTTCAGATTCCCGCTCGATCCGTACACGGCTGATCTGGGTAACGCCTTTCTTAACCCCCAATATTCCAATGCGCTGGAATTGGCATATTCGCATGATCAAGCTTTCAGCCTGACCCTCGGATACAGTCACATATCGCATGCGATCATGCCGATCGTTTTCACTGAAGGAAATATATCGATGCAGACAGACCGGAATCTGGATCAGGTAAATTCCTGGAACATCAGCGCCGATTTGCCATACCAGCTAACCAAATGGTGGAATGCGGACATTAACCTGAACGGATATTATAACAGGTTCCGCTCAGATACCCTCGCTGGCAGTTCGATCAATACCGGAAGCCCGGCTTACAGCATCAAAACAACACAGGTGTTTCATCTCGGCTCTTTCAGCAGCGAACTGCAGGTAAACTATAACTCTGCAAACACCAAGGGCATTATAAATTTCAAATCCCAATATTACGCAGACATTGCCGTGCGCCGGGCCTTTCTTGAAAAGCGTGCAACCGTCAGTCTGGCGGTAAGCGATGTTTTCCGGACGCATAATATCCGGGATGACAGTCATTTGCTGAACAACGATTTTACCTTTGAATACCGTTACGATTCGCGGATTTTCCGCCTGGGATTCAGCTATAAGTTCGGCAATGGGAAACGAAAACAGCAGCATCGTATCGGCGCGGAGGATGAAAAAGAACGCGTTACCCAAAGTTCCTGATTAATGATCGCCAAAGAAAGGCCTGATGCAGAGGGTATCTGCATCAGGCTAAATATTCTTCGCCTGCATTACACGTAATCAGCACATTACTTTCCTCTTTATAACTAATCGAAAATCTGCAGCTGCAGAACGCTCTTAATCTCAAACTTATGATGAACTATCATCAGGATGCCCTGTCTGAAATCGTTTGGTCTCACCACGGATCAGATAATGGACCGTGGTGTTTTTATGCTAAATATACAAATGACCGGGCTGATGATCAGCAAAGTTCTCCGTTGCATCGATCATCTCCCGCTGGCTTACTGAACAATCGGTAAACTGAAATAAAAAGTAGAGCCTACCCCTATTTCGCTTTCAGCCCAGATTTTCCCCCCATGCCTCCCAATAATTTCTGAACTGAGGTAAAGGCCGATCCCAAAACCAGAAATATGCTGCGTATTATTATTTTCTACCCGGTAATAGCGGTCAAAAACCTTCGAAAGATCTTCTTTGTTCAGGCCTAAGCCTTCATCTTTAACACTGACAATAATTGACTCCTTTGCTACCTTGCAGGAAACAAGTATATGTTTTTCTACTGAAGAGTATTTAATGGCATTGCTGACGAGGTTGGAAACAACTGAGTTTATTTTATCCCGGTCAGCATTTATATGAACTGCCGGGCACTGCTCGAAATGAACACGATGCGTGTTAGCAGTCAGGTTTGCTTCTTCAACTACTTCACCAATCAATTCATTTAGATTAAAATCTTGTTTCTGAATATGAATTTTGCCGGATTCAAGCCGGGAAATATTCAGGAAGCCATTGATCAGGGACGTCATACGCTTTATCTGCACGTTCGCTTTGCTCATTGCCCCAGTCAAAAATTGATCCTCACTATTCCGGAGCTTCATTTGGGAAACCTGTATGATAGCCCCCAGCGAAGTAAGTGGTGTTTTAAGTTCATGGCTTACCATACCAATGAAATCGCTCTTACGGGTCTCGTCCAATTTCTTCTCGGTTATATCGCGTGCGATCTTGGATAAGCCAATAATATTTCCCTCTTTGTCTTTCACTGTTGATACCGACACCGATACGTCTATCAGTCGCCCGTCTTTCGTCAACCTCTTGGTTTCAAAATGTTCAATTCGTTCACCATTCTTTAAAATTGCAAGGATCTGAGGTTCTTCGCTATGTCTGTCCTCGGGGATGATCTTGTATATCGTTTCCCCGATCATCTCTTCGGCTGTATAGCCAAAAACACGCTCAGCCGAAGCGTTCCAGCTCGTGATCACACTTTCGAAGGTCTTACTGATGATCGCATCATCGGAGGTAGCAATGATGGCTGCCAGTTTAGCGCTTTTTTCTTCCGCCTCCTTCAATTCATGGATATCGACAACTGTACCAATAAAGCGGAGAGGTTGTTTATTTTCAAAATAAACAATTCCCTGTGCCCTGATCCAGCGGCTTTCGCCGTTATCAAATCGGATGATTCGGTAGGTCAGATCATAATCCCCGTTTCCAGCAGGATTGAGCGCTTTTTGAATGGCATCGTCGACTAAATGCCGGTCATCCCTGTGAATATGTGTGGCGAACAGTTTAAACGTAGCGGTCTCGCCGTCCGGAATGCCATAGATATCACGGCATTCTTTCGACCAATACAGTTCAGCGGTTTGTGGGTTGTATTCCCAGGTTCCCAGGCTGGTTGATTCAATGGCCATCCGAAGCCTGGAGGCACTGCTTTCCAGTTCACGGTTGGTTTCTTCATAACGCCGCTGAACCTCAGTAAGCTCTAAGTTGGTGGCGGCGAGCTCTTCGTTGGCAGCAGCCATTTCCTCATTGACCTGCAACAGCGCTGTACGGGCCTGAACCTGCACCGTAACGTCGACGGCAACTACAAGAATATCGGTCATTTCCGTACCACCATCGGTGATCGGCTGGTAAACAAAATTGAAAAAGAGCTGACGCATTCCCCCTTCGTGGTATAGCATGGCAGGTACCTCATTTCCAAAAAAGGCTTTTCCGGATGTAAAAACATCGTCGAGTATTTGCAAAAAGGGCTGCCCTTCGAGCTCCGGTACCCCTGATGCCAAAGGCTGGCCAACAATGTCCCTCTTTTTACCCCAGATCTTTAGTATCATCTCGTTTGCCGAGCTGATGACCAAGTCCCTGCCATGCAATACACCAATGGCGACAGGTGCCTCCTGTATCAGGTATTTGAAGCGGGCTTCGCTCCGCGCGAGATCACTATTGACAACGGAAAGTTGCGTGTTAGTTTCTTCAAGCTCATCCGCATATTTTTCGAGCAATTTGCGGGCTGTAACCCGCTCCGTGATGTCTGTAGACATCACAAGCACACCGGTATAATCCCCCTTGCTGTCTGCAAGGGGTTGATAAGTATAATCCACAAAGGTCTCCCGGACAGTTCCGTTCGCATTTTTAAAAATCACAGGGCTCTCCTTTACGTCAATTACTGCGCCTGTGGCCATCACATGCCGCAACTGCCCTGCAAAAGGCTGGTCAGCGAGATCAGGCAAGATCTCCAGGAAGGGCCTGCCGGTCACCTCTCCCGCGCTTTTCTGCCAGTAGTTCAGGTTTGACTGGTTGATCAATTCTACGATCAGTTCCGGCCCCCTGATCACGACTACTGACGCAGGAAGCATATCGATCAATAACTGGAGTTCCTGATCTTTGTTTTTTCGTTGTTCCTCGTTGATCCGGTATTCCTCCAATGCCCGTATTTTTGCGGTTGTTTCCACGCATACAACCAGCACACCAAGAACTTCTCCGTCAAGGTCAGCTATCGGACTGTAGGAAAAATCAAAATAACAGTCCTCTGTTTGCCCGTTACGTTCAAGCGGCACATTGAAATCGGGAAAGCTATGCGTTTTCCCCGACATTACATCTAAAAACATAGGCCCTATCGTTTGCCAGATTTCCGAATAGGTTGTTTCGGCGCTACCGCCGAGTGCCTGCGGGTGTTTCGTCTCTCCGTTGATGGGACGAAATGCATCATTATAGAGCTGAGTGTAATCCGGGCCCCAGCAAATCAGTACTGGAAAACTATTTTTCAGCATCATGCTGACAGTTTGTTTTAACGCTATTGGCCAGCCAGCCGGTGCCCCTAAAGGATTGTTCGCCCAGTTGAAAGCCCGGATCAACGCGCCCATCTGGCCGCCGCCATTTAAAAAAGGATAATCAGGAATAAAATCGGGCTGTGGTCCTGCCATGGAATATGTATAAGCAGCAATGTTAAGCAGAAACCCTAACAAGTTAGATTTGTTTTGAACGGATATATATTTGTGTACAATGAAGGTGACATTTGGTTTGCTAAACCAGGACTACCTTTATCCTACCAGGTAACCTAAGGCGCACATCATTGCTAATACCAAACTTTTACAGTAAATAAGTTTTAAGCATGGTTTTCCAAAGGTGTCAGTACTCCTGTATGCTTAGGATGGACCTTAACTTGTTAATATAAAATAATAGCAATGCGCCAAATTCGGCGCGACATCTTTGAGATGCTGCGCTTCCCCTTCTTTTACAAATGCTGAGCTCATAGCTGTTTAAGTTTTGCTTCCATACTTTGGGTAGTATGAGGAACAGCCATTAAACGCTCTTTGGGGATTAATTTACCGGTAGAACGGCAGATCCCATAGGTCTTGTTTTCAATACGCATCAGGGCCGCCTCAAGCTGCTCGATAAACTTTTTCTGACGTCCTGCCAATTGGTTGGTTTGTTCTTTCTCAAAAGTAGCAGAACCATCTTCCAGCGTTTTGCCGGCAATTGCGGCATCATCACCATTGGAATTGGAGGAACTGAGCGTACCAACCAGGTCCTGCAACTCTTCGCGTGCTATATTGATCTTGTCTTTAATCAATATTTTGAATTCGTTTAATTCCTGGTCGTTGTATTTCGTTTTAGTATTTTCTGATTGCATGATTCGCTTAACAATGATTTAAGAAAATAGTTGCGTGTAAAGGCACAATATTTAGCCTTTTAAATTAGGTTAAAGATCTGATGGCACCGTCAACAATATTTAAAGCCTGCTGATGCAGATTTCGGTCACCCTTCGTCATGGAAGCCAAAAGAAATTGTTTTTTTCGCAGGTATTTTTCAGCGTGCTTTGGGTCGTATTTCATTACCCATCCGACATTATAGATCAGATCGCCGTATTTCACAGTTTGCGAAACGGGGCTGATCGTTGCCAATCGCTCAGCCTCCATCTTTTTTCGGATTTTTTTCTTTAGATCGGGATAGTTTTTCTTAGTAAATACATCGGTCAGCTCTATACTGCAATTAACGATCAGATCCGCTTCCTGCTCTGCATAACCCAAACCTGTCAGTGCCAAACTTAGTTCGTTTTTCGTTGTTTCGGTTTCCTCAAAAAGATCATGGCAAAGGCCGGCCTCGTAGCCCAAAGGACTGACCGACGCTAATTCGGCAACCGCAACAAGGTGGTTGATATAAGGCTCGGCCGTACGCCTAATCAGCTGACCTTTGTGCTGTTGCTTTATCCAGTTAAGTAGTTTATTAGCGCGGTTCATTTAAGCTTATCCAGTTTAAAATAACCTAAATGGATCTCGTCTTCCGGCATCCCGGCTCCGCTGCTGAACACGATACGGTATTGCGCTTTCAGGGCCGGGGAAAGCAGGTCTTCAATGTGATGCAAACTATCTATGTCAACGCCGTATTTCTCATCGATGTGCGCAGTTGCAATACCCTTTAACGAGTTGGTTTTAAAAAACAGGCTTTTCTTTGCGGACTGGATAGCATCCAAACGACTGTTTTGTACAGTGAGCACTATGTAATGCTGTTCTTCCAGTTTCCCGCCGGTGTAACCGCCCAGATTTAAAAAGAACAGTTTGTTAACGGAAGCAGGGCGGCTATCATCATGCAGGGGAACAACCCGTACTGCAAAATCGTCTACCTTAGTCACTTCCCGCCAGCCATCAATGTGCGGGCTACCGCCTGCCTCCGGCCAGAATGCCCGAACATCAGGCACCAAATCGGGCAGGTTTTCGGCAATACCAAAAAAATATCATGTTGTTCAACCACCCTGCCGGGGGCTTCGGCACCTAATAATAACAGGTATAACTTCATGCCATTAATCTTTCAATAATGATACCAGATGCCTCCTCACTAAAATCGAGGCCTGAATAATCGGGGTTATAACCGCCGATATACGGAACCGCCATCACATAGATACGTTCATTATAAGCACCATAGGCGTCTACCACCTGGAAATGGTCATTAATGGTGATGCCGGAAACTTTCAGGTAGTAATCACCCCGATCGTCTTTTGAAACCGGTTTACCGGCATTCAAAGCCTTAAGCCCCTCCTCCACCGACCTGAATTTGAGTTTAGCAGGTGTAACAATCTGTCCATCGATCAGGCTTTTGAAAGGAAACTCTTCAAAGGCTAAATGAGGTTGTCCCACGCAATCAACAAAAGTTTGATAATGTACGCTTTGCTCGTTTTCGGTTTCATCTGTATAATAGTAGGTAGCGCCGCCATGTTCATGTGGTTCCACCATGCTTTCGTCGCCAACAGGGATCAGTTCCAGTACACCCGCCTGGTGCAAGGCCAATAATTCTTCGCTGGAACTCTGCGGAATGTAAGCGATCACGATAGAGATCAGCGGTGTAAGAGATTGCTGCAAGCGCTGCATGTCTTCAGCAGATAAATGTTTGGCAGGGTAGTTTAACGCAAAACTCAGTACCCCCAGCATTTCCTTCCAGTAAACAGATTTTTTCCGTTTGATCGATTGCTCGGCTTCGGCATATTCTGCCTTTAACAATTTAAAAGGATCAAGCTCTTCGCGCAAAGCCATCATCGCATCCACAAATTCCTCCAGTTGCATATCTTTTATCTTGTCGTAAAATTCCGGTTCTTTCGCCTGTATCGGTAATTTAAAGTCCCGTTCAAAAATATAATCCAGCGACAGAAAGCCATTATTGGCTTTGATGTGGGCTTCGATCTCCTCTTTATTCAACAGGCTATCATTAGACAAATGAGAATCTTCCAGGTGGAAACGGACCGCAGGCAACATCCCGTTCCGGGTATGCATCACCATTTTAAAGTGAAAACTCTCGGAGTAAGGTGTATAAAACAACCTACCGGCCTCATCCTTATCAAAGGTTCCGTTATGGCGGGCCAGCGTCCGGATAGCGTCAACCGCGGTGAGGGATGAGCCTTTAATAGCAATCGGGTGGTTTAGCTCAAGAGCCAACTTGACAGGAGGATAAGGAGAATCAAAATAGTTAGCTACCTTGCCCTCGTGCTTTCTTGGCCAGTTATGTCCGGTACAAATGATCACGTGATCAAATTCGGTTTGTTCACCGTCGCCGGTTTCCACAATCACCAGGCCCTTTTCAGGCTGATCAATAATGTCGGTTACGGTTGTGTTATAACAAACTGTATAAGCAATACCCATTTCCCGGGCTTGTTTTTGCAGCAGGTCAAATTGTGCAGTAAGGTATTGGCCGAACAATAAGCGCGGCAACACCTTGTACTCGTTAAAACGCGAGGCGTCCATATGGTATTTATTGAGCGTGTCTTTGGAGACGGTTTTAACCCAGTCATCCAAAGAAGTAACTAAAACAGGGATCTCGTTACCCGATACATTGGTAATATGCTCATCATTGGCCCCTTCAGAACTATATGGCATACCGGCTCCTAATTTGTTTTTCCGCTCGAAGATGGTGATACTGATATCCGTATTCCCGGTATTTACCAACCGTTTGAACATGAACAAGCCGCTCGGGCCCCCGCCCAGTATAGCAATGTGTTTTTTGTTTTTCAATTTATTCAGGTTTATGGACGTGGATAAGGATTAGTATTAGTATTGGGTATTTTATATGAACGATCTACATATGAAAAGCTTTAAAACCCTTAACTTGTTTTACTTTTTAGTTTAATTATTAAATTAAAATACAAACATCACAAGGTCATGATAGCGTTCTAGGTCAAAGCATTCCGTTACGCATTGCCATGCTATATTCCTGAATCACTTTTTTTAACTCAAATGTTCATCGACGCAACTCGTTGGTCTAACGGGCCAAGCATGCCGGAATATCCACAATTATTTGTCAAAATAGTCAAAAACACTGTTTAAAGCATTTAGAGAGAGGTAGAACATACGACTGAAAATCCTTGTGTCACTGGTTCGATCCCTGTTGGTACCACAGAAATAGAAGACCTCTTAGTTAACTCTAAGGGGATTTTTTGCTTTAAATGACCATTGGGAGCATATCATATAAGCCCTCACTTCCCTCCCACAAAAAAAGCCCCAACCAAAGTTGAGGCTCTCTAAAAATAAGTTGTTTTTCCTATTTCTCTAACCAAACCCTTGCATTCACAAACGCTTCCATCCATGGCGATACTTCGTCTTTACGGCCGGCTGGATAGTTGGCCCAGTGCCATTGGAAGAGAGAGCGCTCAATGTGGGGCATCATCACCAGGTGACGGCCAGTCTTGTCGCACATCATGGCGGTGTTGTAGTCTGAGCCATTGGGGTTAGCTGGGTAGCTTTCATAGCCGTATTTCGCTACGATACCGTATTGGTCCTCGGCATATGGTAACTGGAATTGTCCTTCGCCGTGCGAGATCCACACACCAAGCGTTGAGCCGGCCAGCGAGGACAGCATCACCGAGTTGTTTGGTTGTATGGTCAGCGAAGTAAAACCGCTTTCGTGTTTGTTACTTTGGTTGTGCAGCATCTTCGGCTTTTCGGCATGGTCAGGGTTGATCATGCCTAACTCAATAAACAGCTGGCAACCGTTACAGATACCTACTGAGAGCGTATCCTCGCGTTCAAAGAAGTTTTGGAGGGCTACGCGGGCCTTTTCGTTATATAGGAAGGCACCAGCCCAGCCTTTGGCTGATCCCAATACGTCCGAGTTAGAGAAGCCGCCTACAGCTCCGATAAACCGAATATCTTCCAGCGTTTCCCGGCCCGAGATCAGGTCAGTCATGTGAACATCCTTCACGTCGAAACCGGCGAGGTACATAGCATTAGCTAATTCGCGCTCGGAGTTACTGCCTTTCTCGCGAATTACGGCTGCTTTCGGTCGCGGCATGGCTGCATTTAAAACTGGTTTCTTGCCGGCAAAGCCAGCCGGGAAGTTATATTTTAAAACGTGGTTCTTGTAATTATCAAAACGCTCCCTGGCTTTCACCGGACCACTTTGTTTCTGATCCAGCAAGTAGGAGGTTTTGGTCCACACATCCCTCAGGTGATCAATATCAAAGGACCAGCTGCCGTCAGTGTTTTTTACGGTCAGCGTAGCTGCTCTCTCAACAGTACCAATCTTGCAGAAAGCAATACCATTGCTTTCCAGCACCGCTTCTGCTGCTGCGTCAGCCTGGAAAACAATTCCGATGTTTTCAGCAAACAGCGTTTCGATGATACCCTGGCCCCCTAATACGGAAAGGTCGATTGTTGCACCTAAATCGCGGTCAGCGAAGCAGAGTTCTAACAGAGTAGTGATCAAGCCACCGCTGCCTATATCATGCCCGGCCTGGATTTGGCCTGCTTTGATCAGTTGCTGCAGGGTGTTAAACGTATTTTTGAAAGCCTCGGCATCTAACACGTCCGGTGTTTCAGAGCCTATTTTATTCAGGATTTGAGCAAACGATGAACCGCCCAGTTTATAAGTATCGCCTGATAGATTGATATAATAGATCGCACCCCCATCTTTTTGCAGCACGGGCTCTATCACCCCGGTAATATCATCGCAATGCCCGGCTGCCGAAATAATGACGGTACCAGGTGCAATAACCTCGCCATCCTTATACTTTTGCTTCATGGAAAGCGAGTCCTTCCCTGTCGGGATATTGATACCAAGTTCAATTGCAAATTCAGAGCAGGCCTTTACAGCGGCATATAAACGGGCATCCTCGCCCGCATTTTTACAGGCCCACATCCAGTTGGCCGAAAGCGATACGCTCTGCAAGCCATCCTTCAACGGCGCCCAAACAATATTAGAAAGCGATTCCGCAATGGCATTACGACTTCCCGCTGCCGGGTCAATCAACGCCGAAAGCGGCGCATGACCGATTGAAGTAGCAATACCATCCTTGCCCTGATAATCCAGCGCCATAACGCCGCAATTGTTCAGCGGCAATTGCAGTGGGCCTGCACATTGCTGCTTCGCCACGCGGCCACCTACGCAACGGTCCACTTTGTTCACCAACCAGTCTTTAGACGCTACTGCTTCCAGTTGCAGTACCTGCGTGAGGTAAACCTGCAATTGAGATGCGTCATAAGTTACCGGGCTATAATTCCGTTGGATTGTTTTATCCTGCATCACCACTTTTGGCGAACTACCAAACATATCGCCCATGTCAAGGTCCATTGGCCTGGCACCCGTGGTGGCTGATTCAAAAGTGAAACGATGGTCGCCGGTTACTTCGCCTACCGTATACATCGGAGAGCGTTCGCGGTCGGCAATTTTTTGTAGGATCTCAATATTTTCATGCCCGATCACCAGCCCCATACGTTCCTGGGATTCGTTACCGATAATTTCTTTAGCTGAAAGAGTTGGGTCGCCAACAGGCAGTTTATCCAGGTCGATCTTACCTCCGGTTTCTTCTACCAGTTCCGAAAGGCAGTTTAAATGACCACCTGCACCATGATCGTGGATAGAAACAATCGGGTTGATATCACTTTCCACCATCCCACGGACCGCATTTGATACGCGCTTCTGCATTTCCGGGTTTGAGCGCTGGATTGCATTCAGCTCTATACCCGAACCTAAAGCGCCGGTGTCTGCAGACGAAACGGCTGCACCGCCCATCCCGATCCGGTAGTTATCGCCACCCAAAATCACCACCTTGTCACTTACCTGCGGGCTGTGTTTTTTGGCTTGCGACAGCTTGCCGTAACCTATACCACCTGCCTGCATAATTACCTTGTCATAACCCAGCGTGCGGGACTCTTCCTCATGCTCGAAAGTGAGCAGCGAACCAGTGATCAGCGGCTGACCGAACTTGTTACCAAAATCAGATGCGCCGTTTGATGCCTTAATCAAAATATCAACTGGTGATTGATAAAGCCATTTACGCTCGGTAACGCCATTTTCCCAGGGGCGGTCTGCTGCTAAACGCGAAAACGCTGTCATGTATACCGCTGTACCGGCCAATGGAATAGAGCCCTGGCCACCAGCCATCCTGTCCCTGATCTCACCACCTGAACCAGTAGCTGCACCGTTAAAAGGCTCAACCGTAGTCGGGAAGTTATGGGTTTCGGCTTTCAGGGAAATTACCGATTCAAAATCTTTGATCTCGTAGAATTCAGGTACATCGGGGCGTTTTGGCGCGAATTGCTGGACGATGGGACCTTTTACAAAGGCCACGTTATCTTTATAAGCCGAAACAATCCCATTCGGGTGAGCCTCGGATGTTTTGCGGATAAGCTTGAACAGCGAAACAGGTTGCTCCTGTCCATCAATCACAAAAGTGCCGTTAAAAATTTTGTGGCGGCAGTGCTCCGAATTTACCTGAGAAAAGCCAAACACTTCTGAGTCGGTCAGCTTACGACCTAATTTTTCAGAAAGGCCGTTTAAGTATTGAACCTCTTCGTCACTTAAAGAGAGTCCCTCCTGCCTATTATATTGGGCGATATCTGCAATTTCCAGGATCGCTTCCGGTTTAATGTTAACAGTGAAGATCTCCTGGTTGAGCGCTGCGTATTTTTGAAACAGCATCGGGTCAAAAGCCGAAAAGTCAGGATCAACCACTTTAAATTCTTCGATGCGGACAATGCCTTCAATGCCCATGTTCTGTGTAATTTCAACCGCGTTGGTGCTCCAGGGGGTAACCATCGCCGCACGGGGGCCAACAAAAAAACCGGTCACAATTGTCTCCCGGTTTAATTCTGCGCCTGCAAAAAGCCAGCTTAGTTTTGAAATATCTGTCGGTTGGAGCGTTTGACTATTTTGTACGGCAAAAACCGTATTTGCTTTATTAAAGAAAAAGTAAATCATGTCTTCGTTTCAAGGCGCAAAGTTAACTTTTTTTTAAAAAACAGCGAACATTAAGGGAGAACCGCTTTACAACTGCTTCGCCCCGGTTTCCGGTGCAAAGCAAACGGCAATTTCACGAATTAAGATCGTTGGTTTGTAAAGGCTATTTCGGTCGCGGCCCGGATTGTTGCTTAATTCAATTTGTTCACTAAATCACTTATTTCTCAACTTATTTACATTTCATTATACATTCTTAACTTATAGTAATGCTCGTTGTTAAGAATGTCTAAATTCGAACATAATCTCTATTAGCCCAATATTTAAGGAAGCTCCATTCGATTTACAACAGATTGTTATTCAGATATTTTTAATTGTAAAAATTATAAGCCGGTATTTCAAGCCATTTTTTTATCAAAAAGATCAAATCGATATGGATAATGTCTTCATTTTAAGCGGGAATACAACCTGCAAATTAGTAAAACGAGTAAATGCAGGGCAGGAAATGCATTTGCACCGTGGGGAAATTGTGGAATCCATTGTACGCCGGAACCATGTAGGATTAAGCGAAATTTCACGAAAAATTGGTATTAGCCGGCGAACCATCTACAATTGGTTTAAAAACGAAAATCTCAGTATAAGCGACATCATTAAAATCGGCGTTATTATAGATTACGATTTTTCGAACGAATTCCCTGCTTTAATATTTGAGAAGGGGCTTTCAACTATAAAAACCCAGGAACTTAAACCTTTATCTACTGACAACAAGAACCAAGCTATGTATTACTGGATGGAAAAATACATTAGCCTGCTGGAGCAATATAACGAAATACTCTGTTGTAAGTCAGACAGACCGGACAGCGGGCAAAGCATCAGCCATAATCCGGCATAAATAATTTTGAGTTATTAAATCCGATGATCTTTGTATATGCTGATTTTCAGGCTTTCCGATGGACAACGGTTAATCCGGAGATACTGTATTGATGATTTTTAAGCGGTCAGTACCTGCATTTTAAAGGAATATGTCAATTATGATCTTAATTATGAAGTTAATTTCGTTGGTCCTTAATTAAATTTAAGGTTGCCTTTTGTTACATTCTGTCGAAAATAAAATGCAGTTACCAAAGAACAGTTTTATCTAATTTTTCATTTCCTTAATAAGTTGTCGATATTTTCTTTGGATATTTTGATATAAAGGTCATGGCCCACGAAGGCCGTAACCACCTGGGTCAGGACGCCTTGTTTATCAATCCTTAATTCAACCGGGAAGCCGGACCTTCCGATGTTGTACTTCCTTTCGAATTCAGCGTCTTTATCGTAAGCTAAATAATGCAAATTGAGATTTTTGGCTTTCAGAAAATCTTTGACACTTTTAAGCGAATTAATCTTGTTATTAAACACGGATATAAAGACGATATTGGGGTTTTTATTGTATAAACCGGATAAATATTCAAATGACCCCATTTTGTCTATGCAAGCTGAACATTGAATAAACCAGAAATCTATTACGACGACTTTTCCCTTAAAGGTATTATCGTCAATAATTTTACCGTTCATGTCAAAAAATTTCAAGTCCGGTTTAGTTTTGATGAGATCATGGTATTCAGGAGCGTTAAAGGTATTTAGTGAAATGATGTTCAAAATGTACTTTCCGGATGTGCAAGCGCCAATAAAAACGGAGATAAGTAAAATCAGAGCCAGTGGCTTTTTTCCCAATGTAAAAAGATACCCGGAGAAAAAGCTAACCAGTCCTGTCAAAAGGTATAAAGGCATTACGTATGGATACCAATATTCCCTGCCGGTTATAAAAGTGTGCACGGGCAATGCAAGCGATGCTGCAATCAAAAATATCAGGTAATATGAATTGTAAGCCTTGCTCCTGGCGTAAAATAAGCCTAATAAAAAATATACAGCTACGTCGATAATAAAGCTTGCCGTCCAGCCAAATTTGATTCTGATATGACCTGAAATTAAAATCGGAATAAGGGTTAAAACTATGATTGCTATTTTTTTCATTAGAGAACCGGGGATAATGTTATACTAATTAAAGACTGGCGCCGGTATATTTATCAGTTTTAAAATCCCGCAATAATAGTTGATATTATTGCGAAATTCCCATATGATTTTTTGGTTTTCTGTGCTTATTGGATATTTTGGCATGCTTGACTATGCTTTTCCGTGCCCGTTAGACCAACGAGTTGTGTCGATGAACATTTGAGTTCAAAAAAGTGATTCAGGAAGATAGCTTGATCAAAGTGTAACGGAATGCTCTGAACTCCTTTTCGGAATGCGGTGGTTAACGGCTTCGGAATATCCAATTTTGAACGAATTCGAGCATATTTAGCAAACCCCTATCCCGGAAAGCGTAGCCGTTGTAAAGAAAGCTAACGAGCAGTTGCCGCACCAAAATCCGGTATTCATATCCCAATAAATACAATTCTTATACCCTACCTTAGTAAGATGAATAATGATAGTTTTTGTGAACCGCTGTTAACTTATATGAGAGGAAATGTTGAACTTGACCTGCAGGCTACAAATGCTATAATCAGTCAGTCAAAAGAAGTGCTTCTTCCAAAAGGGCATTTACTTTTACAGGGGGGGAATGTTTCAAAATATTGTTATTTCATTGTATCAGGTCAGGCCAGATCATATTATATTGATTCTTCCGGTAAAACAACCACCTGGCTATTTCACTTCAATGAACCCTTCAGTAATGCTAAAAACCTTTTCATCAATGATTATAGAAGTTTCCTGACCAATACACCCGGTACCCTGACCATCGAAACATTAACAGAAGTAAAGGCTATCCTGTGGAACCGCTACACCTTTGATTATTTATATAAACATCTTCCTGTATTTGAGGAGTGGATGCGTAAGATGAATGAAAAGTTTTTTATTGTTATATACGATCGTGTCTTTACCTTACTGACCATGTCAGCACCTGACCGTTACGCCAAAATGCTGCGTGATGAGCCCCATTTAATGCAAATGTTCTCTAACTTTTACCTCGCATCCTATCTGAATATTGCCCCGCAATCGCTAAGCCGCATCAAAGGCAAACTATAAGCTTGTTCCTCATAAACTTTTATTAAATTCCTATCTATCACCGATTTTAACATAGGTGAATGTTTGGGCATGTTTGATTCCAGAGTTTTGTTCCCTTAATCAAGAACAAAAGACAAAAACATGAATGCTACAAACAAGCCTTTATCTGTAGAAGGAATGGCCGGCGCGCCGCTGATCATTACCAAACACAGTAAAACATTCTGGAGGGTTACCCTGGATAATCCCCCGATCAATTTAATGGGCCCGGATATGATATCCGGACTGCAGCGCTTAATGGATATCATAGAGACTGATCAGTATCTTAAGGTTATCGTATTCGACAGTGCCGACAAAGACTTTTTCGTATCGCATTTTGACGTTCTGCGTGGCGCGGAAGTACCGGTGGTTTCAGGAAAGTTAGGCGTCCAGCAGTGGGTGGATGTTTCCAATCGGCTGCACAATATCGGGGTAATCAGTATTGCATCTATCCGGGGGCGCGTTCGTGGCATCGGGTCTGAGTTTATCCTGGCCTGCGATATGCGCTTTGCAAGCCGGGAAAAAGCAATCTTTGGCCACCTGGAAGTTGGCATGGGCCTACTGCCCGGTGGTGGCGCCGCAGAATACCTGCCCTTATTGTCAGGTTATGCCCGGGCATTGGAAATTGCTGTTAGTGCCGATGATTATTCGGCCGATACCGCGGAGCTTTATGGTTGGATCAACCGGGCTTTTGCCGATACAGAATTAGATCATTTTGTAAATAACCTGGCTGACCGCATCAGTGGCTTTGAGCTGCCTGCTTTACGGGTAACCAAGGCAACTATGCTTAAACGTGCCGGTGGTGGTCCCAACCCTTACGAAATACAGGAGTCAACCGATCAATTCTTTGAATTATACCAAAGACCCGAAGCACAGTCATTATTGGCAAGGCTCATGACTATGGGGTTCCAGGAGGCAAGTGATACGGAATTAAGATTAGGCCATTATCTGGGTACCCTTGCCAAATCAGAGTCAAACTAAAACATCTATTCAACAATCATCAATAATAAGTAAATCATGAAATCTCAAGGAATATCCACATGGAAGGGTAACTGGAAACATGGGACCGACACTATTTCAATCCAAAGCGGAATACTTAAAGATGCCCCCGTAAGCTATGAAAGCCGTTTTGAAGGAGCACTGGGAGCAAGCCCCGAAGAATTGCTTGCAGCTGCTCATGCAGCCTGTTTTAACCAGGCGCTGGCAAATATCGCAGGTAAAAACAAGCGGGTAACACAAAGTATCCATACTACGGCAACTATTGAATTGGGTTTTGATGAAAGCAACGGAAACCCCGAAATAAAAAGCCTGCACTTTGTTGTCGAATCAAATATCCCCGGTATTAATCAAGAGCAATTAAATGATTTTGCAGAAAAAGCCAGACTTGGCTGTACAATTTCCAAAATTATAAAGCTCGACACTACAGTAAACGCAACGCTTATTCAATAAGCGCTTTGAACAAATTAATGAATGCAATAATTCACCCCGCAAAGCAGTCTTTCATCTTTCATTTCAACGCCTGATAAACTGGCTGCGATAATCGTCGCGAAAAGTAAATAATTACAATTTAAACAGTTTTATGCATAAACACCGTCGAAATATTTCGGCGGTGTTTTTCTGTTCTGTATTAATCTAAATAATAGTTGAATATTTATGGAGGCGATTTTCTTCAAATCCTCAATAAAAGAGTTCGAGAATTACGGTCGGAAGGTCACTTTTTTAGGTAAGTTGTCAATTTTGTTGACAACTTTTTTTGTGCTTTTTTTCCGATAAATGGTGGTGTTTAGAATCAAAGAAGGTTTCTAATTTAACCACGTCCGGGCGCAATAAGAAGGTTATCTTGAATTTATAGCAGCATTTTCTTAGGTTTGGGAATGCGACAAAATACCTAAACTAATTTGATTCCCATTACACTCCATATTACCTTTTATGACATTGCGTTTTTGGGCTCTGTATTTATCAGCTTAACGCTATCGCTATTTTTATGGATCGCTCCTAAGCCGAACCAAACTGCCAACCGTTGGTTGGCTATTTTGATGACTGTTATTGCTTTGTGGGCAATCAGGGTGTTGGCTATTGATATTGGTTTTGCAAAGTATAGCCCAATCTGGAACCATTTGCCACTGCGTTTCTCAATGGCTTTTGGCCCTTTGGTCTACTTTTACGTGCGTCAGATAAGTCAGCCAAAGCATTTCTTCCGTCGTAAGGATCTGCTGCACATCATCCCCTTACTACCCGAATTAAGCATTCAGACATTTACCGCAATACAAAACATAAATACAGGCAATACTATTTATGACAAATTCAACTCTGTATTGCAGTTATCCGCATTTCTGTCGGTTGCCTTCTATTTGTATCTGTGCCATGCACAAATTGACTGTTTTTACCGGGAAAAACAATTCCAGGGAGGCGACCGCCACCGGAACGAGTTGCTATGGTTGGATCGCTTGCTTACCGCATTCGGTATGCTATGGTTACTATGGATACCATTTAAAGCTGTTGATTATTTTTATTACCATGACAAATCAGGAGCACAGTATTATTTCCCTTTGTACCTTCTTTTCATATCCGTAATCATTTGGATCGCTGCAAAGAGCCATTTAAAAGCAGAAAACCTTGAGAAGACTGGCTTTACCATAAAGCCATTATTACCGGCAGATCTGAAGCAAAAAGGTTCCTTATTAAAAATGGAAGTCAAGGAGAAAGGATATTACCGGGATGCAGAATTAAGCCTGAATTCGCTTGCCGAAAAACTCGGATTGCATACTCATGAAGTATCCCGGATTATTAATTCAGTTTTCAAAAAAAGCTTCAACGATTTTATTAATGAATACCGTGTGCGTGAGGTTGCGCTCAAAATGCAGGATTCCTCTTATGATCATATCACGCTCCTTGGTCTGGCGTATGAATCGGGCTTTAATTCAGAAAGTAGCTTTCATCGCATTTTTAAGCAGTTTACTGGTAAAACCCCTCTGGAATATAAAAATCACCTGCAAAAAGTTCTCCCATCTTATAAGTTGAGAGGTTTTACCCAACCTATGCCGCTAATATTGAACCATGTAAACCCTGCGGGGTGGACACATGAAAAATTAACCGGCAACCATATGTTTAAAACTTATTTTAAAATGGCATTCCGCGGATTTTGGAGGCATAAGCTATTTACACTGATAAATATTATTGGTTTGTCCATCGGCATAAGCGCTTTCCTGTCCATTTACTTTATTGTACACTACGATTTTACGTTTGATAAATTTCACAAGGACAGCGATAGGATTTATCGCGTTGTTATGAACATGTCATTTCAGGGACATAAAAACTATTTGAGTAGCGGACCCGGCCCACTGGCTGAGGCGATTAAAAGCCAGGCCACAGGAATAGAGGAAATTACGCCGGTATATTCACTGTCGCCTCATTTTGTCTATATCGACAAAGATAAAAACGCACAAAAACGGTTCAAAGACCCGGACAGGATAACACTTGCCGATCAGCAATATTTTAAAATTTTTAATTATGTTTGGCTTGCCGGCTCATCGCAACACGCGCTTGATGCGCCCGGCCAGGTGGTATTAACATCCCAGCAAGCCAGGCTTTACTTCCCCTCATTATCATATCATGAAATGATTGGTAAAGTAGTTACCTATGATACCCTTAAGACAACCGTTAGCGGCATAGTTGAAACGTTTACCAAAAATAGCGACTTTACCTTTCACGACATTATTTCCTTTAGTACCGCCACAACTAATAAACATTTAGCTGCTGAGCTGAATATAAACAATTGGGACAGAATCTCTTCGGCATCAGAAGTTTTTGTAAAGTTGGCGCCTGGCGCCCAGTCAGCCGGGATTGTAAAACAGATTAATACCATTTTCAGGAAAAGTAATCCACCGCGTGCCGAACAAAAAATGCCCGCACCCATCGTGGATCTGGCCTTGCAGCCATTGGATGATATTCACTTCAATCCCGACTACAATATTTTTAATTTCTCATGGCCAGCCAGCAAAACAACACTTTATGGATTATTGGCCAGCGCTATATTTTTGTTGTTGCTGGCATGTATCAATTATGTGAATTTAACTACCGCCCAGGCGGCCCAAAGGGCAAAAGAAATTGGGATCCGCAAAACTTTGGGTAGCAGCCGGATGCAATTAGTAGTTCAGTTTTTAGGTGAAACATTTTTTATAACATTCTTTGCGGTTTGCATATCGGTGTTGCTTGCGCCAATTATTTTAAAAATGTTTGCCGACGTTATATCTCCCGATATTCATGCCAATATGCTACAGCCGGATGTCATACTTTTCCTGCTGATGTTAACTATTGTGATAAGTATTTTCTCGGGTTTTTATCCCGCAATTGTGTTATCGGGCTACAAGCCGGCATCGGTGCTAAAAAACCAGGTGCAGGGCAATAGTAGTAAAACGCGGAACGCATGGCTTCGTAAGTCGCTTACGGTTTCGCAGTTTGTTATTGCCCAGTTTTTTATAATGGCTACCATTTTGGTAAGCCAGCAGATTTATTACGCCTTGCACAAAAACCTCGGGTTTAAAAAGGATGCCATCCTGCTTATTAATACACCCTGGCAAACCAGTAAGGCCAGCACCAACCAGGTACTGCTGAACGATTTTAGGTTGATGCCGCAGGTTGCCCTTGTGGGTTTAGGTAATGACCCACCTTCGGCTGATGCATTTAACAGGACGCGCATGACTTATAACGATGGGAAAAAACAAATTACAACAGAAGAAATAATAGTTAAGTCTGGTGATGAAAACTACATCAAAATATACCAGCTAAAATTGCTTGCCGGCAGAAACATAACCGAAGCCGACACCGGGAAAGCCATCATCATTAACAATACTTACGCTAAATTATTAGGGTTTACTAACCCCCATGAAGCTATCGGGAAGCAGTTGAATTGGTTTGGTGGCCGAAATATTAGTATTATTGGCGTAGTTGCCGATTTTAATCAGCGCTCGTTGCATTCCACCATTTATCCATCAATCATAACATCGGGCAGTCCAATCCACCGGCCAATGATGACGTTACATGTTAGTTTGAAACCAGAAACCGCAGGTGGTAATGAGTGGAAAACCGCAATTACAAATATGGGAAAGGCCTGGAAGAAGGCTTATCCCGACGATGATTTTGATTGCCATTTTTATGACGAGACGATAGCAAGATTTTACGACGAAGAACAACACGCATCAACCCTGCTCACCTGGGCAACAGGTTTATCGATATTGATCAGTTGCCTCGGGTTGTTAGGACTGGCCATTTACACTACCAACCAACGGACAAAGGAAATTGGCATACGCAAAGTATTTGGTGCCAGTGTCGCACAAATAGTTGTCCTGCTATCAACCGAACTAATATCGCTTATCTTACTGGCATTTGTCATCGTAACGCCGATTGCATGGTACGCCGTAAATAAATGGATGGAAAGCTTTGCCGATCACGTAGCTATCAGTTGGTGGGTATTTGTTATCAGCGGTGCAGGGATGCTGGTGACGGGATTATTTACATTGAGTTTTAGAACTATTAAGGCTGGTATGGCGAACCCAGTGAATAGCTTGCGAAATGAATAACTTTTATATTGTCGCTTTCTGTTAACAAGTTGCAAAAGTCATGCTTACTAACAGACGAAGGCCCCTGGATATTATCAGTCCATATATAGCTTCTCTTTGTCCACAATGTCACGAGTCCAAATCCGCAAATAAGCGCAAATCCGGCAGAAAATAGTTCGAGATTTGTACAATTGGGGGCACTCAAAAACTAAAAAACAGCCTTGAATATATAAGAGAGGCTGTTTTTTAGTTCACTAATTATCTAAAGATTTTATTCGACTATTTGAAATCTAAATCGTGGACAAGCCGCCTGGCTGTGATTTTAAATTCAAAAGTCTCGTAGAAGTAAGCCTTATAGCATCTATAATCCTAAACGGGTTTTTCGCCGTCGGTTTAAATGTATAACGGTTAGTATAAGGGCGATTGCTACCAATAATATTACCCAGGTATCAAGCGGGCACCCGTTCGGGTCATAATCATCATCATCAGGATCACCAGAGCAGGGTACTTGTTGCGCAAAAGCGGTAGCAATACTAAAAAGAAAAATAACTGTTACCGTAATAGCCTTATACGCTTTGTATCTCATACTTTTTATTGCTTGATGAATTTGGCCGAAGCGATGGTTTTTTTATTGCTATTATCGATAAGCAGAATACTGTAAAAACCGGTCTGTAGTGATGAAACGTCCAGCTGGCCTGTGTTGGAATTAAAGGCTGCCCTTTTTAAAAGGGCCCCCATGCTATTGTAAATATCAACGCCAAAGGTTGTTTTTACCGGTTCGTTTGTGGTGAAGTGTAAATAGTTTGATGTAGGATTAGGATAAACCGTAAAAACATCCAACCCATTACTATCCGTCGAAATGACCACAACATTTGAATATTTTACAATCCCGTCCAGATCTGTTTGTTTCAGGCGGTAATAGCCGGTTTTAGCGGTAGCGTCAGCAAAACTGTAAGAACCGGAACCTACCGACTGCACGGCATCTATCGTCTTAAAATCTTTATTATCCACACTATATTGTACTTCAAAAGTGATATATGTAAATTCATTTACCGTGTTCCATTTTATAATATTTGAATTGATATTGCGCTGGCCTGTAAAGCCGGTCAATGCATACGGTGGCAAGGGTTTTTTATTAATAACAATTTCAAAACGACTGTTGCCATAAGTGGCCGGGGCTTTTTTGTCGAGTTTAAACTCGTAGCTGTCGTTATTGCGAATGTTCAATGAATCGTTTTGAAAATGGTCAAGAAGCCATACGTCATAATAATCGGGTATAGCCGATATATCCATTGCCTTTATCTTATAATCACCGCTTTTAATGTCATTAACGCTTAAAAAAACCGATGTTCTTTGTTTGTTAAGCGGCTGCGACGCAATAGATACTTCGTGGCCGTCAGCGGTCATAGCGCCAAATAATACAGCTTGCCCGTTCCCATTCAGGTCATCGGCATCCTCGGTCTCTTTATAGCTCTTGTTATATGTGTCAGAAAACCGGAGCTTTGCCATGTCATAATTGGCGGAATCCTGTACCATTTTTAACGTTATTTCAGGCTTCGGCACTTCCGCTTTGAATGCGATAGTTCCCGGAGTAGTTGTTTTTATGCCCTCTGTAAATGCAATGGAACTGTTGGCACTATTCGATTTAAGGTAAAACCCTTGACCGGTTTGTATCGTTACCCCGGCAGATAAATCTTGCGCTGATATACTGTTACCACCCGGCGCAAAAGTGTAAACAAAGGGAGTAGTGCCCGTTAAGGCTGAAGCAGGTATTGTAATGTTAGACGGATAAGGATTGCCAACTAAATTATAACCAGTACCTGCATTACTCAATGTATAAGTTAAAGCCTGCTGGTTAAGCGTGCCTGATTGCAAACCAACCACATTTTTTTCGGGGATAGCAAAAGTGTTAGTAGCCGGTGACCTGATCAGTTTTTGGGTAATGTTATGGATGTTATCACCCCTGAAATAAAAGTAAAAGCCTGAGCCAACATTCATAGATGGAGGCGGTGTCAATGTTGTTAACGGAACAAACAAAGCTGTGGAGGTAGTGTAAAATAATATGGTTGGCCCATTTGCCCCATAGCTTGCAGGCTGATCAAAGCCATTAGCATTGCCACCTGCTCCTGTAATAAATAAATTGGTTTTTAAGCTCGAAAAATTATATGTCGCGGCCGTGGATACCGGAAGGGTACTACTATTATTGACCGGCGAACTCATCAGGCGCCAGCCACGGTTTGCAATGCTACCGCCTGTAAAATAGCGTTGCACTACAAAAGTACCTGTTAAATTAGTATTGCCTGGGATAGCTCCAATTGAGCCAGTTCCGTTAGCGTCAGAAAGTAAGGTAAATGTTCCGGCTGCGTTGTTAACAGTAACAGGGTTTGACGACCCGAATTGGATTGATGCTGTACTGGCCAGGGTTGATAGGCCCCCGTTTACTTTAAGGATGCCAACTGCAGGAACGCTATTGTTCAAGGTGAATACCGCTGCGGAGTCAACATTTAACCCGTTGTTCACTGTAATAGTTTTACCGTTGAGATTTAACAATACGGCACTTGCGGCTGAACCAGTTGAACCTAACCTACCTATCTCGAGGTTACCAATTGTGAGATTGGGCACTGAATTGTTATTTATGGGAATGTTATTGTTGGTGTAACTTATATAACCTATTCGTACATTGTCTTTACTACTGGTAATGCCGGGTGCGGTCGTGGTCGATACACCATTTTTTAACCAATTTGTAACAACGGTCCAGTTACTGTTAGTGGCCCCCGTCCAATCATATATCGGAACACCGAGCGAGAACTGCTGACCGTCGGTATTTGATGTGCCTATTGTAGCTCCGGAATTAAGAGCGAGCGATTTGTAAGTAAATTGAAACGTTGTTGGGCTACTGACAGGAGTAAGCCAATCAGCCATGATGAAATAATAGGTGGTTTGGTTAAATGGAAGCGTTTCGGCCGGAGTGGTAGATGGCGTGGTCAGATCTAACTTAAACACATTGGTGGTTAAAGTTGTCGTGCCGCCAACCAGGTTTGCCGGGACGGCTGTAGCGCTTGTAAAAGTACTGGACGTTGATCTGTAAACCCGGAAATTACTAAAAGCAGCCGGGCTGATAGCTGTCATATTCAGTTGAATATTGCTGATCGCTGTCTGACTACCCGTATTGGTCAATGAAAAGCCGTATAAAACTATATTTGTTTGGTTTAAAGTTAAAGTGGTACGTGAAATACCATTACCACTGGAGCCTACTATATTTTGCCCCGTGAACATAATTGCAGGTGTGGCAAATGCGATAGGGTAACCATTAATAACAGACTGGGGCGGATTTACTGTTTGGGAAGTAATTGCCGAGCCTCCCGAAACCTCGGTATAAGCTACCGAATGTGGGTTAAGGGAGAAGCTAACTGCATTAGGATAGTTTTTAAAATTGCTGTTAAAGTTAATGTAAACAAAAAAATTCCTCGTAATGCTGCCTGTTGCCGATGGCGGTGTAAAATCAAGCGGCGTATTAAAATTGAGGTTTATAGTTGAAGGACTGCTACCAACAGCATTTGTAGTAGGCACCGGGGTGTTTGTACCCGAATTAAAATCTGTCCCAGTGTTCTCAACAACATAAACATCCGAAGTACTAAAAAAAGGAGCAGAAGTTCCGGATAGCGCTGCGGACAACGCCACCTGGGTTACCAAAGCCTTGTTATTGGCAACCGTTATAGAAAAACCAAAAACACAAATGCCTTGCTGCGTATAGTAAATATCATTTACCTCAATACCGTTGTCTTTGGGAACGTTATTTCCGGTAACGGTTACAATAGCGGGGTTCGTCCAGGTGTAAGTAGGCCCGGTGATGGCTGTTATCGGCGTGCTGTTAATTTGTGATAAATTAAAATTAAAGCTGATTGGTGATGGCGTTGGCACGTTTCCCCCCACATCAAAAGTGACTACCAGGAAGAAACTTGCCGGGGTGGCATTTACAGGCTGACTAAAATTACTTATTGTCAATATATTTGAACCTGAACCACTAACAACAAAGCTGGTTGAGGAGCCCGTAATAACAGTACCTGAACCGGCAGCATAAGTTGCATTTATGCCATTTATCCGGACCAGGGACATACTGCTACTGGTTTTAGTAAAATAGTTTAAAATATTCTGATTACAATTGAATGTCAATGAGGTCAATGATGAACCCGTAGGGTCGGTCAGCGTGACACCCAATACCGCGATACGTTGCCCGCCGTATATATTAGTTGGAGAAGTTAAGCCGTTGGTGTTTGCTGTGGCTATTATAGCCGCTTGTGTTTTAACAACACTGTTAATTAATACAGCAAAAACGAATAAATATTTAAATAAAGATTGTTTCAAGCTTAGGGTTTTTTCCTAAGATTCGCAAAGATGGTGCTAATGGCCAGGTTGTTATTTATTGTGTGTGTGGTGTAAAATTTCATTAAAGGAAAAAGCGAGAAATAGAAATTTCTTAATAATTTAATCAGGCGTAAAGGGTACTTAATTTATCGTGCAGTTTATTAAATGTTGTTTTTACAGATACATTTCAAATATTGTGTGTTCATGAGAATGTATGAATGTTCACGAAAATGTATAATAAACGAGTAATTAGTATGATCAGGGAATAAAGCCCGTAGTTATGAAAATTGGGTAAACCGAAATTCTAAATGTGTAATTTTTTGCCCAAAGCGGGGAAGTAAACATACGAATATTAGTTATCAGGCGATGCTTGCGAAGTCCGAAATCACATTATGAAATAACAACAAGACTGGGTATCGTATCAAGTAGATTTATAAATTTGCACAAATCCATTCATTTATACCTGCCTGATTTGTCTGCTTTTAACTAAAACTTGGCCGGATTCATAATCAGTTTATGTAAAGACTACAGTATTTTTACATTTGATTGCGAATCGAAATATTTACAACAATGCAGCCAACGTTAACTGATCTTATTGCCAACAACCTGACTGTTGTTTTTTGTGGTATAAATCCTGGCTTAAAATCTGCTTGGGACGGCCATCACTTCTCCGGGCGAAGCAATCGCTTTTGGAAAGTTTTGCATCAGGCTGGTTTTACACCCCATGAAATTGAGCCGGTAAATGATGCGACTATTCTTGATTTTGGCTATGGGCTGACCACCGCTGTATCAAGGGCTACTGTGCGCGCCGACGAGCTTTCGAAAGATGAGTTCAGCAGTTCAATAGAAGCCTTTAAAGCTAAAATGACTCATTTTCAGCCTAAATACATTGCGTTCCTGGGCAAACCGGCCTACGTGGCCTTTTCCGGAAAAAAGCAGGTTTTATGGGGTCCCCAACCAGAAGATTTCTGCGGGGCAAAAGTTTGGGTGCTGCCTAACCCAAGCGGTTTAAACCGGGGATTTATGCTTAATGACCTTGTAACTCATTATCGGGAATTATACCATGCTATTACAGTCGACTCAATTAATATCACCCATCAATAATTGGTTGTCCGGGCATCAAAAAACCTTTAAACTAAGCCAAACCACTTAATGTCATCAAATGCTCTGAAGGCCGCGTTTTGGTAACCTGGTAAAATGTATTGCTGAAGGAGGATAAGCTCTGATAACCGCATAAAAAGGCTATATCAGCTAAGGAATGTTCATTTCCAGCAATTAGCCGGAAAGCTTTCGCCATTCTTAATAGTTTCAGGTATTGCAGAAAAGAAACATTTAAGGTTGATTGAAAAAATCTCGACAAGGTTCTTTCGCTAACGCCAAATCGCGAGCTAATGCTTTGCAAAGTATGGCTTTCAGGAAGATTATCTTCCAGATAGGCCAGTATTTTAAGCATCCTTTCGTTTTCTGTAAATGGTAAAGCAGCCGAAAGCGTTTTTTTACTTACCTGGGGCAGTATGTTTTTAATACTTTGCAAAAACACAAAACGTTCATCTCCGGGTAATGCGTGTGCGTTCCATTGCTCCGTAAACCTGATCATTTGAAAAAGCAGGTCGTTTATAGGATAGAAGCCAACTTTGTTATAAAATTCATTTTGCGAATCGCCGTGGGTATGAAAAAACAATGTGCGGCATTTAGTTGCCGGATTGCCTATAGTGAAAGTATGCTCCACCCCTGCCGGAATCCAAAAATAATGCCGTGCTGGTATCACGTGAAGCTTTTCCCGAAACCTGATATATCCCAAACCTCCTTCAACGTATGTTAACTGGCTTTTTGAATGTTTATGGAACGGGATAAACTTTTCGCACTTTTCATGCATCACAAATATCGAATCTTCAAATAATTCGATTTCTTCAAGAGAAGCTATCAAACTCATTTTATTTATTTCATCTAATTCTGAATCTCAAAAATTAATTCAGATGGCTATTTAGCCCCGGGTTTTCGATCAATAAAAAAAGAACGATCTACCCCATATGACAGGGGTAGATACGTTCAAATCAAAACAACAATTTAAAACAACAATTATCTTCCGGGGTATTTCTAAAAAAGAATGATCTACCCCACATGACAGGGGTAGATACATTCAAATCAAAACAACAATTAAAACAACAATTATCTTCCGGGGTATCTCTTTTAATAATTTTGGCACTCTTATATTACCATTTAGCTTTTTTATTACTTAAGCCTGATTTCACTTAAACTGCATCCCTGGGCCACCATCGGGAAAACATTATTTTCTCTCGTTACCATTACCTCAAGTAAAAAAGGCCCCTTACTGTTCATCATTTCATTCAAGGCCTCCGGTAATTCTTCCCGGTCAGATACACATTTTCCTTTAATCCGGTAAGAGGCAGCCAGCGTAACAAAATCAGGGCTTTCAAGGTCCGAAAATGAATACCTGCTATCGCTAAACAACTCCTGCCACTGGCGGATCATTCCTAAATAGCGGTTATTCAATACGATGATCTTAATATCCACCTTGTTTTGCATGATGGTGCCTAACTCCTGTAAAGTCATCTGAAAGCCCCCGTCACCGGCAATGGTAATTACAGGTCTGTGGGGAGCGCCATATTTCGCGCCGATTGCTGCAGGCAGGGCAAAACCCATTGTACCTAAACCGCCGCTGGTTACGTTACTCCGGGGTTTATCCATTTTTGCATAGCGGCATGTCACCATTTGGTTCTGGCCAACATCCGATACAATAACGGCCTCACCCTTGGTGAGCACATTGAGATGACGTACCACTTCTCCCATAGTTATTTCGCCCGATGTTGGGTTTAATTCGGGCTCAATAACGATATCATATTCTTCCTTGTAGCGTGTTTTAAACTCTGTCAGCCAATCAGTATGCTCCTTTTGTTCAATTAAAGCAGTGAGCATTGGCAAGGTCTCTTTACAATCGCCCCAAACAGGCACTGCCGACTTTATATTTTTATCAATTTCGGCGGGATCAATATCCAAATGAACAACTTTTGCCTGCCTGGCATATTTATCCAGCCGGCCTGTAACCCTGTCATCAAAGCGCATTCCTATCGCAATCAGCACATCGCACTCATTGGTTAATACATTGGGCGCATAATTGCCATGCATGCCCAGCATCCCAACATTAAGCGGATGATCACCCGGAATTGCACCAACACCCAAAATTGTCCATGCGCTTGGGATACCTGATTTTTCAATGAACGCTTTAAACTCGGCCTCGGCACTGCCCAAAATCACTCCCTGCCCCCATAATACCAATGGCTTTTTAGCCTGATTAATCAATTCGGCCGCCTTTTCGATGTATTCAGGGCGTACAATTGGCTTTGGCCTGTAGCTCCGGATATGATCGCATTTAGTATAACCCTTATAATCAAACAACTGCAATTGTGCATTCTTGGTTATATCAATCAGCACCGGGCCCGGGCGACCGCTACGGGCGATATAAAAGGCCTTGGCTAAAACACCCGGAATTTCTTCAGCATCCGTTATTTGATAGTTCCATTTGGTTATCGCACTGGTGATATTGATGATATCCGTTTCCTGAAAGGCATCAGTCCCTAAAAGATGTGCATAAACCTGGCCTGTAATACAAACCACCGGAGTACTATCTATCATGGCATCGGCGATACCTGTTATCATATTTGTTGCACCGGGCCCACTTGTTGCAAGGGCAACTCCTACCTTTCCCGATGTGCGGGCATATCCCTGTGCTGCATGAATAGCGGCCTGCTCATGCCGGACCAAAATATGTTCGAGCTTTTCGCCGTAGTAGTACAGCGAATCATATATTGCAATGTTGGCACCTCCCGGTACGCCAAAAAAAGTATCAACGCCTTCGGCAACCAATGCTTCCAACAAAGCTACCGATCCAGAGGCCTGTTTCGTTTCACTCGTTGATATTGCTGTTGCTTCCTGTTGTGCAGTTTTCATTTCGTTTAGTTTTCGTTTTTTGAATATGTGCTGTCGTTTAATTCCCGAATCTGTGCGCTGTATGATTTCAAGCAAGATTCATATAACCTCAATTGCAAATTTAGACCGCCCGTTCCAGTATCTTTTTTCAGACATAGCCAAAGTTTTTATCATTCCAGCCAATGCGGTAGCCACTTTACAGATTTCTAAAAGGCACGATGAGGCGTTTATTCCAGTGTACATATGTTTTACCAATAGCGGGGATCACCAGGATCACTACAGCAAGCACGAGTGTTATGATCGCGAAGACCATAAACATTGCCCGGTTTGTTAGCAATTGGCTTTGCTGTGTCAGATTTTGCCATATAGCTGCATTGGCTAAACCCGAAGCTTGATCGGCTGAAAACCCCTTTGAAGCATATAGCGCCCGGTAGGTATTTAAACGTACAATTGTATTTTGATTATCAGAGGTAAGGTATCCAAGAAATCCTCCCTTAAAATATTGATTAAAGTACAATTGCAGGTTATAAAACCCCGCGAATGAATTTAAAGTGGAGGTAAAACGTGTACATGCCGCTATTACCAAACCGGTTGTACCTGTGTAGGCCGGTGCCGATGTAAGTACAAATATCATAATGGGAACAAACAAAAGCCCTGAAGCAACGCCCTGCATAAATACTGGAAATAGCAGATCGGTAAATGATAAGTCGGGCGTTAATAAAAAGCTCATCCATATATTGAATGCCCCCATCAACACAAATCCCACTATCAGCAGCACCTTGATTGTTATCTTTTTTGCAAGCAGCAGGCGGATTGCAAACACCAGCATGCCAACCATCCCTGCTATATTGCATAATGCAAGTACCATCACCTGTAGCGCACTCCATTTAAGCACACCACCAGCGTAACCATAAATAAGGTTGATACTGTCTTTACAACCATAGTAAATGGCAAGTAAACAAACTGCGATTACAAAATTCCTTGATTTGATCACCCCTGGATGAACCACCGGCCTTTTTACGATATGTTGCCTGTACAAAAACAACGACGATCCAACCACCGTAGCAAAAGCACTGTAACAGATCCGTGGGTCATCAAACCAATAATATTTTGAACCATAAATAATTGTATAAGCCAGTGCAAGTGCGCTAAATGCGAATATGACCATTCCGCCCCAATCTATTTGATACAGTGGATAGGGCTTATGTACCGATGACCGCTTCAGCATCAGCAAGGTGATGAGCAGCGTTACCATCTGAAACCCTATGAGGTAATAGTATGTAACCTTCCAATCTGCCGATTCCACAACCACACCACCAAGGAAACCAATTAAAACGGTATTACTCAGCAAGGTTCCATAAAATACGGCAGGTGCTATTGTTTGTACACGTTCTGATGGCAAACGCGAAAAGATGAGCAATAGCCCGAACACAATCACATTTCCTGTCACAATTCCCTGAAAGAACCTTATCACAAGAAACAAAGTAATATCCTGGCAGTGCAAACACACAAAGTTTAGCACTATGGCCAGCATCATGCTTGCCAATAAATAACTCCTTGTTTGAAAGTATTTGAAAAAACGAAACTGTACCGGTAAAACAGTAATAATACCGGCGTAAGTTGACATCACTCCAAATTGAATATCCTCCGGCTGCGCACCGAGATAAGCAACCATATAATTCTGGGTAAGCACAAACATCCCCAGCTGTACCAGGCCCGACAGTAAAATCATGAACAACGCAATGCGTACCCCCCAATGCCAGCCTGTTATCCAATCTTTAAAATATACCGATTTCATGATTATGATTTCTTTTTAACAGCTACGGTCACATTCATACCGGGTACTACGTTAGCCGACTGTTCATCTGCAAACTCAATTTTTACAGGTACCCGCTGAATGATCTTAACAAAGTTTCCGGTAGAGTTATCCGGAGGCAAAAGCGAGAAACGAGAACCGGTAGATCCTGCTATAGCCAGGATCTTTCCTTTAAATACTTTATCATTAATTGCATCAACCCTGATCTCTACAGGCTGCCCTACATACATACCGGCCACCTGTGTTTCCTTATAGTTTGCGGTGATCCATTTTTCTTTTTCGTTAATGATGCTCACTAATGGTTGCCCCGGCTGGATCTGTTGCCCCTCTAAAATATTTTTACGCCCCAGCCTGCCGGTGTATGGCGCGCGGATAATGGTATAAGATAAATTAAGCCTTGCCAGCTCCAGTGCAGCTTGTTTACGTTTTACATCGGCCTGCAATACAACGAAATGCGTTTTTAGCTCTGCTATTCGCGCCTCATTAGTCTTTAAGCCATTTATTGCAGCGCTGTAATCGCTTTCGGCCACGTCATAATGTGCTTTAACCAGTTCCAGGTCGGCACCCGTAGCAGCGTCTTCTTTCACCAGGTTGGTGTATCGCCTGATATCCTGTTGCTGCTGTACGTATTTAGCCTGTGCACCTTTGATCTGGTCCTGGTTGATATGTGTACCTGTTTCGGCCGAGCGGACCCCGGCTTCAAGCACGGTTAGCTGGGCATGGGCATCATCCATAGCGGCCTCTGCCGCCTCCAGTTGGGCGCGGTACTCCCTGTCGTCAAGCGTAACCAGTGTATCGCCTTGTTTAACCAGTTGATGTTCGTTAAAATAAACATGCTGGATATAGCCGCCGGCCCTTGCCGAAACCGGGTTAATATATGATTCTACCTGGGCATCGTTAGTTTCTTCGTAGTGTTCGCTGTATTTCAAATACTGAAAAAAATACACAGCCCCTGCCACTAACAAAACTGCCGCAATAACCGTGATAATGATATTACCCGGATGCGTTTTATGATTTTCTCGTTTCATTTTTTTAATTGTTGATTATAAATTCCCGCTGGTATAAAGGATGTGATAGTAAATAGCAAGTGCATCAGTTTGCGCTTTAACCAGGTTAAACCTCGATTCCTGATACAGGTTATCTGCATCCAGCAGATCCGTTAACAGGGAAAGCTGATTTAAATACTTGGTATTCACTATTCGGTAATTGACCTGCGCCTGCGCTACAGAGTGCTCATTAACCGAAATGCGGGTAAGCGCTTCTGCATACTTTACATAGTACGACTTGATCGCCGTTTTTACCTCATCGGTATAAGCCTCCTGCCGTACCTCCAGTTCTTTTACACGGAGTTTGCCCGCTGCCACCTTACTTTTGTTATGGTAAAGCGATGAGATGCTATACTGTGCTTTCAGCCCAACAAAACCGATGGCATAAGCCTGGTTAACCGGCGGAAAGACCAGGAAATTAGGGTAGTTAATGCCATAGGCACTGTAAAAACTTAAACTTGGCATATTAGCGCTTTGCACAACTTTAAGTCTTGCCCGTTGCGTTTCCACACTTTCTGCTGCTTTTTGCACGCTGTATGACGAAACCCCGGCAGCTTCGATAAACGGCAGCAGCGAAAGCGCTTCCGGCTTAGGCATTCCGGCCGAATCAACCGGCGAGATCCGAACAGAATCAGGAACATTAATTAAAACATCCAATTTCTGGTTTGCGATGGTGATATCGTTTTCATTTTGCTCCAAGGCAAGCTGAACGTTTGACAATGTCACTTCGGCCCGCAGAACATCACTTTTGGTAACTTTTTGATTTTTGTAAAGCGTATTAATGTTATTCAACCGGGTCTGTGCCCTTTTAAGCTGATCAAGAATAAATTTTTGCAGATCGTTGAGTTTAACCAGGTCAAGATATTGATCGGCTGTTTGTAAAGCAATATTTCCCGACTGGTCACGTGCATTCAGCTTTGCCGCATTTAAGTGCGAAGACTGTTCCTTTTGCAATGCCCTAAGCCTTCCGCCGCTGTAAATATTAAAAGATGCATCAACCCCTAAATTGGCAGCATTAGCCGTTGGCGGTGTGGATATTGTGGTGGCATGGCTTAGCCCCTGTGAAAAGAGCGTCAGGTTTGAGAACCGCTGGTATGAGCCTCCAACATTAACGGTTGGTAATGCCGCTTTGAAAGCGTCCTTACGATCTTCGACGGCGGCGCTTTCTTCAATGTTTGCGGCCTGTACCCATTTATTTTGATTTTTAGCAAATTGTACTGCTTCTGTAAGCGTAAGCTTATAGCTATTGCCCTGGTGCTCCTGGGCACGGGCCGTTATTGGATTTAAGATGAAAATAGTCATCGTCAAAATGAAACCCAATAGGATATGATTTCTTAAATTTGTCATGTTTCAAACCCCTCTTAAAGTTTTGATAAGACAAATTTCCCGCTAAACAACAAGAAAAAATAGACAAAACAACCTCATTGTTCGTCGAAATAGCTTATATCAGGCTCAAAAGGGAGATGAATTTCAATCGAATTTTTTCCGGTATTCAACTGGCGACATTCCGGTTCCTGCCCGGAAGAATTTTCCAAAAACAGACTGATCTGAAAAATTGAGCATTCCGCTGATCTGCGATACGGTGAATGTTTTATTCTGCAGCAAAACTTTAGCCTCCAGAATGATTGCGTCATCAATCCATTTTCCGGCAGATCTGCCGGATTGCTTTTTAATGGCTGCCGAAAGGGATTTAGGCGTTAAATGAAGGTGATCTGCATAAAAATCAAGCTTACGTTCCTCCTTATAATTTTTGCTTAGGAGGTACCTGAATTTTGCAAGTAAAGGGTGAGATTTAACAGAAGATGAGGTTTTAGAGAGTTGCTGCCAATGATAAGCATCAACTTCATAAATAAGGGCAAAAATAAAGCTTCGAATAATATCGGCCTGGTTATAGCCCGATCCAGATTGTGTTAGTTGAATAAGCTCATAGATCCTCTTGAACTTGTCAGCACTACGTTCGTCCAATGGTAAAACATGAAGGTCGCTGTTTTCAAAAAAATCGTACCTGGTAAGAAGAAAAAGATCAGCGTGGCGTTCCAGTAAAAATGAATCTTTAAAAAAGATAACATCCATTTTCAGCAGATCGCTGTTCTTGGTGAAGTACCGGATAACTGAAGGAGCTAAGGTTATAATTGACGGTGCTTTAACATCCCAAACGGTAAGGCCCGTGTTTAGTTTTACCCCACCTTCCTTTATGTAAACAATAGCGTAGCTTTCTGCCCGGTACGGCTCTTCGTGATATGGACTATTGCCCGAACTAACAAAAAGATATTCCTTGTTACTATCAGGCACAGAGAACAGCCGGCTGTGTCTTGAAAGCGAAAAGGTTTTCATGGGATCCATCAACGTAAAATTACAACATTAGGCTTGTTTTTGGTCGTTTTGCCTTTTTATATAAAAAGTGTGTTAAACGGAAGAGGGCCGATGAAATTCTAAATCAAAAACCGCCCCCATTTACAACAGGGGCGGTTTATAAAGATCCGTTCAGGTTTATACTGACTTCGGCACCAGGGCTTCCCCTTCAAACACAATCTCCGGCCAGCCGTGAGCCATAAATTGCCGGATATTCTGATGGTCGGAACCCTCAGGAGTTGCCAGGACCGCCTTGTAGTGTTCCGCAAATAAATAAAGCGTATCTGCCTCACTCAGGCTGTTAATTTGAGCAAATGCGAAAACCCTGGCGCTCCCCTGGTTCTGCGTAACCTCGTTGTAGATATTGCCATTTTTAAAAGCAGTTGGCTGATGCTCGTAATTTGCCGTTATAAATTCAATAACTTCATTAAATGTTACAGTGCCTTCTTTTAAGGTAGTGAGTAAGGCAGATAATTGTTCTTTCATCAAGATATTTTTTTGCGAAAATAAATTTTAAAACGGTTATCCCCGCAAGCAAATCAATTTAATAATATGATAACCGATAATTTGAGGATAGTGATTATGGCCCCTTCAAAATATTAGTTTGCCCCCTGTATGTGAATCAAAAAGTTTCGTAATTCGTTTAGCCTTTAATAAAACAATAAATCTACCAGATCCGCGTAAACATCCGCTTAAATGAAAAACACTTTCACCCTTTTATATTTTTTATTTACCATCCATTTTATTTCAGCTGCCCAGGAAAAGCCTATTGGCATCAAAAGAAATGTTCCGCTTGATTCCATCCGGTTAAGCGATCCCTTTATTCTGGCTGACCATAGAACTGCGATGTATTATATGACTGGTACTGGTGGCATGCTTTGGAAAAGTAAGGACCTTAAATTGTGGGACGGTCCCTTCCAGGTTGCCAAAACCGATCCTCAATCATGGATGGGACCACACCCAATGATCTGGGCGGCCGAACTGCATGAATACAAGGGTAAATACTATTATTTTGCTACGTTTACCAACCGCGACGTAAAGATTGACACGGTTAAGGGTAATGTTATTGAGCGGAGGGCATCTCATATACTTGTGAGCGATAAACCAGACGGGCCTTACGTGCCGATGAAAGACCCTACCTATCTGCCTGCAAATAAACCAACACTGGACGGGACTTTTTGGATTGACAAAAACAGAAAGCCCTACATGGTATATTGTTATGAATGGCTGCAAAACTGGAACGGAACGATTGAAAAAATAGAGCTGAAACCAGATCTCAGCGGATCGATTGGCGTGGGGAAAGTACTATTCCGTGCAAGTGATTCGCCGTGGAGCAGGGAAAAGGATGAAAACGGGAATGATCGTCCCAATAAGGTAACAGACGGGCCATATCTGTTCCGTACGCAAACCGGGCGCCTGGGTATGATCTGGACCAGCTGGATATATGCTGTTTATACGCAGGGCGTAGCCTATTCGTCAAGTGGTACATTGGATGGCCCATGGATACAGGAACTGGAGCCAATCACACCGCCCAACTTCGGGCACGGTATGATTTTTAAAACACTACAGGGTAAATTATTAATGGCGGTACACAGCCATCAGGATATTAACGGCCACTACCGCAGGATCCCGCATTTATTTGAAGTGGATGACTCCGGTGATAAGCTGTTAGTTCGCGGCCCTTATACCCCTTAAGATTCGGATTACAATTCTTCATAATCTTAGATTCAGTATGGCTTCTGATAGTAGAAGCGCATACAATTTGCACTATATTTTTGCAACTACAGCGATTAACGGCATTCAATTGTCATCTTCAAAAGCGTGATTACAGCGCAAATAACCTGGATTTTCGCCGTGTAAACAATATTTAAGTATCTAAAAAACAGGTGTTTAAATTTTATTAAAGTTAGATTTTTCTTTGGCGTCCCTGCCAAAGCTTGTGTCTTAGCACCTATCCGGCTTACTTGCACACACGAAACCAATCAGCGAACCCCACCCGGTTTTCGCTTAAAATCTAACGTAATGAAAAACATCACCAGGACTTATGTACCGCCTTAACGGTTTTGCATTTCGCCTTGGCCGGCGGCGTTACTCCCGGCTCCCTTTTAACTTGTAAAACCAATTTATAATTTCCTTTTATGTACAAAAAACTTTTACTCCGGTTGAGCGTCTGCGCGCTCTGTTTTTTATTTACCGGTACCACCCTGGCTCAAAACAGAACAATTTCGGGCACGGTGACGGATGCCGTCGACGGTTCGCCCTTGCCAGGCGTTAGTATTGTTGTAACAGGGATGTCGGTAGGTACTACCTCCAACGCCAAAGGTGCATACACCCTCAGCGTACCAGCATCTGTAAAAACCATTTCTTTTTCTTATATCGGTTATACAACCCGGCAAGTACCGGTAACCAATGAAGCCACACTAAATGTCGCCCTTGCTGCCTCCAGTAATTCACTTCAGGAAGTAGTTGTTGTGAGTGTTGGCTACGGCACACTCGATAAGCGCGAGGTTTCAAGTGCTATTACACACGTTTCATCCAAAGATTTGCTCCCAGTGGCGTCAAATAGTCCTTTAATGTCGCTACAGGGAAAGGTTGCCGGGCTCAGTATTACCAATACGGCAGGTGCCGATCCAAACTCATCTCCGAAGGTGCAACTGCGGGGTGTTTCATCGCGTAATGCGGGTTTAGGCCCATTGTATGTGATAAACGGCGTACCGGGCGGCAATATTGATAACATTAACCAAAATGACATAGAAAGCATTGATGTGCTTAAAGGCGGTGCCGCATCTGCCATTTATGGAACACGCGGCAGCAATGGCGTTATTATCATTACAACCAAAAAAGGTTCATCACAGTCACGCACGTTCTATGAGGGCTATGCCAGTTTCGATTACCTGACCAACAGGCTGCAAAACCTCACCCCTGATGAGTTTATTTCCGATAGAGTAAAAAATAACCAGGGGCAGGACTATGGTGCTAAAACAAACTGGATGGACGCGGTTACCAACTCGCCTGCTTTTGCTCAAAAACATACGGTTCAACTGTCGGGTGGTTCTGGTAAAACGAATTACTTCGCATCGGCCGATTATCGTAACGCCGATGGTATCGACCTGCGTGCCCATAAAAAGGAGTACGGCGCGCGAATAAACGTAAACCATGCTACCGACAACGGTGTTTTTGTAGCTACGCTGAGTATTGCCCCAAGATATATGAACACCCAAAATTCCGACCAGGGCAATTTCAATAATGCGCTCACACTCAACCCTACTTATCCTATTTACGATACGGCGCATAAGTACAATTACATCAATACCGGTTTTTTTGCTAATAATCCGGTTGAGAATGCCAACGTTATCAAATCAGAAGCTCAAATTAAAGAGTTGGATATCAATGGATCACTAAGGGTGAATATCCTCAAAAATCTGAGCACAACTGTTACATTGTCGGAGATTAGCCGGTCGGCAAGGAGTTTGAATTTTACGCCTTCAACCCTGTCGTCAATTGTGCACGCAAATAAAATAACACAAACCAATTTCGCTTCGCAGCAACAGGAAGAAAATGATCAGAAAAACGTGGAGTGGACGGGCAATTATTCACTTGATCTGGGCCGTAATCATATCAAAGTTTTAGGTGGTTATTCTTACACATTGTACAATTACAATAGGTTTTCTGCCCAGAATTATGATTTTCCTTTCGATTCTTACCTATGGAATAACCTCGGTTCCGGCTTGTACAATGGTGGTGCTGCCGGCCAGGGGCAATCGGCTGTAAGCTCAACTCAAAATGGATCCACGCTTATTTCATTCTTCGGCCGTGCGAATTATGATTTTAATAATCGTTATATCTTAACAGCAAGTATACGCCGTGAGGGTTCGTCAAAATTTGGAGCTAACAATAAATGGGGGAATTTCCCGGCGGCATCCGCAGCGTGGCGCGTTTCTGAAGAAGATTTCATGAAAGGCGCGCTTCCCTGGGTAAATGACCTTAAATTACGTGCAGACTACGGTGTTACCGGCAACCAGGATTTCGACAACTATCTCTCCCTTCTTCTATACGGCGGAGCAGGCTATTTCCCGTACAATGGCCAGGTTTACCAGGTTTATGGGCCAACTTCCAATGTTAATCCTAATCTGAAATGGGAAAGGTCAATCAATTTCAACGTCGGCCTTGATTTTTCCATCCTCGATGACCGCCTTTCCGGATCACTTGATTATTACAACCGCAAAAATAAGGACCTATTGGGTTATTACAATGTTCCGTTACCGCCAAACTCTCAAACGCAAACCTTTGCCAACGTAGGTACTATGAAAAATTACGGATTAGAGCTGGCACTTAACGATGCAGTCGTGAAAAATCCGGATTTTAGTTATAATGTTAGCCTAGCGCTGGCTTACAACCGCAATAAGTTCATCTCTTTTTCTAACGATATTTATAAAGGCGCTCCTTTTGTTGAATTGGCGGGCTTGCCTGCTCCAGGCTCTCCGGGCAACATACAACGGATCCAGGAAGGCCGCAGCATTGGCGAGTTTTATACGCTGCGATCGGCAGGGGTTAACAAAGACGGCGCTTTAGAGGTTTATAAAAAAGACGGTACCATAGTTCAGGCAAACCTGGCATCTTCGGATGATAAACAATTTGTAGGCAACGGCCTGCCAAAGTTTATTGGCTCAATAGGAAACACCTTCAGATACAAACGATTTGATCTTGGGATCTTCCTGCGTGGCACATTTGGCTATAAAATATTTAATACATCGGCATTCTATATTGGCACTCCATCAAGCCAGAGCGACGCCAACGTGCTTAAGTCGGCCTATGATAGTAAGAGCAAATACTCGCTTTTAACCAATCCAGCGACAACCGCTATCGCTTCTGATTATTTTCTGGAGAACGGATCGTTTGTGAAAATTGATAATGTGGCCTTAGGTTACACGCAGCCATTTAAAACCAAATACCTCAAATCAATACGTGTTTACGCTACAGGCAGAAACCTGCACACGTTTACAAGCTTTACCGGGGGAGATCCGGATCTTGTAGATTTAAACGGCCTTACGCCGGGTGTTAATACTTCACTTAATTATTATCCGGCAACACTGCAACTGATCCTTGGTTTGCAGGCAACCTTTTAAATTTTGAGAAAATATGAAAAATTATAAACTATATATCAGCGGTATTTTACTGTCGGCTTTACTTACCGGTAGCTGTACTAAACTGGATGAAAAGGTGTATGACAAGGTAGACGCATCCGGTTTTCTGACCCGGCGAGACGATGTGATCAGGGATTTTCTGCGCCCTTTTGAACACGGATACTGGAGTATACAGGGTAACGATGTGTATGCTGCCGGTGAAGACTGCACCGACGAAATTGGTACATACAACCGGCAAGGCGATTGGCAGGATGGTGGTTACTATCAACGTATGCATTACCACACATGGACAATCACAGATAATTTTACAAGTGGTGCGTGGAATAACTTTTACCAGGGGATTGTATTGGCTACCAACTCGCTGCAGGATATGGAAAGCATCAAAGACCCATCAAAGCTAAGCGTAACCGACGCCGAATTGACCGATTTTAAATCAGAGCTGCATACATTAAGGGCATGGTTTTACCTGCGGGCGTTTGACTTTTATCGCAATATTGAGATTGTTACCGATGTGAAAAATTCTACTCAAGGCAAGGCACAATCTACTCCGCAGGAAACCTTTAATTTTATAGAATCGGAACTGAAGGGGGCTATCGATGGGCTGCCTACGCGTGAACAGCTTGGCGCCAGCGGCATTGGACGTTGGACAAAAGCGAGTGCCGCCGCTTTGCTGGCTCGGTTGTACCTCAACGCCAAAGTTTATATCGGTACAGAGAAATATATCGAATGCGAGGCCGTTTGCCGGGACATTATCAGCGGCAAATATGGTGCTTATCAACTTGATACCCGCTGGGATGCTCCTTTTGATTATACCAATACTACACTCAATTCAGAGGTTATCTACGGATTTCCCGGAACCCTCGCCCGAACACACTGGCAGTATGACGGCGGTATGTTTTTTTGGGGGATGACGTATGATGCAGCACCGTTATATTGTGGCTTTACTGATTTAGGTCAGTCAAACCCACGTTACGCGTTACAACCAGGGCGCGATGTAGATAGCGTGGAATATACATCCCAATTAGGCAAACCCTTTGTAAAGTTCCAGAAATACCCTGACGATCTGCGGTTGAAAAAATATCGCAACCTGGGCAACAGTAAACGCGAAGGTATGTTTTTGTATGGTTACCTGCCCTACTCCCATATTGTAAATGGCGTAACGCGCACCGACACAGTAAAAGGAAACAAAGGCCCTTATCCGCTGTTCATCCGCGATCAGGTTGGCATGTTCCTTGGCGCAAAACCCGGAACAAAGATATCCGATAAGGAATCGGATATGAACCATGCTGATCACAATTCGGGCGTGTTCCTGGTAAAATATCCGTTTTACCCTACGCCAGATCCAAACCGGATCACTTCTGCCTATGCCGAGATCCGTCTTTCGGAGATCTATTATAACCTGGCCGAGTGCCGTTACAGGGCCGGTGATAAAGCCGGCGCGGCCAATTATCTAAATAAGGTAAGGCAACGTAATTATCCTTCAGGATCAACGAGTTTGTATACACTGGATGGTAGTCAGCTCACGGACCAGGAAATGCTGGATGAATGGTGCAGGGAATTTATCGGAGAAAACCGCAGGCGTACAGACCTGATTCGCTGGGGCGTATTTAATACCGGAACCTGGTGGGATAAAAAACCTGACGGAGATAAACACACAGAGATATTTCCTATAGGGCGGGATATCATGAATGTTAATCCTCAATTTAAGCAAAACCCAGGCTATTGATTTTAAATTAAAGTGAGCCAGATCAAGGCGGTATCCGATGCGGGTGCCGCCTTTTTATTATAAGCTCAAATTTTAAATTGAATCAAAAATTGAGGTTGAACAGTGCTATCCCTATTTCTTCTCAAATTTCCATGCATCCAATCCTAAAGTATATCCTCCCTTTTTATTTAATGATGAGCAAACTAAACGTACAGATGCCGGGCTTTTAAGATCAGCTTTTTTATCCAGGATTGGAATTTCCAGCAGTTTGTTATTGCCGTAAGCAGCCTGCAAGCGGTTGTTAGTCATTTTTATGATAAAGCGTGGCCAGCTATCCCCCAACTTTATTATACTATCGTATTTTAGCTTATAAACAGGGGTTTCATTTACTAACAAACTTACATCGCCGCGGTAATAGGCAGCATGTAAAAGCATTCGCGCTATTACTTTTTGCGACTTATCCAATACCTCCATGTAAACCCCATTCTTTTCATCAAAGCTGTTGCCTGCACCAACGTTGACACAGTTTTGGGTATAATTAACAATTCCCGATAATGTCCAGGAAGCAAGGTTAGCCTGGTTACCGAGTTCCCGGCTTAAAACGGCCTGTTTATTTTGCTGCCTGTAGTCGACGTAGATGTCGGGGATGGTTTTGCGGTACGTTTTAATATTGGTATGCACATTCCACCATTGGGTGTACTTATTTGTGCTATCGTCCAGCGCCGGTTGCCGCTTCCATCCGTAGCGGTTATTTTCGAGTGTGCTGTTATATGGCAGGTCGTCCATAAGTTGGATGGTTGATGATACAATTGATGGTTTCAAATTATAAAGCTGTTCCTGAGGAATTACCTGTTCAAGCTGGCCGGCACTTTTCCAATAAAGCTGGGCAGACTTGTTTAAAACCACTCCTGCCGGGCATTCCAGACGTACTGCGTAACGTATCCCCTTTTCTAAAACAATCCGGGGATTGCCATTTTGGGGAGCTAATAATTTCCCGTCCACCCATAATCTGCAATCGGCAATAAGGTCGCCTTTTAAAAAGAACTCGTATTGCTCAGAGTATAAGGGGCTTATAAAACCGTTATAACTAAGCGATGAACCAGTGGCGGTCGTTATATTTTTAGTAGAAAAGCCATGGGTATTAACAGCTAAATTGATAGGGATAACCTGCTCTTTTATGGTTGTTAACCCGCTGATCTTCCATCTATGCACCCCGCCATGCAAACTCTCATCATTATGGTACAGATAGGTATCACCATTAGGTAACTTCACCACAGACGCAGCAAAACAGTTACCTGCCATCTCGGGGGTTGCTTCAACGTTTCCCGCTTCGGGGCCGGCTACGCCAAACTGGCCAATAAATAAACCATCGTCATAAACCTGTGTCCATTTGTTTACCTCACTGTTTTTCCAAAACTCACCATGATATCCCCAAAAAATACTGCGCCCGCTTACCATAGCGATACAGCCGGGATAATTGGTATGGTTACCGATATCAAAAGTTCCATCCGATGGGAATGGCCCCCAATATTGTGTTGTTGTGCTCATAGCTGTTCGCCACAGCAACTTTTTGCCGCCGATTTTTATTCCAGCAAGATGCCAGCAGTTGGCAATGGTACCATCAAATAATGAAATAACCCCGGAAGAGGTAACTTCGCCCGATTTCAACAACGTATTATTGCCATGATAGCCGGGATCTGTTGATTCTGCCGGTTGGGTTTGGGCAATAGTAGTTTCTGGGTTCCAGATAGGATCGTTATCCGGCGTGAATTTCCAAAGCGTTTTTTTTGTAAAAACAGTTGGCATACCAACCCTGAACGTTGAAACCTTATAAAGCGAGCCATCCGGATATAGCTGTGTATTATCCGTTGGGATATCAACGCCGGTTATTCGCAAAGGCCCTGTTTTTGGCAGCTCGACCAATTTCCAGCTCAAGAACGACTTGATCCTATGCATCAGCAAGGCATATGTTTTACCATTGCTTAAAGTTGCAACTCCTCTAAGCCTGTTGTATTTATCATCGTACTCCGCCGGTATGTTGTACCCCCAGTTACGCACCAGTTGCCATGAACCATTATTAGCCGCAAGTGGCTTACTATAATCCACCTTAAATTCAAGATAATCGGAAAACACGCGCGACGGATCATTTCCATCAACAAAAGAGCTATACGATGTTTGCAGGAACATGATCCGATCAATAAATTTTTGGTCGGCTGCAAAATGCTGTGCCCTTGAGTTACCGGCATCTTCCACCCAAAAACTACCATCGGGCTGAAAGGCAATAAAAGTGCCGGGGCCTTTAGCTTCATTGAAATAGAACTTATCGTTACGCACATTGGGATCGGTTGCATAACCACCGGCAACACCATACGTCCACAATGATTTACCATTACTGGCATCGAATGCTTTTAGCTGCTGACTATCATCTCCATCGGCAACCAGGAGGGTTTTACCGTTTGGGCTTACTGCCAGTGCAAGCGGATAGAGCAATCCGGTTGGTGTAACGTTTGATGAATTTAATTTTCCGCCGGCATCGACAGCGAATTTCTCTATAATTCGCTTACCATTTTTAGCATAGATGAGCCAAATATGTCCCTCGTCGGCTGCTGCTATATTTAACGGTGTATCAAATGATAGTTTTTGTACCAGAGCTCCGGTTGTTTTATCAAGTACATGCAATTCATTCAAATTTTTATGGGCTACAAAAAGATACCTGCCATGCTTTTGGACGGCAAGTCCCGAGATCTCGGACCTGCCGTTATTTACAATATCTATGGCGCTTTTATATTTACGCCCATATTTGGTGTTTGCGGGTTGGCCGCTGGAAAAACTGACCTCCGCATCATCGACTACTTTGGTGCCAAACACCATCCAGTTATTAACCACACTAGCATCGTTACCTGCCCAGTAAACATTTACGCCATCTGTAGCCACGTATCTAACGGTTAACCCTTTACCCAATATTGTTGTCTTTTTTTGAGGATTGCGGATATTAAATTTATAAGTGCTGCCGCTCTGTTCATTATACCCTACCGCAAAATAGGCATTGTTCCCACTAATGGCCATGCCGTACATCCGCTCAATAGCATGGTGAACTGATGCCCCGCTAAGAGAATCAGATGTATTGCCGATCACTCCTTCCCACTTATATTTCACATTGTTCGACAATACTTTAACCTCGTAGTTGTTGTTTGCAGCAAGGCGGCCATCGTCATCAATACCATCCCAGGTAAATTGATGAGTACCGGCATTATAGGTTACACCGCTCCAAAGTGTACGTATCAGGGTTCCGTCTTTTGAATATACACCTGCACTGGTTTTTGCTCTGCCATCAAGTTTAAAAACAAATGCGGTTCCGGTTTGCGCCAGCACACATTGCGGAAACATAAAATATGCTACGGCAAATAAAGCAATAACATTAAAGCAGACCCAGACCTTTTTTATCAACCGATTGATTGTCATTGCTAAATAGCTCTTTAAATATACTACGTGTACTATACAAAGCTATCTTAATATCGTTTGCGAGAATGTACTTTGTTAGTGACAATCCATTGTTTTTAGGCTGTCTTATCAAAATGCAGTAGTCTACAACCAACCCTGACCTTTGAGGTATGCAACAAATCGCGGGTTTTGAGTGGAAAGCACGGGCAGCCATAACCCTAATTTTTCCCGTTCCCAATAAGGGTCGCCATTGTGTCCGGGACGGGCAAAGCGGTAACGGTAAATAACAGCACGGATGTAACGCGGCGGTTCTCCCGGAAATGGATTGCCTGCAAATAAACCAAGTACACCAGGATCATTATGCAGCAGCTTCCAGGCCAGGTGATATGTCCATGGATACTGATCGGCTGTAGACATTGCCGCAAACCACATTTGCCAGTCCAATCGCAATTGGTAAGGTGCTACCTGGTGCGGCGGCTGGCCCGGCGCCACAGGTAAGCCTTTATAAGGATAAGCTTTCCAGTTGGCGCTATCAGGATTGAGGTCTCTTGTCCCTTCAAAAACTACGTTATAACGTTCCTGCCCTACGCTGCCAAATGCCCCGTAAGTATTGACGAGATCTAACGGATCGAACGAGGTATTCATAATTTGTTTAGATGATAAGAGATTGAGCGCCGGCTGAAAACTAAGCATCCCCACAATGCAAGTCACTATTATCGCGGTGTATAGCATGGGTGTAGAAAACTCTGCTTCCTGTGCAGCCTTCGCAGCCTTGCGTACAAGCACGCCCGGTAAAATTTTGGCCCAGAAACTATCATCCATACAAGCCAGCGCAGGTACAATGGTAAGCCAATTCAAAAAAGAAAGATTCCCACTCAGGATGATTGCCAGTTGGAACAGAATGATGAGGGTGCCGGCAATATGCCTGCCCCAGCGCGGACCAAACACAAACCAGGGTGCTAACAGTTCTGCCAGCCAGTTGAACCAGACACCTAACCGTAACAGGGTATGTGGCAAAAAGTGGAACAAGCGGCTAAGCGGCCCCGGTATTGGCTGGGTTTCAAAATAATAATACAATGCCTTTCCATTGCGCCACACGGCATCACCACGGTACTTGATCATTCCCGCACCGAACATCACCCGGAAGATGAGCCATCGAAATAGAATAATGATGAGCAAAGGCGGCGGACGTTTGGGAAAAGGCCTCATATCCAGCAGCGGGCACAAAAAGATAGCAAGAAAACCAGTCTCAGTAAGCTGGATCTCCCAGCCGTAACCGTACCAGTCCTGCCCAACGTGTACAAGGGAGAGATATAATACCCACAACACACCCATTGAAAGCGCATTGGCATAACCGGCTACAACAATTAATGATAAGATTAAACCGCCCCATGAAACCAACAGCAATGCTGTATCTGAGTGCCAGAACCAAAACAGCGAAGGCAACCGAAAGAAAGCCGCTCCCTTTGAACCCAGTGCCGTGCTTACTTGATGCAGGTAATTATCTACCGGTAACAATCCATGTGAACCGATCAGTGGCAGTACCTGGTTGATAGCCACCAGAAATGCCACCGCATAAACTGCGCCCAACAGGCGCAGGAGCACAAAGCGTGTGAGCCAGTACTGAGGTGTATGTTCTTGGCTATCTAACATAGTAGTATGTATTTTAAAGTTACAGAGATTTGGAGATGTGGATAGTAATATTTGGTTACCAGTTGAGTATTTAAACTGAAATGAAACTTTTCACCCTCAGCAAAGAGTGCTCAGTGTGATAAAAGCGGCCCTCATAATTAATTTTATATATTTATTATATTAAATCTTAATTCTTAAAAATGTCAAACAATAAAAAAAACTGGTATCAAAGGCATATCGAATCGATGAACTTTGGTCAGCGCTTGGCCGACTCTGTAGCAGCCGGCATGGGCTCATGGCGGTTCATCATCATTCAAACTTTAATTGTTGTATTGTGGATGGCGCTAAATGTTGTGGCCTTTGTTGGCCATTGGGACCCCTACCCTTACATTTTATTGAATTTATTGTTTTCGACCCAGGCTGCGTATGCTGCCCCAATTATTATGATGGCCCAAAACCGGCAGAATGAACGCGACCGGGCGCAGGCCAATGAGGATTTCCGAACCAATGTTGAGGCTAAAAGGGAAATTGAAGAGTTACAATTACGCTTGAACGCTATTGAAGTTGATAAGCTTGACAAAATTTTGGCGTTGCTTGAAAAAATGGATAAAAAGTAATCTAATTACCGGTTAGGGACACCAGACCAATTGCCTTTCGGAATAGTTGGTCTGGTGTTTTTGGTGATCTTTTGCTGAGGTAAAGCCAGGTATTAATCGAGAAACTATTTAGCACAATGGTTCCTTAACTCTCCGCTGTTTTCAATAAAACTTCAGCTGATTTGAGCCGTCGTTGACATCGGCAAAAAATAAACCTTGTATATCCTTCGCCAACGCGCAACAAATGATCACTAATCTATTGACAAACAGACCTGCATGGCTTTTACAAAAAACAACGGTTTAATCAAATATTGGATGATAGTTTGTAGATTTAAATTATTATGAGAAACCAAACTATCACCAACCAAAGCCTAACCCGCAGACTTATCCGCATACAGCTTATAGCCGGATTGCTGCTTTTAATAATTTCAGGAGCCAGGGCCCAGCAAGTAAAAGACCCTGCTGTTATCGGAAGATGGGATATAATTATCGACAAAGGCGGTAAAAGCCTGCCTTCATGGCTGGAAGTTCAAAAATCAGGCACCCATACCCTGATCGGCCGTTTTACCTATGCTTTTGGCAGTGCACGCCCTATATCGGAGGTTAAACCACATGATGGAAAGTACAGCTTTTCTATCCCACCACAATGGGAAGAAGGAAACCGGAACATGGATTTTGAATTTGAGCTTAAAGGTGAAGAGCTATCAGGTACAATGGTTTATACAGATGGGGTTACCTACCACTTCACCGGTGTAAGGGCACCTTTAATGGTAAGGGCAAAGGCACCAGTTTGGGGCAAGCCTGTTAAACTGTTCAACGGTAAAGATACCAAAGGCTGGCATACCGACGGCAAAAACCAATGGGTGGTTGAATCGGGTATTTTGAGAAGCAAGCATTCCGGCGCAAATCTTATTACCGATCAAAAATTCGGCGATTTTAAATTACATATCGAATTTCGTTATCAAAAAGGCAGCAATAGTGGCGTTTACCTGAGAGGCCGTTACGAGGTACAGGTAATTGATACCAAAACCGGCGAGCCGGAACCGATCAACAATCAGTTCAGTGCTATTTATGGTTTCCTGCCTCCTAACAAAATGATGGCAAAAAACGCAGGCGAGTGGCAATCCTATGATATTACACTGGTTGGGCGCTTAGTTACCATTGTAGCCAATGGTACTATGGTAATATGTCGGCAGGAGATCCCCGGTATTACCGGCGGTGCGATCGACAGCAAAGAAGGCGAACCCGGCCCGCTGCTGATTCAGGGTGATCATGGACCTATTGATTACAGGAATATCATTATAACTCCGGCAAAGTAAATTAAATAAAATTACGTCATAGGGGGATTCTAAGGAATTAGCCCCCCTCTAAGTCTCCCCAGAAACGGGAGACTTGAAAGCAGCGTTTTTAAGCAGGCTGTATCGTAAATACGATCAGCCTCTTTTTTGACTTATTCAGATACTTAAGCGATATATAGTTTTGGGTTGGCTCTACTAACAAAAGAGAATCTTGTATAGTTGGAATAGGATTTACTCACAAATCTGTATAGCTATTTAGGACGGGTCAAGGGGGTTAACAGGGTTAACACAATTCAGGGTTAACATTACATATATGACTTATAATCATATAATTAAATGTTATTTAGGCTCAAAATGTGTTAACCCCTCTTTTGTATATTATCAGCTAAATTTCAATTCATAGATAACACAACACCCACGGCGGTCAATTTAATTTATGATACAGCCTCTTTGGGTAAGGCTAATTAATCAGTCTGATATATCAGTTCGGCAAAATTTTCCTTTTCAGCGCCACAGGTTGGGCATTCATAATCACCCAGGGTTACAAAAGGTACTCCCGGGGCTATTTGGTTAAAAATATCTCCATACAGCTCATCATAAATGGTGAAGCAGCTTTTGCATTGATGAACAGTTTTTGGGTTGGATGATTTAACCTCAATATTGCTTTTATTTACCTGCAAAGGCGATTGGTTATTGCTTTGCTGTTCGTAAAAAATATCACAAAGTGCAGTCAGATGCCTGCTTAGATCTGCTTTTGCAACACCTTGTTTATATATTACAAATTCGCGGGTATTATGGTTGAAATCACGGGTATGTACAATTTCAAATTCGTCGGGCATCCGCGCGCGGATCATAACAGAACCGTAAATACCTGATTTAGGAGATCGCTTTATGGCAAAACTAAGGCCATAAGTACGCAGGTCGGCCTCTTCAAACTCGCGTACCAGTTGTTGTTTAAGCTCAAGGCAGGGGCTGCAAAGGTCTTCAACCTGCCAGTTAAGCTCATTTGAAGCATGCCTGATATTTACCCGGTACTTATTAAGCAGATTGCCCCACAGCGGCCGGTTCCTGGTCTCAATATTTTTGATAAGCAGAGATTTCCATGGGCTGATGTATAACTGCCCTACCCTTGTTTGCATGCACAGGTTGCAAATATCTTTCAAAAATTCAATGTCAAAAAGCTCATGGCGCCTGTAAATACCCAGCCAGTATTTATTACCCTGTTTGTTAAAGCCCTCATAGTATGGTAGTTGAAATTCAGGAATGGCAAGCGGCTGATCAATTTCCTGGATCACAAACTGGTGACCGGCAGTAACCAACGCGTAAAGTTCTTCAGGATTAATTTCAACCTGGTCGTAAAATAACTTTTTGTTAGCAAATATTACTTGCTGTATCGCTTTGCCAATGGCGGGAATATCATCCGAGTAAACCAGCACCGGCCAGCAATACAGGATATTGGTTTTAGGGAACCGGATATACAGGTACCAGTAATTACTTACCGGCGAAGAAATGAAGTTAAGGTTGCCGGTAAAAAACGGGGCAAAAGTTTGGTTACTGTCAATCAGGTTTATTTTAATTTCTGGCTGATAATCAAACAGATCGAAAATGTCTTTGTAAACCCCCTCTTTGAGCCAGTTCTCCTGGTTAAAAATACCATCGGCAATGTACGAGCTGGTGATGTTAGGATAAGCATCCTGGTTAATTTCATGGTCGATGCCTGCACCTAACATGTCAAATTCCAGGTCCTCCAGTTGAGTTTCTTCAACTTCAAAATAAAGCTGTTGCCGGTTTCCAAAGCGCACCTGTTTTGCGCCTGCGTTTTGCGCAATGATGAGCATCTCATAAAAATCACCGGCAGAGGTTACACCACCCGGCAGGTTTATCTTGATCAGTTGCTTATTGTCCATTGGTTCAAGCTTTTAACAATTGTTGTTCAAGTACCTCTTCAAGCAGTCGTTTTACTTCGGGTCTGCATGATCCACAGCCGGTTCCGGCGCCGGTCTGGCTGCAAACATCAGCCAGTTGCGTACACCCGCTTGCCACTTTATTGCGGATATTATCGGCCCCTACGTTATTGCAGCTGCAAACCAGTTTGCCCAAAACAGGCTCAGCTGTTTTGCCGCTGCGAAGTAATTTAAGGCGCTTATCGCTTAGTTCGGTTCTGTTGGCTATTAACTCTCTAAACTCCTGAAACTCGCCTTTATCGCCAATTAAAATGGTGCCTACTAACCTATCCTGGTGAATAATGCATTTTTTATAATAGCGCTTGGCCTTGTCTATAAATATAATTTCTTCGTAGTCTTTATCATTAGGGCAATCAGAAAAGCCAATACTGCACAGATCAAAGCCATGAATTTTTATGATGTTCATGAACAAACTCCCCTTGTAGTAACTGGCTATGTCGCCATTCATATATCCGGCAACAACAGCGGCTTGCTGCTCTGCTGCAGCGGTTATGCCATATAGCGTGCCGTTAAATTCAGCTATTTCGCCAATGGCGTAAATGTTTGGGTCGCTGGTAAGCATGCGTTCGTTTACAATTACACCACGCTTAATTTCAAGGCCGCAATCCTTCGCAATTTCGAGGTTTGGCGTGGTGCCGATAGCCAGGATCATAGCGTCACAGTCAATTTTCCGGCCGCTTTTTAAGCCGATACCGGTAAGCTTACTGCGACCGTAAAATAGCTGAACTTCGTCATCATAAAAGATGTCGCAGCCCTGGTCAACCATTTCTTCGTGTAATAGCCTGCTGCCTAACTCATCCAATTGGCGGTTTAAAAACCTTGACGTGCGCTGGATAATAGTGATGGTAATCCCTATTTCGCGTAATGAAGCTGCCATCTCCAACCCTAACAAGCCCCCACCAACAATAACCACGTGGCCGTTTTTGGGCACATGCTTTTTAAAATTATCGGCATCATTACGGCTGCGCATACTGAAGATACCTGGCAGCGATGGTACGTTTTTAGGAATGGCTGCCCTGCTGCCGGTGGCCAGTAGCAACACATCGTAATATGTTTTTATGCCTCTGCTGTCCAGCACATATTTATTGGCGCGGTCTATCTTTTCGATGCTTACGCCACGTAATAATCTTATTTTAAGTTCGGGTTCTTCTTCATCGGTCATTTTTACCAGTTGCTCCCAGCGCTGCTCTCCGCTGATATAGTCGGGCAGCATAACGCGGTTATAAAAAGGATGATCCTCTTTACTGAAAATGGTGATCTCATCATCCTCGTTCAGCTCCCTGTAAGACCGAACGAAGCCATGCGCACCGGCTCCGGCGCCAACAACCACAATTTTTTGAAAAGGTTTTTTATATTTCTCAACCTTTACCGCGCAATATTTAAAATCCGGTTCTTTGGATATTGGGTCTACGGCATCATTGGTAACGTTGTTAATGCGGTGCAGATCATTGTTCAGGATTTTGCCCCAATGCATCGGCACAAAAATAACGCCCTGTTTTATTTGCTCCGTAATTTTGGCCTTTACCCTTGCTTCTCCCCTGCGTGAGGTGATAACGGTAACATCGCCCTCCCTGATCTCTAAAGCAGCAGCATCAATCGGATTGATCTCAACAAATGATTCCTTGATATGCTGGTTAAGCTTGTTCACCTTACCGGTTTTGCTCATGGTGTGCCATTGATCACGGATCCGGCCGGTGGTGAGGATAAAAGGATAATCACCGTCAGTAACTTCGCTGGTATGGTTATCTGGTACCGCACTGATCTGCGCGTTGCCAGTTGTGGTATAAAACTGCTTGTCGGTAAATAAACGGGGCGTCCCTATTACTGCATTGCGCTTTTTGTAAGGCCATTGCACCGACCGCTGTTGTATAATGGTTTCATGAGTGAGCCCGCTGATATCAATATTGGTTTTGCAGGTTAGTTTAGCATGCTCGGCATAAATTTCGGCTGCATTTTTAAAATCGAAGCCTTTATACCCCATTTTTTGCGCAAAACGGCAAATAATCTCACTATCCGGCATAGCTTCGCCTGGTGGATCAAGTACTTTACTCAAATAACTGATGCGCCTTTCAGAATTGGTCATCGTCCCCTCTTTTTCGGCCCATGCGGCCGCCGGGAGGATCACATCGGCATAAGCTAAAGTTTCAGGCTTATTGCTGATCTCCTGAACTACAACAAACTTTGCTTTTTTCAGGGCTTCTTCAGCCAGGCGTACATTTGGCAAACTGGTTAGCGGATTGGTACACATGATCCAGATGGCTTTGAGGCGGCCATCATTCAGCGCTTCAAACATTTCGGTGGCAGTAAGCCCGGGTTGGGCGGCTATTTCAGTCCCACCCCAAAACTTTTGCACCTCTGCCCTGTCTGCCGGGTTAGTTAATACACGATGGGCCGGTAAAAGGTTAGCAAGCCCTCCCACTTCGCGCCCGCCCATAGCATTTGGCTGCCCGGTTAATGACAGCGGCCCTGAGCCCGGTTTACCAATATGTCCGGTTATTAAACTAAGGTTCAGGAGGCTTAAATTTTTATTTACGCCAACCGAACTTTGGTTTAAGCCCATTGTCCACATCGAAATAAAGCCTTTTGCCTCACCGATATACTTGGCAGCAAGACGGATATTGCTTTCGCTTACCCCACAAATAGCAGCTGATTCGGCCAGGGTGCGTTCAAATACCAGTTTGCTATACTGCTCAAAGCCATCGGCATGCTTGGTTACGAAATCAACGTCAATGTCTCCGTTCTCGATTAATACCCTGCCAATAGCATGGTTCAGTGTAATATCGGTGCCCGGATTTAATTGCAGGTGCAGATCGGCAGTGCTGCAGGTATCTGTAACCCGCGGATCAACCACAATGATCTTTACATTAGGGTTGGCCGTTTTATGAGCCTCAACCCTTCGCCATAAAATAGGATGGCACCAGGCCGGGTTAGCCCCGGTAACATAAAAACAATCGGCCAGCTCAATATCATCATAGCAAACAGGTACGGTATCCTCACCCAAAGCAATTTTATAGGCAGCAACCGCACTGCTCATGCACAACCGCGAATTAGTATCGATATTATTACTACCGATAAAACCCTTAATTAGCTTATTTACAACATAATACTCCTCGGTTAGGCACTGGCCTGATGCATAAAACGCCACCGAATCCGGCCCGTATTTATTGATGAAGGTTTTAAAAATGGCTGCTGTGCGCTCCAATGCATCATCCCAGCTTACCCTTTGCATGGGCATGCTTTTGTTATAACGCATTTGAGGGTACAGCAGCCTGTCTGTTTTATCATTGGCCGTATAGTGCAGGTTAAGACCTTTACTACACAGCATTCCCTTATTTACGGGATAGTCCTTATCGCCCTCAAGCGTGATACTACCGTTTTTTTCTTTATTTATTACCACGCCGCAACCTACCCCGCAGTAGCAGCAGGTGCTTTTAAATGTATTTTGAGGGCGTTTGTTAGACATTGTTCAAGCTAAAAGCTTAAGGCTGAAAGCCGAAAGCTCTTTTTATATTTATGTTGTTATTTTCTATTGCTTTTTGCTTTCAGCCTTTGGCTTTAAGCTCCTAAGGCTAAAGCTGGTTCGTCTACTGTTTGCGGTTCGGCCTGTTTTTGAAAACGGGTGATCAGCACAATTGCGGATACTACCATAACGGTTATACCGATGTAGGTAAATGCTTGTACATAAGTAATATGCTCCGATTTGAAAAGAAACCCGAACAGCATCCCGCCAAGGTTGCCACCGGCACCTACAATACCGCTTACCATTCCTACATTTTTACTGTTGATGAAAGGTACTATACCGTAAGTAGCGCCGTTTGACATTTTGAGGAACAGTGCGAATGAAAGCATGGAAATAATAGCTATTGCCAGGCTACCCGATTGAGCGAACAGGATAAGACCAATACCCTCCAGCAGCAGCACGCCAGCCAAAAGCAAGCCTTTGCCACGCATACCGAATTTGCCGCCAACCTTATCAGACACAATACCGCCTAAGGCACGGGCAAAGATGTTCATGAAACCGAATATGCCTGCCCAGAAACCAGCCGAACTTTGCGACAGGTGAAAAGTATCTACAAAATGTAATGAAGCTACGTTATCAAAAGTGATCTCCATACCAAAGCACATAGCGTAAGCCATGGTAAGGGCCCAAACGCGCCAGTCGGCTAATATTGACCAATCTGTTTTGGATGGATTGGTTTTGGCGTAGCCTACTTCATCATAGTTGCCATTAGGCGTGTCTTTGGTAAATTTCCAGTATACAAAGGCAATTACCAGCATCAGCACACCGGGAACTATCATGGCGTATCTCCATGCTTCGGCCTTGGTAAATCCGGCACCTACTATAGCGGCAAATATTAAAGGCATTACCATATTGGTTACACCACCACCAAGGTTGCCCCAGCCGCCGGTTACTGCGTTGGCTGTACCCTTGATATTAGGCGCAAACATCATTGATGTATGAAACTGGGTAATTACAAACGATGAACCTATTACACCAATAGCCAGGCGAAACAATAAAAATGAGGTATAATCATGAGCCAGTCCTACTAAAAATACAGGTAACGACCCAATAATTAATAATCTGACCGCTGTTTTGCGCGGGCCCCAGGTATCACAAAGTTTACCTATAATGAGGCGGGCTATAATTGTTGCTGCTACCGATGCAATGATGGTATTTCCTACCTGGCCTTTACTTAAATGCAGTTCGGCGCGGATGGTTGGCATTAATGGCGCCAGACCAAACCAACCGAAAAAGCACACAAAAAACATGAGCCAGGTAATATGGAAGGTGCGCATTTGAACGCCCTTAAGTGAAAATATATTGAGTTTGGTAAGTTGTTTTTCCATTTTTTTAAGCTTAGAGCTCAAAGCCTAAGGCTGAAAGCTTTTGTTTATATTATGATTCTCTTAGCGTTTTTAGCTTTAGGCTTTTTGCCTTAAGCTTTCAGCTTACGTATTACTTGTTCAAAAACTCGGGTTTGATATTAAGCTGCAGGTATGCCCAAAACGGGTGTAGCTTGTTGGTATCCGGCGTTAAAGCTTTAGCATATTCCATACTGTGGGTTGCAGCCATATATGATAGCCCCAGTTCAACGGCGGTGAATTTGTTGAGTTTATAGTTATTGATTAAATCAAACTCGGTACCCAGGTATTTATCGATAGCTTGTCCATCAGTCCCTTTCTGGTCTTTAGCCAGTAAGAAGTAATGGTTGGATAATTCTGTGCTAAGTCGCTTATTATCTGATAGATATTTGATTTTAATATAAGGATTACTCAAACCTCCGGTTGGAGATCCGCTACCGGCGTAGAAATAATCCATATACCCCCAGAACTTGTGCGGTGTGCCATACAATGGATCAAACCGGTGGTTGGTTTTTGAGGCAGATAACGCATCGTTTCCTGACAGATAATCCCAGCCAGCTATATAAGTCAGGTTGCTGCTTTTGTATGATAAAGATGCGGTATAAGTATAAGCACTCAACTCAGCGCCATCGCGGTCATGCCCACCCTGGTAGTAAAAACCACCAGTAGCGGCCCATTCATCTTTACTGCCGAAAACAGGGTTAAGGAGCAACCCGGTGGTATAGCGGGTATTAACACCCGGCTGGTTATACCGGCGGCCATATATGTAACCAACGTCTTCGCCCGATGTGTTTTTTACCGAATCGAGCTTGTATTTAGCAAACTGATCGGCCAGGAAAAGACCGGTTATTTTAGTTTTATTAATTTTTTTAGCAAAGTAGAGATATTCAAGAGCTTTATAGTTTTGGTTTTGCCCGTTAGTGCCGGGCGGATTTAAAAATGAAGGGTTACCGGTTTTAGTACTGATGCCTGAAGCATTCACCAGTGGAATAAGTCCGGCGGGGGTATTGGCCAAATTGCCTTTGCTATCCTTTACTGTAGCTGGCACATTAGCAGGAGTATAATAGGTGCCATTATAGTTAATAGCATCAGAACTTTGATTAAAGGCTGCGCCGAGATCAACCTGCCAGCCACTTTGCAGCAGTTTAAATACGATAGCGTCGTGACGGCGGGCTTGCTGGATCCAATCGGTAGCACCAAGCAAACGCTCATCATCATAGCTGATCTCCTGCCGGCCAATTTTTACTGCAAAATAATCAAAAGGGGATTTTTTAAAGGAAGTGTCTTTTTTGTTGGAGAGGATTAGTTCGGCCCAGGCTTCGTGCAGGCTTAGGCGACTTCCGTCATTAACAGTAATGGTTGAGGCATCCTGGCCCCAAAGCCTAACATCTTGTACAGATGTTTGAAAAATAAGCTTGCTGCTTTTGTAATTGAAGGTGAGCCGCGTTCGTTGTGACACAAAGGCTGCATTTTTGTTACCTATCGGTTCTAAAGTTCCATAACCATCACGTAATTCGCCCCTTGTTTTGATCTGGCCAGTTAAAGTGAGCTGCGCAGAGGCATTATAAGAAACAAAACATGATATAATTAATAGAATTTTTCCAATAGTGTATTGATTAGATACATTTTTGTACATTTGAAATGGTTTTTTATTTGTTAAAGCGATTAAAAACTATTTGACCCTGTCTGGGAATGCGACCTCCCGGCAGGGTTTTTTTATTCATTTTTGGTTTTTCACCATAGGCTCAGTTTTTTTGATTTATTTCCCTGTTTAATTACTATAAATATAACTTATTTAATGATTGTATGCAAATAATCGAATTTTAAAATGAATTTTTATGATTAAAATCATTAAAAACTAATTTTTTTAATAAAAATTCAAATTGTAAACAGTCAAAAACAGCATAAATGCATTTTTAACAATTTTTTAATATCAAAATATTGCATTTGAAACCAATATATTCATTGAAAATTATTTTCAAATAACAAAAGCAGTTATTTATGGGAAATAATTTCGGTCATGACGAAATAAAACCAGTTTTAAATTGCAAAATATCCTAAAATTCCAATTTAAAATATCGGAAAAATCACATGCGTTGAAATTATCTTAATAGATGGTGTAGAAACTACACAGTAACCCGGTTATATTCGTTTCCAAAAGATGTATTTTAAAATCTGATAATCTTTTTTCTTTTTCTTTATAAGACAAAATCTCACGCATAAAAAAAGCACCACTGCTCTTTTTGGCAATGGTGCTTGGTCTTTTTTATAGAAGTGCCTTCCGGCCTTATCTTTCGTGCAAGCAAATCCACTTAATATACTCCTATGAAAACTTTCCCATCTGCTATTTTTACAGGATAAGTTTTTATAGCCAGTTCTTCTTCGCCCAGGCATTCGCCTGTAAGTAATGAAAATGTTTTTTTATGAAACGGGCAGGCTACTTTGGGTTCGCAGGTTTCACCTGCACTACCTATCATCCCGCGCGATATAGCCATTTGTTGTTTATGCGGACAAAGATTTTGAGTAGCATACCACTCATTGCGGCGGGAAAAGTTAAATATCGCTATCTGCTCATCGCCATGTTTAATACATGACCCGCCATTTTCCGGCACATCATCAACATGACAAGCCATAATCCATTGTGTTGCTATTGCTGCTTCCATTGTGTTTTCTTTTGATCAATAGTTAATTCTTCTTAGGCTAAGAGTTTTGAATTTTTCAGCCTAAAATCTACCACTCTTTGGCGCGCACCTGCTCGCGCATCGGCTCAAATTGAGCATTGGGGTCTTTTTCGTCGGGGGCATTAATAAAGTGAGCAAAACGTTTGCGTAAGGCGGGGCTATTAACGGCTTCTTTCCACTCGCAGTGGTAGGTATTTACTAATGCCTGCATTTCCTCTTCCAGTTGTTCGCCCAGTCCGAGACTGTCATTTATTATTACATTTTTAAGGTAACTCATGCCGCCATCCAGCTTATTAAGCCAGGTTGCGGTACGTGTTAATTGGTCTGCGGTTTTTATATAGAACATCAGGAACCTGTCCAGGTATTTAACTACTGTTTCTTTGTCAATATCCGTAGCTAATAGTTGGGCGTGCTGTGGTTTGGAGCCGCCATTGCCGCATACATATAAATTCCAGCCTTTTTCTGTAGCTATAATTCCAAAATCCTTCGATTGTGCTTCGGCACATTCCCGCACACAACCGCTTACGCCGCCTTTAATTTTGTGCGGCGCGCGGATACCTTTATATCTATCTTCTACCTCGATGGCAAAAGTTACACTATCATGTAAGCCGAACCTGCACCAAGTGCTGCCCACGCAGCTTTTTACGGTACGAAGTGCTTTGCCATATGCGTGTCCGCTTTCGAATCCGGCGTCAATAAGCTCTTCCCAAATTAAAGGCAAGTCGCTCAGGTGTGCGCCAAACATATCAATACGTTGTCCGCCTGTTATTTTGGTGTATAATCCGTATTTTTTAGCAACCTGACCAATCACGATCAGTTTATCAGGTGTGATTTCACCGCCCGGGATGCGGGGCACGACAGAATATGTCCCGCCTTTTTGAATATTGGCTAAAAACCGGTCGTTGCTATCCTGTATTGCTTCCTGTTTTACAATGACATCATTCCATAAGCTGGATAAGATACTGGCCACAACTGGTTTGCAAACCTCGCAGCCATCGCCCTTGCCGTAGTGGTCAAGTACGAGGTCGTAGTTTTTTAGTTCGTTAATTTTAACGAGGTCAAACAGTTCCTGGCGCGAGTAATCGAAATGTTCGCAGATGACATTTTTAATATACTGACCATTTGCCTTCATGGTGCCGGCAATTAAATCCTTAACCAATGGCACGCAACCACCGCAGCCAGTACCGGCCTTGGTGCATTTTTTCATACCGTCAATGCCGGTAACGCCGCCCTCATTTATGGCTGAACAGATTGCTCCTTTGGTGACAGCCTCACATGAACAGATCAATGCGTCATCGGGCAAGCTCATTACACCGGCGCCCGCATTTGTCTCGCCTCCCCTGGAGCCTAATATCAGATCTTCAGGATCCGGTGGTAGTACTATTTTATTATTAACGGTTTGCAGTAGCATATTATAAGCATCCGCATCGCCAATTAAAATACCACCTAAAAGATTCTTGCCATCGTTTGTAATATTAATGCGCTTGTAAATCCCCTTATGAGTATCCTCAAATAAAATAGTGCGACAATCAGGCTCTGTAATAAAAGCATCCCCAAAGCTGGCTACATCAACACCGATCAGCTTTAGCTTGGTGCTCATGTCATAGCCGTAAAAGCTTTTGTCGGCTTCGGTTATATGGGCGGCCACAATATCAGCCATTTCATAGCCCGGAGCAACCAGGCCATATATCATTCCTTCGTATAAAGCACATTCGCCAATGGCGTAAATGCATTCATCGCTGGTTTGCATTTTTTCGTTCACGATAATGCCGCCGCGGGTTCCAACATGTAAGCCGGCCAGCTTAGCCAGTTCATCGCGCGGGCGGATACCTGCAGATATAACCAGCATATCTACCGCAAGCTGACTATCGTCATTGAATTTTAACGAATGGATTTTTTTATCGCCGGCAATGGCTGCAGTGCTTTTATTTAAGTGAATATGCAAGCCCAGCTGACTTAATTTCATTTGCAGCATATTGCTGCCCGCCGAATCTATCTGACGAGGCATCAGGCGTGGTGCAAATTCAATAACGTGAGTCTCAGTAATGCCAAGGTCTATTAAAGCCTTAGCAGCCTCCAGTCCCAGCAACCCACCACCCATAACGGCTCCTGATTTTGCATTAACTGCACAGGCTTTGATCAACTCCAGATCTTCAATGGTACGATATACAAATACGCCCTCCTTTTCAATACCCGGAATGTCGGGCACAAATGCCGAAGAACCGGTTGCTAAAACCAGGTAGTCATATTTAAGGGTAACGCCTTTTAATGAATGGATCGTTTTTTCAGTGCGGTTGATTTCCTGGATAGGATCATCCAGGTGTAGAGCAATTCCATTATCTGTATACCATGACAGGGTGGAAAGTGACAGGTCATCGGCAGTTTTGCCATTGAAGTACTCACTTAAGTGTACCCTGTCGTAAGCGTGACGCGGCTCTTCGCCAAAAACAATTATCTGGAACTGTGTTGATCTGGCTAAAAGTTTCTCACAAAACTTATAACCTACCATACCGTTGCCAACAACAATGATGGTTGGTTTTGACATATCGAAATTTTTTAAATGTTAAAGCAATTTTCAAACTAAAAATGAATCAACTGCGACCCTGATTTCATTTATATCACAATTATAACTCAAAAAAACATCAAATAGAAATTTAATTTCATTTTTTTATTAAATAAATCATGATTATTAGTGGTTATTTTCATAAATTAGTGCTGTTGATATAATTTATATCATTATTTAAGCATATTTTTTCAACTAATTTTGTGATTTTTACAAAATCAATTAAATAAAAAGGCTTGTTAGTCTAATTTTTGATCATAAATTTAATAAAATGCAAAAACAAATACAAAATCCTGAGCTTTTTGTACTAGGAGCAGGCCCAGGGGACCCAGAATTGATGACTATGAAGGGATATAGGGTATTACAGGAGGCAAATGTGATATTATATGACAACCTGGCTAACAAGGAATTATTGGCGATAAGCCGGGATGATTGTGAAAAGGTATACGTTGGCAAGCAACCTTATGGCGATTATACCCCGCAAGAAACAATTCATGAATTAATAAAGCACTACGCATTTACCAAAGGCAACGTGGTAAGGTTAAAAGGCGGCGACCCATTTATATTTGGTCGCGGGTTTGAGGAAATCATTTACGCCCGTCAGCATGGTATCACCACACATTACATTCCCGGCGTAACAAGCATGCAGGCATCCGGGCTGGAAGACATTCCTTTAACCCACAGGCAGGTGAGCGAAAGTGTTTGGATGGTTACCGGAACTAAGAAAGATGGCAGCCTATCTGCTGACTTGACCTGCGCCATGCATAGCAACGCAACGGTTGTTATATATATGGGGATGAAAAAACTGACCGAAATTGCTTCGGCCTATATAAACGCAGGGAAAGGAGATATACCGACGGCCATTATTCAGCATGCATCATTACCCAATCAAAAATCGGCAAAGGGAAAAGTGAGTGATCTTGTATCCATTGCTGCCGATAATCAGCTCACCTACCCTGCTATTATTATTATAGGCGATGTTGTTAATGTTAAAAACTAAAAGAAATGAAAATAAGGATAAAAGGAAACTCATTACGCTATCGCTTAACTAAAACCGACGTGGAAAATTTTGACCGGGACGGATACCTGGAAGAAACCACCAACTTTGGTACACAAGTATTTAAATATGCACTACAAAGTTCTGCAACTGAATTTTTAACTGCGGGCTTTAGCAATAATACCATAATTATGTATATGCCGGTTACAATGGCCATTGAATGGACAAGCACCGACCGCGTTGGTTATGAAAGCAATAACAGCCAAATGTACCTGCTTATTGAAAAGGATTTTAAATGCCTTGACAATGTAGCCGAAGACCAGAGCGACAATTACCCTAATCCGCTGAGTTTAAAACTTCAGCATTCGAGTTAAAACAGCAGGGAATCGATTTTAATAACTTATTGATCCGTCATAGCTTTGAAAGTTACTTTTCCAATATTATCAGGTTTACCTTTTAATGCCGGTATGATAGCGCCAATTAATTTCCCATTCTTTTTAAGTATGGTAATTTTACGGAATGAATAATTGCCTTTTTCATAATCATATGTTTCACCGTCATCGTCGTACAATGGATAAGCGCCGGGCTTATTGCCATAATACCTGATCTCCAGGTCAACCTTCTTCCCTGCTTTCGGCGCGTGCAACATTACAGGCATCATGGGTATAATTCCCCCGTCTTTTACATAAACAGGGATCTTATCCAGGCCTGGCGTAACGCTGATCACCTCGCCATCACCTGCATACTTCCCGGTGTAAAAGTCGTACCATTTACCTTTGGGTAAGATCACCTTTCTGCTCGTTTCACCTGCAAATACGGGAGCCACCAGTAAATATTCGCCGGCCATATACTGGTCTTTAACTTCTTTGGTTGTGGCTTCCTCATAGGGGTTTTCTTCCAGGTTGAGTTGTTTCTTCTCGGTTTTCGCTTCCGAATTTCCAAAACCTTCTTCCATGTACATGGCCCTGAAAGGCGGGGTGCCTTCAAAATGATACTTTGCAAATTCACTGTACCAGTACGGCATCATTTGCATCCGCAGGTTAGCCATCGCTTTAACCTGTTCAGCAACTTCGGGAAACGACCATGGCTTGGTACCGCTTGCCCAGGCATTGATCATGGCCATAGGAGAAAATACATTTGACTGGAATCTGCGCAGCCACTCCTCTCCTGTTTTAGACGACCGTACTTCGGGCGTCCATAATACCCCGGCGAAACCACTGTTTACCAATGCGGTGATAAAGTCGTGGTGATCGTAGTAATCGTTATAAATCACATAAGGAAATGATGATCCGCCTCCGTTTGATGCACGTACCAGGCCGAATGTACGCTGGTTACGCTGATGGTAGATTTCGCTGGTATAACGCTGCATCATCAATCCATAGGTTTGACGCATCTGCTCAGCAGCATGACCGGATGGAAAAATAGCTACATCGGGCCATAAATAATTGTCGCCTCCGTCAACCTCATCCATTTTATAGCCACTGATGCCGATATCTATCTTTCCTTTTTCTAACTCGCCGAAAAACACCTTCCGGGCTTCGGGCATGCTGATGTCCGGTACGATGCCGTTCCAAACCGTATGCGAGCCGCTGTATGGTAAAATACTTTTATAAACCGGTGCTTGTGGTGATACATAAGGATTAGTCCATAAATTGAGCCTGATGTTCTTTTTCAGCATGTCCTTTACAAAAGTTTTGGGATCAGGAAACCGGCTCGCATCCCATTCAAAAGTGCAGGGGTACGATTTACTTTGCCAACCGGGTTCAAGACCGATAAAATCAAGCGGATAGCCTTTTTCTTCAAATGCCTTTGCTTCATCTTCAACGCCCTGCGCATTGGTTAAGCGCTGCATCCGTTGCGTAAAGCCCAATCCCCAGCGCGGCGGCAAACAACCGCCTCCATTTAATAAATTATACCGCTTTACAGCGTCCAGCATGGTAGGCCCGGCAAATACATAGATCTCCGTACCGGCAGCCGGCACAAGCATTTCCACGCCATCCGAATACGGGTGCGAGCTCCATGTTTTATCCAGGTTGCGGTCTTTCACATCAGGTGGGATTTTGCTATCGCGATTCACTGCTGTACCGGCGTATACGTTGATATACCTTGCCGAATTTATAAATACGCCATAGCCTTTTGATGATACGTAAAACGGTGTTGGCGCATGGGTACGGCCATTATCCTTACCTGCATAATTATCAACATGAAGGGTAAGCACCTTGCCCCGTTGAAATACAGTCTGAAAATTTAGGCCAAAGCCGAACAACTGCTCTTTTTTTTCGAGAGGAAACCTGAGATACGTTTTACCATCCTGTACCCTGCCGGTAATTTCCTGCTGTTCAAGCGGGAAACCGGCAGCAGGCATTTGCTGTAAACCGGTATGATAAGGCTGTGCACCTGAAGCTTTCAACAGGTCAAACTCCTCTGGCTTACCGATTACACCTTTCCAGATCCCGGGTTCTACCTTCGTCCATGTGATGGATTGTGCATTGGATGTAGCTGCTAAACTTAAAAACAAACAAAACAGCAAATAGTACTTTAAATTTTTCATGGTATTACCTGAGGATAACAGTGTAGGTTTTGCCTTTTTGGGTGGCAAAATCAATTAAATAACCTTTATTAAATGAGATATCAGGAGGCCTGGCATTGTCCGCTTTTTGATAGACGGGTATTGCAGGTGCTGTGTTTAATGCATTACTATTGGTACCGGCAGCAGTATTATTGCTTACTTCTACAATCCTTACAGGGACAGGTGTACGCAACCTGCAATTTCCTCCCATTTTTGATTTGATGAGCGCTTTGCTCAGTTTTCCTTTTTTCCAGTCGATAGCTATCTCAAAATTTCCTCGCGCTTTGATGCCTTTGATACTACCTTCTGGCCATGCATCGGGCAGGGCTGGTAATAACTCAATTTCGCCATCCTGGCTTTGCAGCAGCATTTCGGTCATGCCGGCGGTTCCCCCAAAATTTCCGTCTATCTGGAAAGGCGGGTGTGCATCAAACAAGTTGGGATAGGTACCTCCACCGCTCATTTGCTCCTTTTTTTGCACCGGATCCATATAATTAAATGCGGCGGCCAATATTTTATAAGCATGGTTACCGTCATGCATCCGCGCCCACCAGTTCACCTTCCAGGCCATTGACCAGCCCGTGCTTACATCCCTCCGRTAAATCATTGATTGCTTTGCTGCAGCAGCTAACTCTGGTGTGTTAAATACGGAGATCTGTCTGCCGGGAAACAGGCTGAACAGTTGTGAAATATGCCTGTGTGTATCTGCTGGGTCATCCCAGTCTTTAAACCATTCCTGCAATTGGCCATGCTGGCCTATGTGAAACGGATATAGTTTACTATATGCTTCAGTTATCCGGGCGGTAAAGGCCTTGTCGGTACCCAGGATCTGTGAACTGCTGATGCAATCCTGGAACAACTCACGGATGATTGACATATCCATCGTAGAGGCCATACTTACCAGGTATTCTTTACCGTTGATCTTTACCGTATTTTCGGGTGATGTTGAAGGATTTGTTACCAGGTAACCCGTGTTTGGATCAGCAACCAGCCAGTGCAGCATAAATTGCGCAGCACCTTTCATAACAGGATAAGCGGTTTTGCTCAAAAAATCCTTATCGCCGGTAAAAAGATAATGATCATACAAATGAAGGCTCATCCAGGCCCCGCCCATTGGCCAGGCCGACCATCTTACCGAACTTTTAGGGTCCTGATCGAAATTACCGACGGTTGATGTTTTAGCCCAGATATCAGTATTATGGTGCTCAACCCAGCCTTCATCAATATTATAATTCACTTTAGCAGTGATTTTACCGTTTACAGCAAGTTCTTTCAGAAAATCAAACAAAGGCTGATGGCATTCCGAAAGGTTGGTATTTTCAGCCAGCCAGTAATTCATTTCGGTATTGATATTGGTGGTATAATTACTACCCCATGGCGGTATCACCTGGTCGTTCCAGATCCCCTGTAAATTGGCCGGGGCGCTTCCCGGTCTTGAGCTTGCTATGAGCAGATAGCGCCCAAATTGATAATATAGAGATTGCAGCTGCTTATCTGGATTGGCTATGTTAAAATTCTTAAGCCGCTCATCAGTAGGTAACTTTACTATGGCGTCATCTGCACCCAAATTAAAACTCACGCGTTTGAACAGATGCTGATAATCGGCAATATGCCTTTGCTTAAGCTGCTCATATGTTTTTTGCTTGGCAGTCAGCAGATTTCTATCAGCCTCAACAGCGGGGTCTTTACCTTGTAATCCCGGAGATTTGTTAAAGCCGTTAAAGCTGGTAGCCTCAGTCAGGTATAAAATCACTTGATTGGCCCCGCTAACTTTTAATGTATTATTAGCAGCAGTTACTTTACCTCCATAGTTCTTTATTTTGAGGTCGATCCGAAAACTCATGCCCTCGCCTTTAGGCTCATCATAAATCACCTGACGAGGTTCATAATCACGATTGGCCACATAGGTCGGCGCTTTCCCGGTCAAAACCAACTTGTTGCTGCCTTCAGCTGTAACGGTAAAGTGTAATTTACTTTGTAGGTTAGCCGTAAAGTTTACAGCGCCCTTTTTATCGGCAGTAATACGAACCATCATTACCTTATCGGGGTAGCTTATAAATGTTTCACGCGAAAAATTAACCCCATTTAGCTTGTATTTTACTGTAGATACTGCATTATTCAAATCCAGGTCGCGATAATAATTGCTACAGGTACTATCGGTGAGGTTAAAACTGAGCAACAAATCGCCTAAGGGAAGATACCGGGCAGTGTATGGCCCCTGCAAATACTTTTTCCATATCGCTGCCGCCTGATCAAAATCGCCATTAAATACTGCGGCGCGAACCTCTGGTAAATGAATAGGCCCATGGGGATTGTTTCCCGGTTCGGGGTAGCCCGACCAAAGATTATGATCATTCAGTTGAAAACGTTCATGATTGACACCGCCGAACACCATTGCTCCGGTAGTAGCATTACCCAGAGGCAGGGCTTCTTCCCAGGCGGCCGCAGGCTTACTATACCAAAGCTTTAATGCAGTGCTGTTGCTTTGCGTTTGCGCAACAGCAAGTTTAGCACTTACCAAAACTGCTAAAACCAGATATCTTTTAAGCTGATGCATATTAAAGATTTATAAATACGGTTTGTAATCCCGGCGATTGTACGCCAACAACGCTTTTGCCATTTTGGGTTTGCACTTTTATAGTAGCACGCCCGTTATAAGCCTGTACTTTTCTCGATCCGCCGGATGTACCCAGATCATCCTGCAAAATGCCATCTCCGCTTAAGGAAAAGCTGATCCAGTTTACCGCATCAAGGCACTGGATGCCATTTTTATCTAAAACTTTTACTTGTACTGTAGCAAAGCCGTTCTCGTCGGCTATTTTTTCCAATATCAGCTTAGCAGGCTTGTCCCATTTATCGGTTTGATAAACCTGGTTGATCTCGTCGGTTACTGTAGTATTTCCTTTTTTGGCCACTACGCGGATATTATTGCTGCCTTTTTTAAAGGTCACAATCCAGCGCAGGCCCGCTGCCGGAAAGTCCTGGCTGTTGCGCTTTTTCACGCCGTAACTTTTGCCGTTCAGAAACAGTTCGGCCGTTTCACAGTTCGAATAAACTTTAATTATCTTCTGCTCTCCATCATTTCCCCACCGCACAGGCCAGGTATGCCCGTAAATATGTGCCATGGGTTTGGTAGTCCAGTATGACTGGAAAACGTAATATGATTCCTTTTTGGTCATATCCCGTTCCAGAACACCCTTTTGGTTCATATACGGTATTGGGTTATCGGGCCGTAAGGGTGTAGAAAAATCTTTGAATACCCAAAAGGCTGAACCTGTGAGCCAGGGCATCGTTTCCTGCTCTTTTAAATGCCAGTCAAACAGGTTACAGATATAACTTTCGCTCCAGTCACCATCTTTTGAAACCCGTGAGTCTCCGCCGGAAAGTGATGCATCTCCCGCACGTTCATCGGCACCGCCGCCTGTTTTAATATTTACAAAAGCCTTATCAGGATCTTCCGAATGCCGTAGCGCATGGCTATCCCCGCCCCACTCTGCATGAAAAAAGTGGTTTACTTTGTTAAATTCATCAAGGGTGGTTTGCTTGTACTCGTTATAAACGCCACGGTACCAGCCAGCCCATATTGAGGGAGAGTATACATCAACAATATCCTTACAAAAATCACAACGACGAATGGTGGTTTTACGCGATGGATCAAGCTTATGGGCGCGGTCATTTTGTTCGCTCATGAAGACCCTGATCTTTGTCTTATCAAACTCCGGAAAATCGCCCTCCCAATCGTTCTCGTTCCCCAGTCCCCATAAAATTATAGACGGATGATTGTAATGCTGCTCAATCATATTGGTGAGCATTTGCCTGGCCTGATTTTTATAAACCTCGCCCCCCAAACCGCCACGGCACCAGGGTTCTTCTTCCCAGGCTAAAATCCCAAGACTATCGCACAGATCAAGTACAATACGCGATTGCTGATAATGCGCCAGGCGAATAAAGTTCACGCCCATATCCTTCATCAGCTGCATTTCCTGCCTTATCATGTTTTCGGTCATTGCCGCTGCAACACCGGCCTGGTCTTCATGCCGGTGGGTGCCTCTTAACAACAAGCGTTTACCATTCAGCATAAAGGGGCCATGATCCACAAAGTCAAAATTTCTGAACCCTACTTTTTCTCTTTGAATAAAAGTGCCGCCATTTGCACGGATGGTAACCTCAATAGTATACAACACAGGATGATCCGGCGACCATAACTGCGGCTTTTTTACTATAAATGAACCAATGGGTAAATCCCCCGCGGTAGATGATAAATTGTACTTTGATTGCTGAATAACCTTACCCTGCGGATCAATGATTTTGATATCCCCTTCGGTAGCGTTGATATTTTCAGGGTCGTAGATCCGGGCGCCTACATTTAAGCTACCCTGCTTACCATCTTTGTCAACGGCTGTTTTGGCAAAAACTTTATCGAAAGATACAGCCGGCGTGTATACTAAATTTAAATAACGGTAAAGGCCCCCATACACAGTAAAATCCGATAAACGGGAAGGGATACTTTCCAAATCGCGCGAGTTATCACATCTGATCTCGATGGGAACCTTTCCTTTAAATTGAGTTTGGCAGATCTCCATTTTCTTGAAATCATCAACAGCCTTTGTTATATCTACCGTCCATTCGTCATACCCGCCAAGGTGCGAACCTACCTTCGTATCATATACATAAACATCTGTCTTTTGGCCTGCGCCTTCAAAATGCAATAGTGTACGCCCTCCCTTATATGGATTATTGATGCTTACCTGTGTACGGTACCATCCCGGCCCCTGGTAGTAGTTCACATCAGGATCAACCGCGTCACGTGTATTAAAACAATGCGGAAGCGTTACCTGCTGCCAATGAGGGACATCGTGAGGGATCCCTTTATCTTCGGGGCGGATCGCTTCCCAGATGCCGCCTAAATCCCGCTGTAAAAACTCCCAGCCGGTATTTAAACGGGTACTTTGCTGCGCGAATAATGGTTTAGTACTTAAAACACATATCATTATTATTAAATACAGTCTCAGATTTTTCAACTGCATATTAACGGGTTATTAGTTTATAAGCCACTACTTTTTTTCCGAAAAACGTTGGCACATACAGAATGTGATTAACCGTATCGTAACCCAAATCGGCAGTATTCATCTTTTGTGCCTCCGAATCAAGCAGGGTTTCTATTTTGCCATCGGCCGTTACGTAAAATATATGACCCGACCAGCAGGTGATCAAAAAGTCGCCATTGCCAACAGGTTCAAGCCCGTCACCGCCGCAGCTCAGCGTAGTAATTTGTGTTAAATTACCTTTACTATCCGCTTTCAGGAACTTCGGCCCGCCGAGGATATAAAGATCATTACCAATAGCTTTAAGGCCGTTTACACCATTCACATTCGTTAAAAAGGTTGTTACCTTACCCTTTTCAATCCGGTGGATCTTTTTGGTTTTACTGTCAGATACATAAACAATTCCTTTTTCATCTACGGTGATGTCATTTAACATTTTTGCGCTGTCAACAGGAATCTTATTAATTACTTTACCTGTTTTAATATCAATAACTACAACTTCCGACAGATCGGCTGCATACAATTGATCGCCAACCCGTCCCAGGCCTTTTGGCGAGTTTAAGCCGGTGGTAAAATCAAGATCGATGATCTTTCCATCCAATCCGATCTTTGCAACCCCGCCTCTACCATCAACAGCGCTGGGGTTTCCTTCAATTTCCGATACATACAGGATCTTCTTTTTAAAATCAGGTAAAACCGATTCCGGGATCCGTACTACGGTATCAGTTTCCCAAAGTTTTTCCAGTTGATGGGTTTGCGCAAAAACGCCCTGTACCATAAATGCCATTAAAGCAGGCAATGTGCGTTTTAATATCTTTTTCATAGCAGTTTGTTTTATATATCAAGATACAGTTTATAACACAACAGCCTGTGTACCACCATCAGTTATTCTGTATTTAATTACTTTACTACCCTTAGTAATGGAGATAAGCAGTTTCCCTTTATTTAGCCGTGAAACCTGCAGATTAAAAACATGGCCGAATGCATGAATATTATTCAAAGTCATCTCACTCCATCCTTTTGGTAAACGGGGCGTACAATCAAAATTGCCGAAACCTGTTGGCCTGATACCGAATAAGCCTTCGGTAAAGATCCTGCAGTAAAGCCCGCTCTCGGCCGATAAATGCCTTTGATTACCTTCGGGATAAGCTTCTACCGGGTAAGGGACATGCGCACCTAACAAGCGCCTGCGCGAATAATAACGCAAATAATCTATAGCCTTTTCGGTTTTGCCTGCCTGCAATACGCCACGAAGAGCATATAATGTTGAGCGATCCCAAAAGGTTTCTTTACCGGCTTGGGTGGCTAAGCCATCGGCCGTCCACAGGCGGGGCGAAAACAAGGCATTGATGGTTCCTTCGCTCCGTTCTAAAATGCCCATGGTAAGCGGCAGGCAGATCCAGGCACGCAATACATCATTAGTTTCGTAGTATTTATAGGTTTCAAAGCCATCTATCGTTGCCCCGAAGTACTTTTCGATATTACCTTTAAGCGTCGCCGCCTGTTTTAAATATTCATCTGTTTGTGCTTTTGGCAGATGTAATTGCTTACCAAGGTATGCCGCAGATATTAACGCATCATAATAAAGGCTATTGGTTGAAAGGTTGGCTTTGCCTGACGGGAAACGCCCTTCCAGTTCATCATGGTCTGAAAGGACAACTCCCTGCTCATTCAACTTCCGGTGACTAAATTCAAGGCACCAGGTTATGAGCGGCCAGAGCTTTTTGGCAGAATCCGGTTTACCATAAGTTAATGCATACCTTGATGCACCATAGGCAATCATGGCCTGGTCGCCCCTATCACCGGCCCCTTTCCATACGGCATCGCCCTCTGCTACTATTGAACTGGGGATTGGTTTATATTCGGGGTTCATGTATTTTGCAAATAGCCGGTAACAGTTCATGGCCGAAAGGTTGCCGATACTATCTCCCGAAAAAGCGAAAAACGGACTTATGTATTCAGCCTGATCATTTGCCCAGATGGCGGCATAATAAGCAAGTCCGCCGGGGCCGTGCAGGTAACCGACTTTGGTTTTGTAAATACTTTCTGTCCCTCTGATCTTGGCAAAAGCAAACGCTGTATTCAATAAAGTATCAGGAGTTTTTAATTGCAGTGGTGATAAAATGGCATTTATACGGTTTTCACGAGCCTTTTCTTCAGCATTGGCATCAATTTTAACCGCTTGGGCAGGAAAATCTGTAGCCATATAATAAACCGAAAAGGTTGTATTTGCTCCGGGCTGTATTACCCTGCTGCCATGATCAACAGAACCCATGATCACCGAATGGGGTCTTACCTTACTTTTAGCACTATCTGTCCGCTCCTCACGGCGCAAATATTCCATTGTAATGGTAACAGGCTTATCAGTTACATTGGTAAATACAAACTTTTCAATTACCAGCGGCTTGTCTACAGATGGAAAAATACTCCGGTCTATTTTTACCAAAGCGGGATTACCTGCCGTGGTGGCTATCCTCATAATCCCTTTATGGCTGATACTGGTGATATTGTACGAAAGGTCACCTGATTTTTTTCCGTTTGCCAGGTCTGTCTTGAGTTTCCGATTATTAACAAAGAAACGAGGCAATTCGTTATCCTGAAAGGTATAATCGATATGCGTGCGGGTGCCATCGGGCAGCATTCTGAAGGTTGGGAAAACAACGGTACGTGAAACTGAAGCACTGCCTGCGCTATCCAATCCATACTGCACCCATACAGATACTTTTTCGCCCGACATTTCAATATGATCGGTATGGGGTAGCCGGCCGTTAATAGTCCACTTGATGCTTCCATCCGGTTGGATAACCCAGCGGTCTGTTTGCGCGGGCAAAGTAACCTGTTGGGCATAAGCCATAAAGGGGAACAGAAATGCCAGGGCGGCTAAAAATATCTTATGTGAGTTTATCTTCATTTGCTGTATTCGATTGCTCATTAATATTAATTTAAAATGGCAGTGCCGGCATTCAAGCCGTCAGACAGTTCAACCTTTTTTTGTATGCCTTGGATTTTATTTTTCAGGATCTTGATATCGCTGCTTGCATTGCCTTCAACACGCACAAATGCGTCCGCAGAGCCGGTAACGCTGGTATTATTGATGTAAGCTCCGGCAACGTTCTCTAACCTGATCACTGCCCGGGCCCCTGTAGTTTCAGGAATTACGCAGGATTTAAGTTCAATGTTTTTCCCATCCTCGCAGATGAAAGCCGGCCTGAGATCATTATGACCTAAGGTGAATTTTACATTATCGAGTTTTAATCCCTCTACATGCCTTGCCCATACGCCATAGGCAGGTACAAGCGGACCAAATGTTTTTACTTCGGGGTACTTATCAATAGCCTCCGGTACAACCTGCCGGGCATTTTCTTCGGTTCCACCGCCTGCCAGGTTTACCTCAATATTTTTTAAAGTAAGCCCTTTAATATTATGTCCGGGGATACCGGTTATCAGGATCCCTGACGGTGGCATCAGTTGTGCGTTATCTGCCGCTTTTGCCTTTACATTTTTAATGGTTACGTTTTCAAGCGTTCCTATCGGCTGTTGCGCATCCTGGTCTTTGCGAAACACACTTAATCTTGCACCTAAACGGATCAGGATAGGCGTTTTTACTTCAACCATAGTAATATCATCAATTTCAACATTCCTGATGTTAGCACCATCAACAGAAAGCAGCTTAATACCGCCATTGGCGGTATCATAGATATAGCAATTTGAAATGCTGATATTTTCAAATGGCGCCATAGATTCGGTGCCGATCTTTATGGCCCCCTGACCGCTTTTTAATCGCAAGCCCGAGATCACAATATTCCTACAGGCCATTTTGCTTGATGTTGTTTTAAAACACAGAGCGTCATCGCCGCTTATCACGTCGCAATTTTTGATAGTTACATCCTGGCAGCCGTCTATATCCATGCCGTCGTTATGGGCAACTCCCCTGCTTTCAATTTTCACATTTTGAATGTTTACCTGCTTACATTGAAAGTAATGAGAGGTCCAGGCGGCTGAATAATTTAAAGTAACACCCCGTACAGAAACGTTTTGGCAACGCACAACCCGCAATAAAAAAGGACGCCGGCCCCAGCGCTGTGATTCGGCACGGGTATCGGTTAGTATTTGCTGAGCTTTTAGTTTTGATCCCTGGCCATCGATAATGCCTTCGCCTTCAATGCTGATGTTCTTTTTATCAACCGCTACAACCAGCGCCCAGCCCACGCTAATGCCAAGGCCCTCAACAAAAGGATCAAGGTTCTTATAATCATTAACATCGGTGCTCCCCAATAATACAGCGCCCTTATTCAGATGCAGGGTAATATTATCATTCAATGCAATTGTACCGGTTAAAAACACCCCTGAAGGAACCACCACTTTGCCGCCACCGCTTTTATAACAAGCGTCGATGGCATTTTGAATAGCCGCAGTATTTAATGTTGTTCCATTGCCGGTAGCACCATAAGCTGTAATATCCACATCGGCGGCAAACAAACTAAAATTAGATGCCAGCACTATTACGACAATACATAACAAAAACTTCGTTAGCCTCTGCATGGTTATTTCTTCTTTTCGGCTTTAAGCATTTCTGTTCCGGCCAATAACAAAGCACCTAAGCCATGGGTATCGTTCAGTTCGGTTGGGCGGGTGTAATAAAATTTGATATCGGTATCCATATTGGTGCCGATACACACATCCTGAAGCTGTCCGTCGGCAGTTACTTTTGAGGCTAATCCCTTCCATCCTTCGCGGGCAATGGCTATATATTTTTCGTTTATCCAACCCTGGTTTACTGCCCTTGCTACTGCATAAGTGTACATGGCGGTAACTGATGTTTCGAGGTATGAATCGGGCTTGTCCAATAACTGGTGCCACAAACCGGTTTGATCCTGGTAACGGGCATAGCCCACTATTTGCCTCAACAGCAGTTTAATCAGCTCGGGGCGTTTTGGATGGTTTGCAGGTAAATTGTTTAACAGTTCGACCTGTGCCATGGCTATCCAGCCATTGCTGCGGCCCCAGTGACCTACACCATTGGTTTGATCATCTGCATAATAATTATGGAAGAATAGGCCTGTTGCCGGGTCATAAAGGTATTTGTTAAAATTCTCAACCTGCTTAATAGCATCATCAAAATATTTGCTATCGCCGGTTAATTTGCCCATACGTGCCAAAAACGGAATACTCATGAACATATCATCGGCCCAAAGGGTACCAAAGCGGGGCTGCGGACGGGCAAGTGTACCATCTGGCAGGCGCATTTGTTTAGTTAAGATATAGGCGGCAGACCTTTCCAGATAAGCCTGGTAGTCTTTCCGGTGAGCGAGAGCATCTACATCAAACAACCCGGCCGACATGGCACCACAGGCATCCAAATTGGTTATATTGAACACTGAGCCATACTCAACCTTGCCTGTCTTAGCTTTATAAAGGGTTTCGAAATAACTGAGGTTGTCAAAAATAAATGAAAAGTTATGCAGGGAATAGTCTGAATACTTTTTATCGCCAAGCACATCCGCGGTTTGCATCATGCCAATGGTTAAAACACCATTTACGTATGCCCACTTATTGTATTTACTGTCGACCTTAAGATCTGTGGATGAAGCCAAACCTTTTGTCGAATTATACTTTTCATTTGTTTTGGCATTGACAAACTGGAAGGAAGTTTCTTTAATGACGTTATCGGCAACGCGGCGCACAACATCGCCGGTATTAACGTCCTGCCCAAACGCTGCCGATGTGCAGGCAATAAGTAATATGTATAAAAGTGATTTCATTTTAGCTGTTTTTAGTTAGAGTTATATATTTTTAATAGCCGTCTTCTTTTTGTTCTTTGCGCGGACCGCCTTTACCTGTGATGCAGTAATCGCTCCGCCCTTGTTACCGAAGCTTTTCCTTACGTAGGTTAATACATCTGCAATTTCACGGTCTTTTAAAAAATCGTGTGCGGGCATTACATTTGAGTAGGATTCACCATCAATATCAACGTTTTCTGCAAATCCGTTGAGCACCACTTTAATTAACTGCACATGATCGCCTGTTACATAGGATGTTTTGATTAATGGCGGATTCATATTCGGCACACCTCCGCCATCGGCCTGGTGGCAGGTTAAACAATGATTTACATAGATAATTTTGCCGCCTGCTATTGACGCGGCCAGCCCCATAGCCGGCTTCGCTTTTGTCTTCGTCCTGGTTTTAACCTGAGCCGTTAGCTGGAAACAGCTAAAAGCAAAAAAGAGGATCAATGAGTATTTAGTCATTTGTTTATTACTTTTTAAGGTAGATAATACGGTAAATTGTACCTTTTGAATCATCCGTAACATATAATGAACCATCGGCACCCTGTGCAAGTCCGCAGGGACGATGATCGGCGCGCCCGGCAGCTGTTTTTTCGGGTGAGCCTGAAAATCCATCGGCAAATACTTCCCAGTCGCCATCAGGCTTCCCATTTTTAAATGGCTGAAAGACCACAAAATATCCTGCCTGTGGTTCAGGAGCCCTGTTCCATGAGCCATGAAAGGCTATGAATGCCCCGTTTTTATATTTTGCAGGGAATTGGTTCCCAGTATAAAACAACAAACCATTGGGGGCCATGTGTCCTGGATAGGCGGCAGCCGGATCAAGAAACTTTGCTTCAGCTTCTTTTTTGCCATCGCCGCCATATTCAGGGGCCTGGATCTTTTTATGCTGGATCTGGTCATAATACATATATGGCCAGCCAGCATTATCCCCTTTTTTAAGGGCATATAAACACTCGGCAGGTAACTCGGCAGATTGCTTGGTAGTATACAGCTCGGGCCATGAACTATTCAGGTTATCCCTGCCGTGCTGCATTACGAATAGCTGGTTATTCTGCTGGTTCCAGTCCATACCAACCATATTCCTTAAGCCGGTTGCGTACCGTACACCATCGCCATAGGTTTGGTTTAATTTATCTGTTTTAAACTGCCATACGCCACCCATGGAGTCCAGTATTGGGCATCCCGGGACTCCCGGCGAATGCAGGCCGCGGTCCTTTTCCTGGCACGAGTTGAACCAGGCACCTATGTTTACATAAATATTGCCATCATTATCCAATGCAAATGATTTGGTTTCATGCTGGCGGCCAGCCTTTAACCCGGTGATGATTTTTTCGGGCTGATCGGGATTGATCACTTCATTTTTATCATTCACCTTATACCTGAACACCTCGGTATTTGACGATGCGTATAAGTACCCATTCTTTAAATAAACCTCGGTACCACCGTAAGTACCGAAGCCTGATTTAAGTTCTGCCTTGCCATTGGTCGCTTCATGGAATACTAAGATCCCCTTCCCTTCTTTGTTGGGTTTAGCCAGCTTTACATAAATATCACCCTGCGGCGTAACTACTAAATGCCGGGCCTTTGCACCGGTTTCGGCAACTTTCAGTGCCCCGAAACCGGCAGGTAATTTTAAGCGCGCGTTATCAGTATCGGGCACTACTTCTGATCCCGGTTTCAGGGCATAAAGCGCTATGCTCACCGGCAGGATCGTAAGTATCATCACCCATTTAAATAGTATACTTTTCATGCTGTTTATTAATTATAATTCCTTTTTATTCACATCGGCCAGTTTAGTATCTGCTACCGGGCGACTGTTATAGATGTTAAAATCTTTTACTTCGTTTAAAACAAACGTTGGTGTGCCTGCCGCTTTCTGCGCTTTAATATGTTGAAAATCGGCACCGGTTATATGATCAAGAATAAACGGCGGACGAAAATCATCCGAGATATAACTAACTTCCACATCACTCACTTTCAAATCCTTAACATTACGAATAAAGAAGCCATAAGAAGGCATCGTACCGAAACGATATGGTTCCGGGTATTCTTTTTCAAGCGCAGGCACTTCACGTGTAGATTGCTCTTTTGTTCCTCCGCCTTTATAATAAATCCGGATATTACTTAACCGCAGATCTTCAATATCGTGCCCCGGAATGCCACTTATAATAGCTCCATGTTTGCTATCAGCATTATAACATACAACATTGCTGATGATCACACGCCTAAGCGCCCCAACAGGTGCACTTTCAGGCCCGCGCATGCGTGCACCAAGCCTTACAAAAATTGGCGCGTTAACAATATCCCTCATGGTGATATTGGTGATGGTAACATCCTCTAAAAGAGCACCGTCGACAGTTTCAAGGGCCAGGCCGCGGCAATAATCAAACACGCAGTTTGAAACAGTGACATTCTTAAAACCTCCGTTTGATTCGGTACCCATTTTTATGCGGCCGGTAGGGTTACCGTCCGAATATTTTTTTTCATTGCGGGTAAAAGTGCCGGCCAAAAATGAGCCTTCATCATAGCCGCTTACCTGGCAGTTGGTAATGGTTACATTTTCGGTAGCCCGGGCAAATCCAAGTCCATAAGTGCTTTTAAGGCAGATACCGTCATCATATGGTGAGTTTATACTGCAGTTTGAGATCCGTACGTTGCGGCAGCAATCAACATCCATACCGTCGCGGTTGGTATCCATTTTTACATTATCAATAGTGAAATTGTCTATCCCTGTAGCCAGGATCCCGAACCAGCCGCCGTGCAGTATGGATATATCCCTGATAATTACATTACGGCATAAATAAAGACTGATCGTTTTGTTAGGGCGTTTATCATCTTCTCCTTTATTGCTCCGCACCAAATCCTTACCCCAAATAGTACCAGGGCCTAATATGGAAATATCGTGCAGGTTTTCGCCCCAGATCAGGCTGTTATGCCAGTGCCTGTGCCCAAAATCCTGGTAGTTGTTATCGGTTTTGGCTTCAGGCTCATCATAACCAGAGGCGGCTTCAATAGGCGCCGCTATTAAGGTTGCCCCCTGATCGATATACAGGCTTATACCACTTTTAAGATGAATGGATCCACTTAAATAATTCCCGGCAGGAAAATAAACTGTTCCACCACCGGCCGCTGCCGCAGCCTCAATTGCTTTATTGATATTTTGGGTATCAATGGCTTTTCCGTCACCCTTTGCCCCATATAACTTTACGTTATATGGGGACGTTTCGGGCGATGCATTACCATTTGCCTGTGCTTCAATAAAGCAAAAGGGCAAAAGAAAAACTAAAAGAATACGAAGTATAGTGTTGTGTTTTTTCATGGTATTTTTTATCGCTTGCATTTATCTACATCTTTATTTTAACCCTTGCTTACCAACCAGGGTTTTGTGGATACGGGGAGCCTGTAATTGTTGCATCTATTTGTGTTTGCGGGATCGGGCGCAGCACATGGAATGGCTTAATATTACTTTTACCATCAGTGTTATGCAATTTTACCCGCTCCAATAGCTTACCTGTTCGTGCAAGGTCAAGCCAGCGCACAAGCTCGCCGCACAACTCTCTTGAGCGTTCATCTAAAATAAAATCCAGCGAAAGCTTATCGACAGTGATATCCATTGCTGCTGCGTTACCTGAAGGATAAGCAGCCCTTTCGCGGATGGCATTGATATAAGGCACAGCGTCTCCGGCTCGGCCATCCATAAATAATGCTTCGGCAGCAATTAAATAGGTTTCGCCTAAGCGGTAAATAATGATAGGCCGGCTTGAGGGCGAATTTTGATCGGGGCGTTTTGTATCAAAATACTTGATCATGGCTGGCGATAAAGCGATGCTATACTTGGCCGGCGGAATTACCTGGTAACGATACTTTGCAATTTGAGCCGAGGTCATAGCATAGCCGGGCATCCAAATAGCCGTATCGCCAACTGTAAATTTAGGAGCCCCGGGCTGAGCGCCAGCAGGAGCACCGGCCGGCAACGGATTAGACCAGGTAGGTACTGAAGCTGCATTATTGCATAACCAGGCTGTTTGAAACGTTTTATTATAGCGCTGATCATTAACCCTTTCGCTAAATACGGTATCAGTAAGCCAATGCGTAGGCACCACACGGATATAGGGACGCCCGTAAAGGGTACTGCGCTGCATGCCGGGTTGTACCTCATACTTAGGCACAAATAAGTGGCACAACAGGTTATCAGGGCCGCTGTTATTCTGTGTGGCAGAACCATTGTAGGCCAATGTAGATGTGTGCTGTACAGTCCACAGTATTTCGCTGTTTGCTTCATTACCTTCGGCAAATACCTTTCCAAAATCCTGCTGCAATTTTATGCCACCGGCAGGTGAAACATTGGTAATAAGGTCAATTGCAGTAGTGTAGGCGTTTTTATAATCATCTGCCTGTTTGGCCGATGACCCCGCTCTTGTTAAGTATACTTTTGCAAGCATGTGCATTGCAGCCGCTTTTGTTGCCCTGCCGGGCTGCACACCATTGGCTAAAGGGCTTGCAGGAAGAACCGCTATAGCATCCTTCAGGTCCTGAACGATAAAATTATATACGTCTGCCATTGGGGCCCTGGTGGCAGATGTTGTAGGTACCGACTGGAATGTTTTGTTTAAAGTTACATCGCCCCAAAACTGAACTAATATGAAGTAATAATTTGCCCGCAAAAACTTGGCTTCACCAACCATGCTTGCTGCCGACGTAGCGTCAATACCGGCCGGAACGCTACCGATCAAACCGTTACAGGTGTTGATATAGGTGTAACAATTTTTCCAGATCGTGGCAACGGTACCGTCAGCAGTATTAAAGTTACTGTTGTATTTTACCAGGCCGTTGTTGCCATCGTTACCGGCAATAAATTCATCGGTACCGGGAACAGTCATTTCAAAATAGGTATCCGGCCCCCAAATAGTTCTGAAACCGGCATAGGCTGCGGTGAGGCCGGCCTGAAAACCCTGGCTTGTGGTAAAAAAAGCTGGGGTAAGTGTTGATTTCGGGTCTTCTAACAGTGTTTTTTTACAAGCTGTGGTAGCAAGACCTAAAAACAAACAGGTGTATAAATATATAGATATCCTTTTCATCTTATTTAAATTTAAAGTGTCATGTTAATACCAAATGTAAATGACTTTGTAGGAGGCGTATCTACGTTTAAGGCGCCGGCTGTTTCCGGATCCAAACCGTGATATATATTACGATACGGAGAAAAAAGAATAAATGGGTTTTGCGCCGTAGCATATATCCTTAACGACCGTACACTGATACGCTTGGTTATTGCTTCGGGCATATTATAGCCTAAAGTGAGGCTCCTGATCTTAAGAAAGGTGCCGTCAAAATAACTCAGTGTAGATGAATAAGGTGTATTGGTTGAAGCGGAATTTGGCTTAGGATAATAATTTTGATGATTGGTTGGTGTCCAATAGTCCTCGTTGATATTATTATAATTACCCTGGTAGGTATTAATAAAGCTTCCGCTCTGGAACATTTTGGAAGTGATTAATCCCCCAACCCTGTAGGCGGCCACTACCGTAAAATCAAATCCCTTGTATCCTATGCGGTTGGTAAAACCGCCGGTATAAGTAGGCTGATCGGATCCAAGTACAACCCTGTCGGCAGCACTGATCTTTCCATCCTTGTTTACATCCTCTACCCTGATGGTACCAATTACAGAACCTGTACCAGTAGTTGTAAGTCCTAAACTTTTAGCCTGGGCTGTATCGGCTGCTGTGTTTTGCCAGATGCCGATCTTTTTATAATCAAATATGGCATTAATAGGCTGCCCCACAAACAAACCGTTTGTTATATCCTGGGTAACCCCACTTGCTAATTTGGTCACTTTGCCCCTGTTAAAGGCGATGTTGAAATTGGTTGTCCAGCTAACAGAGTTCCTGCCGTTGCCGGGTAGGTTGATAGTACTTATGCTTACCTCGATACCTTTATTTTGGGTTTGCCCAACATTGGTTAAAATGCTGTTTGGAATACCCGATGTTGGCGGTAATGATAATGGTAATAGTAAAGACCTTGTATACTGGCGGTAGGCTTCAACTGTACCTGTAACCCGTCCCTGGAAAAGACCGAAATCAACGCCTGCATTTAATGTAGAAGTATACTCCCATGTTAGATTTGGATTAGGAACATTTGTTGGATAAGCGCCTGTTAGGTTAGTCGACCCGAAATTATAGTTAACTGATGATAAAGCACCCAAAGTTTGGTAAGGGTTGATAGCCGTGTTACCAACGGTACCGTAACTTGCCCTTAATTTAAGGTTTGACAGTATGTTTGAGTTCATTAAGAACGGCTCCTTAGTCACATTCCATGCAACTGCCGCCGAAGGGAATACATGATATTTATTTCCCGGTGCCAGGCGCGATGAGCCGTCTGAACGCATGGTTAAGGTAAGCAGGTATTTATTGGCGTAACCATAATTCACCCTGGCCATGTAGGAGATAATGTCCCATTTGGAGTATGATCCCGAACCACTTAAGTTTGCTCCGTACTGCGGGTTGAAATACTGGATACCATCCGACAGAATATTATTGTAGCTAAATGAATTTGACTGCGACTGACTTTCCTGCAAACTGTAAAGACCAGTAAAATTTACATGGTGCTTTTGCGCAAACACTTTATCGTAAGTCAATATGTTTTCAAGCGTATAATTGTAGCTGTAAGTACTTTGGTTATTTGCTGTTGATGCACCGCCCAGGTTGTTAGTAGTAGCGCTGCCGTAGTAGTTGCCGTAAATATCGGGCCTAATTTCAGCGCCGCCGTTAAACCTGTATTTTAATCCCGGAGCAAGTGTAGCTTCGAGGTAAGCTGTTGTAAAAGTTCCGAATCTTTTGCGGGTTTCAACCGCAGCGCCCGGAACAAAATTTGCAAGCGGGTTCCATACCTGGTTAGCGCTTCCGGCGGTAAAACCAACCAGTTTGCCGGTAACGTCATCATAAGGTGTTGAAAGCGGGCTGGCCCTTAATGCCTGGCCAAGCGGGTTCGCGTTTTCGCCATTGGTGTAGCTCAGCGTATTTAAGCTGCTTAAACCAACCCTTACAAATTTGCCCAATTGCTGGTCAACACTAAGTTTAACAGAGTAACGAACGAATGACTGACCGAAATAGATCCCTGTTTCGTTGTAGTATCCGCCGGATATGGCATACTGTGTAAGCTCATTACCTCCGGCAACCCCCAACTGATGATCGGTCACAAATCCGTTTTTATAAATCAGTTTTTGCCAGTCGGTACTGCGCCCACTTTTTATGGAAGCCACTTCTTGCGGAGCAAAAGAGCCATCGGTTAAAAAAGCAGGGTCATCAATTCCTGTATATTTACCGGGGTTACCGTTGAACAAACCCCATTTTTTCAGGTCTTCAAACTGGGCGCCGTTCATGATATTATACTGGCCCAGCGGTTTATTGAAACCGGCATAAGCGCTATAGGTTACTGCCGTTCCTCCCTTTTTACCCCTGCGCGTAGAAACCAGCAAAACACCGTTTGCGCCTCTTGAACCATAAATAGCTGTAGATGACGCATCTTTTAATACCTCTAAGGAAGTTATATCATCAGGGTTGATATCATTCAAACTGCCATTAAACGGGATTCCATCAACTACGATAAGGGGTGAGTTGGATGCATTGATAGACCTGTTTCCACGGATTAAAATAGATGGAGATGCACCAGGATGGCTGTTACCCGCGCTTTTCTGGATATCCACACCCGCGGCTTGCCCCTGCAAAGCCTGGCCAAGGTTAGCGGCCGGAACATCACGTAGCGACTGTTCGCTAACTGAAACTATTGAACCTGTTACATCTGACTTTTTCTGAACACCGTAACCAACCACGATCACATCACTTAATGATTTCAGGTCGCCTGTCATGGTTACGTTGATGGTTGTTTGATTATTTACCGCTACTTTTTGCGTTTTATAGCCAACTGAAGAAAATATCAGCGTAGCGTTGGCAGGTACTTTAAGGGTATATTCACCTTTGGGATCAGTGATCACCCCTCTTCCTCCGCCTTCTATACTTACTGAAACACCCGGCAAGGCGCCATTTGCATCGGTTACTTTACCCGTAACTGTAATATCAGCAGCTTCAATATTTTGCTCATTGGTTTTATTGGTTAGTACATTGGGTTTAGCAGAAGCTGATTTATCATAAATTACAATTCCGGTATTGATCTCTTTAAATGACAAACGGGTTTTAGCAAATAAATAATTAAGGATTTTGCCCAGCGGCTCATCTTTGAATTTATGCGGGTTTACTTTATAGCCGTTTAATTCAACTGGGTTATAAGAAAATTTAATGTTGGTTTGTTTCTCAAGTTTATCAATTGAGCTTTGTAATGATTCGTTACCAAACGCAATCTTTACAGGGAAATCTGAAATCTGGCTCTCTGCATGTTTGGCAAGCAATACCTGGCAAAAAACCAGTGAACTAACCATAACAACCATCGATACCTTCATGAAAAAATTAAAAATTTTAGTCGATTTTTTTTTCATCTTTACGAGGTTTTTATCCTAAAAAACTATATGAATTATTGGATTAGCTTGGAACCTGCCAATAATTTATATCTGCACTCTCTGCCTATACCCCTGCAGCCCGGCTTCGGGGGTACTGGCTTTTTGGGTTTAACTGTTTTCGTTTTTCGCCAGGTAAACCTCCTTTCCTTTCAAAACATAATCTAAATGATGGATGGTTTTAATGATGTCAAGCACATAGGATAGCGTGTTATTATTTGAAAAATGAATAGTTGTTGTTAAGTGATCATTCTTTTTATGGTTATAGTTTACATGAACACCATATGTGTTTTCCAGCCTCATCACCAACTCACTAAATGAAACACTGTATAAATTAATTTCGCTTGATTTCCAGGCAGCTACCTTCTCTGCGTCAATTGTCCTTATGTGATGGGTAGCCTTTTCCTGATCGTAAACTATTTCTTTATCATGCGTAAGCAAACCAAAGTTTTCAGTTTTATTACCGACAGCAACACAGCCCCTGGTAACTGTTAACCTTACGTCACTGATATTTTTGTAAAACTTTACGTTAAATGCGGTACCTAATACCTGCGCGTGTAAATGGCCATAATGAACTATAAAAGGAGAAGTATTATCATGCTTTACATCGAAGTAGGCTTCGCCATTAACCAGCTGGATCTCCCTTGTTTTTCCGAAGCGTTCAGGAAATTTAATGGTTGAACCAGAATTTAACCACACAGTTGATCCATCGGGAAGTGTTATCGTTTTGAGATTACCTTTTTTGGCAGTTACGGCAATCATAGCGGCTTTATCTTTAACCGATAGTTTGAAGTAAAAAAGCACCGCGCTGCACATCAATACCAATGAAGCGGCAATGGCATATTTAGCAGCTGATGTTTTTATGAAATGCCATCTGCCATAAATTTCTTTATGGATGTTATGAAGCATTTCCTTCTCTATGGCCTGCATAGCTTTTTCGTCCTGGAGATGGTCGTCTCCGGGATTATGGCCAGGGCCGGGCTTGCGCAGTTGTATCATTATGAATAGTATTTTAAGTTTATCTCAACCGCTTAAGGCAGTTTTTTGGCTTTGATACTATATACAGGGCTAACCTGCATTGGTACCAGATTAATTTTGTATTTTTTTATTAAATGTGATTTTTCTCCATTAATGAGACTCCCGGGTTCTTGATTACATTTGTAACTTGAATCAAACAGATGAAATGGATCACCCGCGAACGCCCGAAGATTGACCGCATTGCTTGCCCCTGGCTCATCAGGCGATTTATTGATGCCGAAGCTGAGATCATCTTTGTTCCCTTTCAACAGGTATTGGCAAAGGCCGACGAGTTGAAAGCAATTCCATTTGACCTGCCTGATGTAGAATACACGCATTATAATGATCAATGCACCTTTGATTATTTTATCAAAAAACATCAGTTGAAAGATGAGGCACTAAACAGGATTGCCGCAATTGTACGTGGAGCGGATACCGACCGGCATGATTTTGCACCACAGTCTGCAGGGCTCGAGGCTATCTTTTCAGGGCTGGCCTACAATATCAAAGACGACCAGGAACTGCTGGAATTAGGGATGACCATTTACGATGGATTATACAGCTGGGCAAAACATCTGCACCAGTTAAAACATACCCAGGCCGGGCCGGTTGAACGGATGCTGCTGGAGATATTTCATAAATACATTAAACAAAGTACTTCAAAAAAAGCGCCTGATTGGGCAAAAGAGCTCAGGGAAATGATACAGGATCAGCTTGACACCAACATGAGCCTTAGTTTGCAGCATGTATCCAATGAGCTGGAGATCAATCCGGCTTACTTATCCCGCGAGTTCTCCAAGTACTTTGATAACCTTTCATTTGGCGATTACATCCGTAAGCTCAGGATAGAGAAAGCCATTGGTTTAATGACAGACACCTCCTATTCATTAACCGAGATCGCTTACCTTACCGGTTTTTCAGACCAAAGCCATTTTAACCGGATTTTCAAAAAGCAAACCGGGCAAACCCCATCGGTTTATAAAAAAAGTATCCTGAAAAGTAAAAAGGATACAAATAGTTAATTCCATACAAGTTTAAGGAGTTTGAAGCGGGTAATATTGTATTGTTAATACAATACGAATCATATTACTATGGTTGCGTCCTAATCAAAACTCTTTAATATGTTTAAACGCTTTATCACAATTCTATTATTGTTTATTTTCAAGAATGGCTTCGCCCAGCAGCCTCCGGCCTATCCAAGGGTATCCGGCTACTTCAGTATCATTAATCCAATTGGAAGTTGGACCAAGGATGGTTTTAAGAGTAATTTTGGCGACGTCTATACAGTTGGCTTTCCCTTCGGGATGAATATTCTTAAAAGTGATCAGTTCGGTATCAGCTTTGAGGTTGCCCCTGCCATCCGTACAGAAAAAAATATTTCAAAGGTTAATACCGTATTATTCCATCCCGGTGCGATGTTCCGCTTTAAGCATGGTTTTACTTTCATCGGGCGTATGGCATTTGAAACAAATGGCCGCTTTGGTGTAACACCAGTGTTTAATCAGGTCATAAAAAAAGGTAAGGATGCCAGTTTTTTTGTTTCGGTTCCCATTCCTGTAAGATTCGGTAATGACTTGCCCGCTTCCATCAGTACAGGGCTGCAGTTAGGTGTATCATTTTAAAGATCAAGTGATATCTATATAAATAAAAAAGTGCCATCAGGCTCAAAATCCTGATGGCACTTTTTTATTTCCAACCTATCTTCAAAAGATCCCCAGTTTTGTTCGTAATATTTTCAGTGCGTTTGAGAGCTGGTTCTTAACTGTGCGGGGAGTAATATTCAGGGTTTCAGAAATTTCGTTAACAGATAAGTTTTGTTGTCTTGATAAAATAAAAACCTCCTGCATTTTTTTTGGCAGCTCCCGGATCTCTCCTTCAATTRCAACCGACAGTTCTTTTGCCATTAAACTATCTTCCTGGGTATATTGATCGGTATCTTCTGCATATAAGAGGTTATCCATGCCTCTTTTCCTGACCGAATCCTTTTTGTGGAAATTAATGATGCTGTTTTTTAAACTCCTGAAAAGATATGAAGCATTGTACCTATCCGGCTGTAAGCTATACCGGCAATTCCATAAATTAATAAAAACAGTTTGCACAAGGTCCTTCGCATCATCGGATGAGCCGGTTGAGCGGTAAGCCGTGTGGTACAAAGGCCTCCAATTCCGTTTATAAAACTCATCGAAGGCGTTTATATCCCCTGCTTTAATTAATACGATTAATTCAACTTCTGAAAGCATTACTTTAAACTCAAAATGACCTAAATAATTGGTGTTATATCACTGGTTTAGGGTATAAAAACAGGATCTGAACTGTACAATCCGGGTTCTTTATTTTTTAACCGGTATTTGTTTTAACAGCCATTTACTCAGATCATCGGCTGCTTTGTCGTTATCAAAACCCATGGCTGCAGGGAGCCGCCCGTTGGTATACTCATTATATAACCAGGGGTCGCCAACAGCAATCACCGTACCCGCTCCGTATTTGGCTGTGCCAATAATTACCTGTGCGCTATCCGTTAACAACGGCGTTGCCGGAGGCGATAATTTAAGCGTAGCGATATCCTTCAGGTAGATCTTTTTTGCTGTTCTGAACACAGGATCATTTGCAGGAACAATTATAGCCCCCATTTCAAACTCGGTACCAATCACATGCTTGTACAAATCATCATTAAAATGAACTCCAAATTTTTTGGCCAGTTTGTTGAGATGCGGTAATTCGGCGTTCGCACTGTCATTTGCCATTAACACCAGTACCCCACCGCGTTTAACCCAATCAGCAATAGCTTTGATATGCCTGGGTTCGATGTAATTAGGGTTAGCAGTTTCCTTTTTGGTATCAGGGTCAACTATTATATAAATATCTGTCCCGGTTAAATTTTGAGCATCCGGTTCACGTTCAAGGCTTTTAAGGCTGGCGCCATTCTTTTTAAAAACATCTCCCCATATTGAATAGCCGCTGCTCCTCAGGTCTTCCCAGGTATAATGATACCGTTCCAGCGTACCTGCCGAGTTTTTACGGTATTCATTATTGAAAAAATAATCTAAAGTAACCGTCTTGCTTTGTGCCTTTACTGCGGGCGCAACTAATACGTTAAGTACCAGTAATATAATGTAACCTTTGATCTTTCTCATATTAACTTGTATCGGCTTGTTTGTTGTAATCCTATTATTGTATGTTAAACCTCGCTACGTATCCGCCGCCCACACCTAAACTTAATGATACTACGTCGCCGGGCTTTACGACTGAACTTCCTGTTTTTAATGCTGAAGTATTCTCCGGATCATCATGAATATCAATGCATTTAGCAGGCGACTTGAGGAATTTAAGCGGTATTTTTATGTTTTTGGGCTGAGTACCGTTCATGACGGCTAAAAACCAGGTATTGCCTTTTCGCCGGGCAAAAACCGCCAGCTCACCAATGGCAGATGGAGGCAGCACAATTGTTTCATCCCAGGTTGCCGGGATACTTTTAATGATATCAACTCCGGGATTTGCCAGCAGATTTTTAGGGCTGGCAGCATAGGTTAATACCGGTGCACTTAAAATAACAGCACTGGCTATCTGATTAGTCCATGTAGTATTTTTGCGGCGCTCACCAAAATGTACGGGTGTGTATTCTGCCGGACCGGCTAAAAAACGGGTAAACGGCAGGGTTGTGCTATGTGTCGCCCTGTCTTCGAGTTTGCTTGATTCCATGCCTTTAACAGCTTCGCGGGTAAGTTCGTTGGGCCAGGTACGCAGCTGGCCCGTAGGCTTATTTGATCCGTGAAAGTCGACCAGTAAATGCAGCTGTGCAGTCTCAGCTAAAATGGCCTGATATAAATCAACCGTCTCTTTTGCCTCATTATCAAAAAAGTCAATTTTTAAACCCGCTATTCCCAAATCATGGCAGCGCTTAAACCGGGTGTGCCTGATGCTTGAGTCGCGCAAATCTTTAGAGTGCATCCAAACCCAGATGCTTACCCCCTTTTGCTGCGAATAATTAACAAGGTCCCGGATCTCATCGTCACTCCATTTTTCCCAAAAGCCTTCCAGTATATTATGTTCAAAACCGAGTTCAGCAGCAAAACGAGAATATTCCTTCATACCGGCCACCGATTTATCCGTAGCGCCATCTAAATATTGCCACACTGCCCGGCCCGGCTTTACCCACGCAGTGCGGATTCCTTCAGGAAAATATTTTTTATCGGGTGGAGGGCATAAATCGTGTACAGCATCGCAATTAACCATTGCATTTAAATCGGCGCCGATCATGATCACACGCCAGGGCGTAGTAATAGTTCCGCTAATCGCAGCAGGTTTTAAAACGCGTTCAATATCTTCCTTGCTATACCTTAGCTCATAGGGATGAGAAATGGGATGATGATGCGCTAATTGCAACACCAACTTACCTTGCCCATTAGCCTGCAAAGCCATCCCGGAGTAGTTTTTAAGGTCCGCTTCGGTAATAGAGGCATATCCTGCGTTACCGGACAGCTTAATTGTGGCCGGCGGCGCTATCCATTGACCATTTTTCACAGAGTCAATTAGTTTACGGGTATGCACTCCCTCATAATGCCCGTTAAGGTCATGATACCAAATGGTGCTGCCGGCCGGAATATTAAATGCGGTGGATTCATCAGGTACGCGTGTAACGCCTTTATCCCCAGGTATTATAAAGCTAAAAGCCGCGGCATCATTAAATACCCTTACATCAAGTACAAAAGCGGCTTTGCCATGTAATAGCTTAATTTTTGCACCGTTAAAATGATTAATAGCTGTTGAATGCACACCATACCATGGATAGGTTTCATTGACGCTATAAGTTGTACTCCCTGTAATAGTGGCCTGGCTGGTTAATACCGTTTGATCGGTACTAACCGACATGGCTGATGTATTTATAACAGAGTGATTTTTATAGGTAACCGCATAAAATATGCTCCCCTGTTTGTTGAATATTTCCATACGGACCTGCTTATTCGGGCTGTAAATAATCACATTAGCGGCAGCAAACAACCCTGACGAACAAGTCATCAAAGAAAGCGCTACGATTATAGCCACTCTCATTTTTTCAATAAATTTCATTATTTATAGTTTGATCAGTAGCCAGGTGTTTGTTTAAATGCAGTGTTGCCCACCGCTTTGGCAATATCAATTTCTGTTTGCGGAACCGGCCAGATGGTATCCCTCAGCGGAAACGTGCGCTGTGTTGCATTAGGATCTTTAATGGTTGGTATAATTACCCTATCCAGGGCCCACCTTTTTAAATCAAAGTATCTTTGCCCTTCAAGCGCCAGCTCTATCCGCCTTTCGTGGCGGATTCTTGTACGCATATCATCCTGCAACAGTCCGGCGGGTATTGGCGGCATGTTCACCCCAGGGCGGGTACGAACCGCATTAATTGCGGTATAAACACTGGCATCAGGGCCGGCAACTTCATTCTGGGCCTCGGCGTACATCAGCAAAACATCTGCATATCGTAAATAAACCCAGTCCTGATCACTTTGTGTACCGATAACAGTTGCCCGGGTAGAGTCAACTCCCTTTTTATTGAGAAATCCGGCAGAAGCACCGATAGCTGCGGGGACGAATGGGATCCCGCCTTTATATAAAACGCCCGGAGTTAATACGGTAGCTAATAACCTTGGGTCGCGGTTAGCATACGGTGTTGCCGAATTATATAACGGCGATGTACTGATGGGTTGCCCGTCTGTGCATTCATAATCATTAACCAGGTAGTTTAAAGGCTGAAAGCTTGAACTATAAGTATATAAATAATCGGCAGGGCTAAAGGCAGTAGGCACCTGGTAACGCCCCGAGAACATGATCTCGGGATTGCCATTTTGCCCCGGTTTTAAAAATAAGTTCCTGTATCCGCCTGTATAAATGCGAAACTTGCCATCGGTTATAATGGTATTGGCGGTAGCAGCTGCCTGCTGATATTGGTGCTTTGCCAGATACACTTTTACCATATAACCCATAGCAGTGCCTTTAACAGCGTGGCCGGTATAGGCGGTATTTGGTAGGTTATTAGCAGCAAAAGTGAGGTCGTTTAAAATGGTATCAATCACCACAGATTTTGGGGTCCTCCCCATTTGGGTATTTGCCGGAGCGATGGTGATTTGATGGAGTGATAAAACAACATCTCCGTACAATTGCGTAAGCATAAAATACCAGTAAGCCCTCACAAACCTTACTTCGGCTAAATACTGGTTTAATGTAGCCGATGGCAGGTTGATCTTACGGACATTATCCAAAAAAGTATTACAGGCCTGGATAGCCCTGTAAGCGGTTGAATAGGCGTCTGTTTGCAAGCCGCCAACAGTTGGGGTTATTGCGCCCTGTGCAATGTTTGAATAAGCGGCACTGTATGCATTATCGCTAAGGCTATCCCAATATGGCGTACCGGCCCCAAAGCCCTGCCCGGTATTACCGGAGGCGTTATAGTTAAAACCCTGGATAAAAAAGCTATAGATCCCGGCCAAAGCAAGGTCGGCATCGTTCTGCGTTTTCCAGTAAACGGAGCTGGCAATATCTGCGGGTGGGTTTTGATCTAAAAGGTTTTTCTTACAGCTACTAACCATTAAAACGGCTGTCAAAAAAAGCATCAAATATTTTATCGTTGTTTTCATGATCGTTTCAAATAATAAATGTTAAAATGTAGCCCTCACACCAAAAGAGTAAACCTGGTTTTGCGGGTGTGTAACATACCGTGTGTTGGAAACCAGCCGCTCGGGATCAAGACCGGGAAACTTAGTGAACGTAAACAGGTTATCGCCGGCGAAATAAATCCGCAACCCCGACATAAACAGGTGTCGGGCAAAATCAGCAGGTATATTATAGCCGAGTTGCACGTTTTTCAACCTTAAAAAAGAAGCATCTTTTAAATAATAGGTAGAAGCTGTGTTCGCATTACTGCTGATATTTCCCTGGCCCAAAACATAAACCATAGGCATGGTTGTGCTGGGATTGGATGGCGTCCAGGCGTTTAACCACTCTTTAGGCGGAGGTGATCCCTGGTTAAAAGGTTGTATGCCCCAGCCGTTAACATATAATTTTTGCCCGTATGAACCATAAAAGAACACCGTGAGATCAAAATTATTCCAGTTAACACTGGTGTTAAAAGCATAATTAAATTTAGGATATGCACCGGGGACTATTACCCTGTCGCTGTCATCTACCTTTCCATCGCCATTGGTATCCGCATATTTCATATATCCCGGCTGCGGGTTATATTGCTGTGTTGGCGAAGCTGCTATTTCTGCCGCCGATTGAAAGATTCCTACATATTTGAGCATGTAAAAGCTCCCATAAGGCTGTCCTTCCTGGTTAATGGTATTTGTGCCGGTGCTTATAGCCGGAGCACCGTAAGAAACTAAGGTGTTTTTATTGGCCTGAATGTTCCCGCCAACAGAAAATCCAACTTTACCGAAGCGGTCATGATACTCAAAAGACGCTTCAATACCGGTATTTTTCATTTTACCGTAGTTAATAACGGGCGCGTTAAGACCAAAGTAAAGCGGTGTAAGCGTGGTAGCCGTTTCGAGGATACCCGATGTTAATTTATCATACCAATCGAACGAAAAGGTGAGTTTGTTATTCAGCACCGTAACATCTGTACCAATATCAAATACCCGCGTAGTTTCCCATTTAATATTGGGGTTGGTTAATGAATTGTTGATTACACCGCTCGTAACCGTACTTCCCGAAAACGGATAAGCATAACTTGTTTTGGTATTGTAATAGCTCTTGAAATTGTAGGTTTCCTGGTAAGGGTAGTTACCAATATTTTGATTACCTAAATTACCTAGCGAAGCCCTTACTTTTAAATTATTTAACCAGTTTACATTTTGCAGGAATTTTTCTTTGGTAACCATCCAGCCTAATGATACTGATGGGAAAAATGCCCACCTGTTGTTTGCCGGGAAACGGGAAGATGCATCATACCTGGCATTAGCCTCGAGCAGGTATTTCTCCTGGTAATCATAATTTAACCGTCCGTAGTACGAATGCAGCGAGTAAATATTACTTGTTCCGTTGGTTAACTGGGAAGCTATAGGCCCGGCATCAATCTCTTGTAAAGTATTAGATGCAAACGGTAAATTGCGGAGCCCTTCCAGGTTTTGCGATTTGTTATATTCAACCTGTGTACCGGCCAATAATTTAAAATTATGCTCATTATTAATTGATCGTGAATAGGTAAGCTGGGTATAGGCAACCGGGTAAAACGAATTATTATCGGTTACATCAATGCCCTGCCCGTTTACATCAAGGGTCCGTTCAGGCGCATCACCGGGTTTTGCAAACCAGTTATACTGGTTAATTACCGGCTTAAAGTCAGTAGTTTTATTAAAATCGAAGTTAAAGCCGCCATTAGTGCGCCAGTCCAACCCTTTTAAAAGGTGAATGTTTAAATAAAAGCTACTCTGTAAATAATAGTCGTTTTGTTTGTTGATGGCATTTTGGGCAATTGCAATTGGATTTTTGTTAGGTGTTTGAACACTGGGGTACACCGAATTGGTATACCGGCCGCTGCCATCGGGCAATATGGGGCCATACATAGGCTGCTGCGATAAAGCCGATAAAAACTGATCCTGGCTTCCCCTTGAAGTATAGCCCCTTTCGCTGCTGTTTAATGTAATGGCTGAGCCAAATGTTGCCCACTTATTTAGCTTCGAGGTTAAGTTGATCTGGATGTTGTATTTTTTATAGTAATATCCCAACATAACATCGGGCTGGTTCACATAACCTAAGCCAACGTTATAGGTAGTGCCATTGCTGCCGCCGCTTATACCCAAATGATGAGTTTGCACTTTAACCGTATTAAATATAGCATCTAACCAGTTATAATCGGGATATAAGGTATGATCTGTTGGGTTGGTATAAAGCGCGATTTGGGCGTCGCTATATTTATTAGGATAATTTGAATTAGTTGCGGCCTGGTTCCAGAGCGTCATGTACTGGGCCGAATTATAGATGAGGTTGTTAGGCAATGAAGATGCCCTGGTGATCCCAAGGTTATAGTCATAAGAGAGTTGCATTTTACCCTCTTTACCCTGCTTGGTAGTAATTAATATAACGCCGTTTGCAGCCCGGGTACCATAAATGGATGCTGACGCCGCATCCTTTAATACAGTTACTGATTCTATATTTTGCGGATCAAGTGCTGTAATGCTTCCTGGCAAACCATCAACAATAATGAATGGTGAATTACCTGCGCCGCTAAATGTACCTGTGCCCCTTATGCGAAGCGAAGTTCCTTCATTACCAGCCTCACCCGAACCCTGTACAACTGATAAGCCGGGTAATTTCCCCTGTAATAATTGCGTCGGATCTGTAGCCACCCGTTTATTTAGTTCTGATCCCGTTACGGTAACTACGGCACCAGTCAAATCAACTTTCTTTTGAGTTCCGTAGCCTACAACTATGACCTCATTAAGCTTGTTTGAGGCCTCTTTCATGGTTATATTGATGGCCGTCTTATCACGAACCACCACTTCCTGTGTTTCAAAACTTACATAAGAGAATACTAATATAGTTTGCTCATCAGGCACTTTTATAGAATACTCACCCTGGGCGCCGGTAATGCTGCCTACGGAAGCCCCTTTCACTTTTACGTTGACTCCCGGCAGCGGCTGCCCTTTTTCATCAACAACTTTGCCATGGATCTCAATGATTGCTGCTGCTTCTGCTTTTATCTCCTCTTCCTTTTTTTTTATGATGATGGTTCCCTGTATTATAGTGTAAGTAACCGGCTTACCTCTGAAGCAGGTATTAAGCGCTTCTTCTACCGTAACACGCTCCAGATCAATATTTATTTTTCCTATCAGTGTTATTTCGGGCTTCACGTTTACCAGCATAATATGGTATCCGCTTTGTTTTTCAATGTATTTCAGAACCTGTTTGACGGATACATTTTTTTCATGAAGGGTAACAGTTTGACTAAAGCTTTTGGCGCTTACACTGGAAAAGACAGTAATCATGATGATGGCAATCAGTTTCATAACCAATAAAACTTTAGTTATAGCGGGCCGCATGCCCGCTACAGACTTAGAAATGAATTTCATACTTTTGTACGGTTTGGGTTAGACGTTGAATTTCAATTATGCTTTCGAGGGATAATTGGTTTACCCAGATACTACCGGGCGGTGTTACGAGCACTTCCCGGTTACTATCTTCGTTTTTCGTAAAATCGTATTTATAAATAAGTACTGCTATAAATACGTTTGGAGTGTACTCCCTTTAGGGCGAGGCAAGTAATTGTTTTCTCATTGTTTTTTTCTTAAGTGAATAATTGGTTGTTATTATGTATCCAGCGGGTTAATCTTCTCACACATTAATCCCGTTGTCATTTTGCTATAATCACCGTTTTACCTTTAATGGTAAAGTTTAGCCCGGCATATTTTAATATATTGGTAAATCCATAGAAATCAACTTTACGCGATAGCTGGCCGCTAAACTGAAGGTCAGGCACTTTGCCTTCATAAATCACGTCAATATCGTACCATCTGGAAACCTGTTGTAAAACCTCTTTGATATCGGATTTATTAAACATAAACAGACCGTTTTTCCAGGCTACTTCTTCATCAATATTAATATCGCTGGTTATTCTTTGCCCGCCATCACCGTTAATTATTGCCTGTTGGCCCGGTTTGATCTCATTTACCACCCCTAATGACTGAACTTTAACTGCTCCTTCTAAAAGCGTGGTTTTGCAAATCACCTCATCTGCATAAGCTTTTACATTAAAATGAGTTCCAAGTACCTGAACTTCAGCTTTATCAGTTTTTACAATAAAAGGCATTTTAGCGTTTTTAGCTACTTCAAAATAAGCTTCACCACTTAAATAAACTTTACGTTCGCTGCCCGAAAATGAAGTTGGATAACGTAATGAAGAAGCAGAATTCATCCAGATCTTTGAACCATCTGCCAATACCAACTGGTATTCACCCCCACGCGGAACAACAATAGTATTGTATATCACCTCTTGCCCCGCGTTTGCTTTCCCGGTATGTTTATAAGCTAATATTTCATCTTTATTGGATACGGCTGTTCCATCATCTTCATTAATGGATACCGGTACATGATTTCTAAGCGCTACCTTTTGGCCATTGCCTAAAATTAAGATAGCGTTATTACTGCCGGGTTTGATCCTGGTGGTTTGAGCAATCTGCGGTTTATCATTCCCTTTTACCCGGTTTTCATTTTGACGATATAATAAAATAGAAACACTTAAGGTCATTATGACTATGGCCGCATACTTCAATAATGATGTATAATTAAAACGGCGAACTGGTTCTGATTTCGGTTCAGGTAATTTCCTCAGCAGCTCATTCCATGCTTTATCATTGTCAATTTTATCCCAGAAATTCAGCTTTTCTTCAAGGAAGCCAGCATCTGTCAGCTTTTCAAATTGTACTCTGTTTTCGGCACTTTCGCTAACCCATTCTTTTAACCATAGGTGTTCATCCGGCGAAATATCATCGTTTAAAAGTTTGCCAATTAGTTCAGCTACGTAAAAGTCCGGCTCGTTTTTTTCCATTTAATAACATACAAACAACTAAAGCAAGCAGACGGGTGACAGCGGAATGATTTTTTTTATTTTTTTATAATTTAAGGAGCAGAAATACCCGGAAAAGGAGTTACAAAGAAGCTAAACTTTATGTATAAGTAATAACAAAGCGGTTGGAGAATGCTTTAATATTTCGCGGAGGATACGCAGGCTCCGTACCTTTTGTGTTTTTACCGTATTGATAGAAACATTTAAATAGTCGGCGGTTTCCTGGTTACTTAGGCCTTCAAAATAACTAAGGTATATTACTTTGCGATAGCTTTGCGGTAATTGTTGCACAGCCTGCTGAACTTCATCCAATACTTCGGCCTCAATAAGGCGGTAAATTATGTTTGGTTCGTCCGGGCTTTCAGTTTGATGACTTTCAAACTTTTCAACAACTTTTTGATGTTTATAAGTGTTGATGCAGCTGTTTTTGGTAGTTAAGTATAAAAAGGCCTTTATTGAATTTAAACTGCCAAAGGTTAAACGGCGTTCCCATAGCTTCACAAAGGCATCCTGCACAAGATCTTCAGCGGCATCTTCATTAACAATTCCGGCAGCAAAAAAACATACCCGCTTATAAAACATATTAAAAATATGATTGAAAGCTTCCTTGTCCCCATTTTGAAATGCCACCATTGAAATTGCTTCAGGCATAAACATCAAACTTTAAGTTTACTAAAATTAAACATAATAAATAGCATTACCCCTTTGTGTATCGAATACACCTTACACCCGGTTAACTCATTATTTTTTGGCACTAACCAATAACAAGAAAACTGAGCTTAAACATGGCAGCAATGTTATTTATCTTATTAATACCCTTATCAATGTCAAACTCTAACACCCATATTGTAAAAGCTATGATTGTGCATTGTCGGGCTATAATTGGTAAAACTAAAGTAGAGATAAAATTTAATAGTAAAATGATAATTTACTACAAAATACGCAAACGTTTGCGCTACTGTTATCATAGCGATAGCGACAGCGTGTACGTACCCTGTTTAACCAACAGGCAATGGCTTAGTGTTGCGAAATATTTCTAATTTGAGGCATTTATTTCAATTATCATACTGCTTAAGGGGATTAATTTCCCGGGAGTTAAATTAAGTCCCATGGTCATCAGGTAGTCCCCGCTAAATGTACCACCATTTTCTGAAAGGTTTGATTTGGAACCCGGCATCAGGTTTATCTCCTCTACCCGGTACAATTTGTGGCTGTCCAATCCTTGTAAACGCACCCGGCTTAACGCCTCTTTATAACGTGTGTTCAGGTTATAATTGAACAGTACAGCTTTTGATTTTTCATCATTTACATACATTGCCACCATACGATTCTCCTCGTAAGGCGAAATAATGCGATACAGATCGCCAAACCAGATAATGCTGCTCAGGCGATTATAGTTTTTAACCGCCTGTTTACTAAACTCCAGTTCGTCATCCGTCATTTTACTAACCTTAATATCATAGCCCAGTTTATCCATCATGGCAACATCTGTTTTAAATTTTATGGATTGTTTGCCCCATGAAGTAACGTGGCTTGATATGGTTAAAGAAGGGAAGAAGTTACTGTACCCCCATTGTATATAAACTCGCTCTAATGGGTCGGTATCGTCGCTGGGCCAAAACTCTGTGAAATATTTTAAAGCCCCATAATCTGTGCGCCCGCCACCACCGGCGCATAACATAATTGGCAAATGCGGGTATTTCTGGCGTAAACGATCAAGGATCTTATACAAACTCAAAGTATAATCAACGAACAATGCAGATTGCCTGTCTTTTAAATATGGCGACCATGCGTTGGTCATGTTACGATTGCAATCCCATTTAATATACGCCAAACCGGGATTTTTAGAGAGCATATCATCTACAATATGATACACATAATCTGCTACTTTAGGATTTGTAAGATCAAGCACCAATTGATTTCGCTGATAATTTTCGTCGCGGTTTGGTAATTTCAGTATCCAATCTGGATGTTGTTCATATAGCTCACTCTTAGGGTTTACCATTTCAGGTTCAAGCCAGATACCAAACTTCAGGCCTTTAGCTTCGGCCTGTTTTACCAGGTAAGCAATGCCGCTTGGCAATTTTGATTTATTTTCCTGCCAGTCGCCTAAACCGGCTTTGTCATTATTACGGGGATATTTATTTCCGAACCACCCATCATCCAGCAAAAACAGATCGGTGCCCAGCTTTTTGGCATCGTCAAATAAATTAACCAATTCCTTTTCATCGAAATTAACATGTGTGGCCTCCCAGTTATTGAGCAAGGTAAGCCGTGGTTTATTGCCATCAAGCACACCGTAATTGCTGGCCCATCTGTGCAAATTGCGACTGGCCTGGCCTTTTCCGTTAGCCGAATAAGTAAAAATAAAGGCTGGAGTGGTGAAAATTTCTCCCTTCTTTAATTCATATGCGGATGCATAAGAATTGATACCCGATATAATCCTTAAGGCATTGCGCTCATCAACTTCAAAATGAAACTTAAAGTTACCTGTCCATGCCAACGTTCCAGCTATCAGCTCGCCGGTTGTTTCATCTGCCGGCTTATTCAATGCCAGGAAAAATACGGGAGTTTGGTACATATCAGCCCTTGTACCTAATTTACTGTCAATCTCCTTCACGCCACTGGTAAGCTTGCTTTCCTGCATTTTCATTTCAGACGCCCAATCGCCATGAAACTGGGTAAGCCAATAATCCTTAGCTTCCAGGTGGAGCATGCACGAGGCATAATCCTCAAGAGTTACCGTTACTTTTTCATTGTTTTTAATTTCTGTCCAGGCCTTTATAATATCTTCTTTGTTAAAGGCCTGGTAATGTAATATTACCTGTACGGGATATTTGGGATCTTGTAATTGAATGGTTGTTTCGCTGACATCAGCGTGAATGCGTTTGATGGTATGGCTGACATACTTCAGCTCCAGAGAAGGATTATGATCACTATGGATTAAACGGATAGCAGGCTGGAGCAAATCTTCCATTCCGCCAGTAATATACGCTTCATGTTTCCCGGTAGGGATCAGCGCGGTTTCTTTGTCATTTAAGAGCCGCTTACCAAGGTAGGATTGATAGATCCTGCTATTTGCGCCAATATTAAGCACCATACTTGTATTATCGGTACTTATCAATATTGCCTTGCCGGTTTGTGCATGTACAATAGCCGAACCGCAAAAAAGGGCTAATAAAGCAACCCGTATAAATTTATTCATGTCATAAGCTTTGCTATAATACAAGCATTATGAGTTTTGGTACTATACCGACATTCTAAAATATACGAAAAGCTTTGGGTGAATTACCAAGACGGTGATAGCAGGCTCTTTACAAGGGATGAGATTTCAAGCCCCAGATCTTATTGCATGATAATTTGAATATATAAAATCAGAATTAAACAGCTCGTTGCTACGCTGTCTTTATTTTATTTTTTCGGCTCAGGTGCCTTATGGTAAACAGTGCAGCTACTAAAATTAATGCCCATACCCAGGTATCCAGCGGACAACCATCCGGCCCGCCATCATTACCATCGCAAAGACCATCTCCCGGATCGGCAAAGCTCCAGGATACAGTAAGTAAATTGATTATTATAATAGCTAATATATTTTTCCATTTTGATGTTATCATAGGTAATACAGACATACTATTATTGTTTAAAAAACATTCCACTCCCAATTCTATCTCCTGTGTTTTCATTAACCGCAACTACGATATAAAGCCCCCGGCTCAAACCGTTAACATTTTCCTGTATGGTACTTGTGCCTGTTGCCGATAGCTTTTTAACAATAGCACCCGATGGGCTAACTATACTGATCCTAATCGGGTTGGCCGATGTTTGTTGTAATTTTATATTAACGGTACTGGCCGACACAACTGTAGGATATACCAGGAATTTATTTACACCTGCACCGGGTTTTATATCAAAATTGAGATTATCCGAAAGTTTATTTTCGCCGGTTACCAGGTTTTGGCTAAGCCTGTAAATAAGCTGACCTGTGCCCGGCGTTTGGTCGGTATAAGTATATTTACCTGCTCCTGTTGATTGAAGACTATCTATGGTTAAAAATGTTTTACCTCCGTCAGCGCTTTTCTGAACACTGAACCCGGTAAAATTGCTTTCATTATTGGTTTCCCAGTTCAGGGAGATTCCTTCGGTAACTTTCTTTCCGGTAAAGCTGATCAGGCGATAATCATGGCCGGGAACTATACCGATTTTAAGATAAAACCTGTCATGTGCATAACTTGCCGCGTTGGACTCTACTTTAAATGCATATTCGGCATTATGCACAACGTCAAGCGAATCATTGGTATATTTATCCTTCAGGTAGATAGAATACCGCGCATCGATATTCTTTTTTATAGGCGATGTGAGTTTGTATGTTCCATAGTTAGAAAAGGTAACAATCAGGTTTACACGTTTTAACTTTTCGAGGTTACCTGTGTAATTAGCAAAACAACCAATGGAATCGCTGCTTAATGAATAAAGCAAATCACCCTGCCCCGATGGCTGATAGTATGGTGCATCTTCGCCGGGAACAAATTTAGGGGTAGCATTTCCGTCAAAATTGATATCTGTAGAATTGTGGACTATTGTGTCCTGTACCAGTTCCATAGTTATGCGAGGTATGGTACTTCCAACATCATTGGAAGGAATGCTTGCCGCAAATGAAGCTGTAATGTTTTTTGTGGGATTACCTATTACGTTAAATACAGGGTTTGATGATGGAGCACCTGTATAAGCAGTATATGCCGCCTTCATGCTTTCATCAAACTTAATGGCCGATGCAGAAGTAGCTAAAATAAAAAAGCCCTGTCCGGATAAAGCATAGCGGCTCGCACCCGCGCCGACAGAACCGGTATTGGCATCATACAATGCAAACTTGGTAGACGAGCTATTGGTTCCTGTACTGGCATCTTTAACCAGCATATAATAAAATTTGTGTGCACTACCATTTACCGTGTATAGTTTATTCAGATCAATTACCGACGCATAAGGATTACCAATAAGATTGAGTCCCTTTTTTATTGCCGGGGTACTTGCACTGAAAGATAAGGTAGCCGGTGCACTTACCGCGGTAGCAGTATAATACATTGGCGGTGTTGTAGATGGAAAATTAATAATATTGGCTGTTAACGCGGCGTTGGTAGCAGCGGTACCAGTACCTTTGATAACCGTGCCAAAAAAATTCAATGTTGCATTATCCGTTGCGGGGAACGGCCTCACAAATGGGTTTACTACACTCCGGCTACCCCTGAAATAATATAAAAAACCGTTAGCGGCAGGCAGGCCCTGACTTGTTGAACTGAAAGGTTTGTACTCATTATTTACCACCTGATTATAGTCAACTGTAGCAGGTGCGTTTTCGTCATATACAAAAACAGAAGGACTATTATTGGTAGCGGTAGCATTATCAAACCCATTCGTTGAACCTCCGGGACCTGTTATAAAAGTGGTTAATATTAAAGGCAAAAGATTATAGGTATTGATTGCACCGGCTGGTGAAGTAAATGTTGTTGTTGTATTTGTAACCGGTGATGAAAGCAACATATAACGCCGTAATGTTCCTTTCACAAATCGCTGAACATTTATGCTGCCTGTGATACTACTGATGAAGCCACCCGATACAAGACTGCTGATACTGGCATCCCCTGTAGAAGCAGATAGTAACGTAAGGGCCGTTGTTGTTGACGTGGCGTTACCTACAGCAAGGGTCGATCCTGCGCTTGCCGATGGGGTCACATTTAATGTATATAACGGCGCAACAGTAAATTTGCTGCCCGATGCCATTGTTTTTGTTCCCCCGCCAGTGAAGGTTACGTTATAAAAATTTGTACCCGTGGAGGTTGCATCAGTAAGTGTTTGCGTTGTACCATCAAAAGTAATAGTTGGAGTAGCATTAGGTGTAAATGTGCCTGTATTTGTGTAATCTTTAGAAATATTTAAAGCGCCGGTACCCATATTCATAGTGCCGAAATTGCTGAGAGACCCGTTTATATCTGTTGCTCCTGTACCTCCGGTAATGGTTGCCGCTGCATTATTTGTCCAGCTGGCAGCAATTGAACCCGCAACACCAACTTTTGTAGCGGTATTAGTTGCATTGGAAAATGACACATTTGATGATGTAACAAATGTGGAATCGATATTTAAATAACTTGTTAAACCAGCAGTTGTACCGCCGATAACAGCAGTACCTGTTCCTTGTATAATCAGGTTATCATAAGTGGGATCCGTAGCCGCGTTTGTGTTTACAGGTCCACCACCCGGCCCAAATCCCTGTATGGAAGTGGTGTAGATTATAGGGCTTGCCCCTTTATAATTAACAGTAGCCTTGCCCCCCGGATTATGGTCACCATAAAAATTACAGGACGCATAAGGAACGGGAATACTTCCGATTGCGTTTGTACTATTTAGAATTAATGTTGGGTTAGTATTGGTATTAGTTGTTTTATAAGATGTACGGGCATTCACGGTAAAATAAGCAGAGTTTTGACTGGTTACACCGCGATTTGTAAAGGTTATTTGCCCATTTATTGTCATCGTCCCCCCTTCAAGCCTGATCCCGCTACCGTTTTGCTGTAGTACATTCAAATTGATATTTACATTTGTATTGACCGTAAAGCCCGTTACTTCCAGGATTAAAAATGAGTAGCCAACCGTTGTTACAGACGAAGCACTGCCGAACTGTATATTAGCACAGGTTACAGTTCCTGTTCCCCTGATGTCATTGAAAATGCTTGTACTGGTAGAACTGGAATTATAGTTTTGTGAAATATCCCCAGTGACGGTCAACACGGAATTAACCGTTAAAATAGTTCCTGTTATAGTTGTTCCGCTAAGAATAGCACCCGCGACACCATTATATTGAAGAGCTCCGAAATTTATAGATGCTACAGTAACATTAGAGGATAGTGTTGGTTGTATCACATAAGGCCCCGATACCACGCCGAAATTTACGATATCATCTGTACGTCCGTTGCCGCCGGGATAAAGTTGCGTGGGAGTACCTGTTCCGGTTACCGACCAGTTAGCTGTGTTAGTCCAGGTGGTATTTAGGCCAAGCGCTGTCCAGTTGAATGTATAAACCGCAAATACGTTACTTGCACAAAAGAAAAGGTTTATCAAAAGCAGTAAAAGAAATTTCCTTTGTGTTTTCAAGACAGCCCGCAAGCGCATAGTTATCCGATATTTATTATTAGTTACGTTTTACGAAAATGGGCTATAAAAGGTTTCTCTCTAAAATAGCAATTAACCATTAATTAACATTCGTAAAGGTTGTATCACTCTTTAAAAATTCGGTTTTAGCTATAAAAAGAGACTGGGTATTGAAGAAATAAATAAACTTTAACGAATAGAAAAGTTACGTTTATAGTAACGGTTAATAAAAACGTAGAAAAATCGGACATTTTGAACAAGGATAAGCTTGTCTTAACGTATTTTGTATGGCATCCGGAATAGTCAAGGCATTTATACATGTACTTTCAGTAACTCACCATGCTAAAAATGAATAATTATAAAAAAAATTAAATTGTAATAATCTGATAAACAGGCACCACTTTATAACATTCACTTAACATGTGCTTAAACTACCAATTTGGATTTGGCAATTCGGTTCAGATTTGTACTTTTGCGCCCGGAGAGTTGGCAGAGTGGTCGATTGCGGCAGTCTTGAAAACTGTTGAACTGTGAAAGGTTCCTGGGGTTCGAATCCCTAACTCTCCGCCAAGTATTATCAATTAGGATCAAAAGCGCTGTAAATAAATCATTTACGGCGCTTTTTGTTTTCTGCCCACACCAAATAAACCAGTAAACGCTTTGTTCCGGCGACCTGTAGACGACCTTAAAGGTAATCCCGTTGTTCACCGAAACGCTTATAAATCGCTGTTAGATACCACAACTAAAGTGTCCCTCCACATAATTCTTTCGTTATCCCTTCACATCAATAATAAAAAAAAATTAAATTTTTAACATTCATATACCCCCCAAGCTTCCCTAAACCGTAATACCTAATATAAGCATATGATAAGCTATTATGACTAACCAAGAAAGTAAGGATCTGCTCAAAAAATACATCGAAGGGAATTGTGACCAGGAGGAGACTGCCTGGATAGAAAGCTGGTATAACAATGCAACTGATAATGGTACAGTGCCGTCGCCCGAAGAAATGGAGGCAGCTTATGCTACTGTTAGTGCAAATTTACCTAAGCCAGCCCGCACTGCCGGCAGAATATTTCATCTTTCAATAGCGGCTTCCATACTTTTATGTATGTCAGTTGCCGCATATTTCCTTTTGCGCCAGGCGCCGCCAAATCCCAAAAACAACATTGCCGTAGTTAAACAAAATGATTTGCAACCAGGCAGTAATAAAGCAATACTCACTTTAGGGAACGGTCAGCACATTGCTTTAACCGGCGTTTCTAATGGTAAAATAGCACAGCAAGGAAATATTGTTATCAATAAAACAGCGGAGGGACAACTTGTTTATAGTGGGGCGGACCAGGAATCAGCAGATGTCCTCTACAACACAACTGCTACACCACGCGGGGGCGAATATCATTTAACCCTGACCGATGGCACCAATGTATGGTTAAACTCAGCATCCTCCATAACCTACCCCACAGTCTTTGGAGGCAATGACAGAACGGTGCAGATTACCGGAGAAGTTTATTTTGAGGTGACCCATAACCAACACCAGCCATTTAAGGTTATAACCCGGGGCCAAACTGTTGAGGTGTTGGGTACGCACTTCAATATCAACGCCTACGAAGACGAATCAGCTATAAAAACAACTTTGTATGAAGGCGCGGTAAAAGTTAGCAAGGATGCACAAGCCGCGTTGTTAAAACCGGGAGAACAAGCTATTGATTATACCAAGGACTCTGCAATCAGGGTAACCAATGATTTTAACAGCGAAGAAGTTATTGCCTGGAAAAATGGCAGGTTTTATTTTGACTATACAGATGTAAATACCGTCCTGCGCCAGATAGCGCGCTGGTATGATGTAGACATTATATACGAAGGGAAAATACCTAACAAACGGCTTTCGGGCTCATTTTCGAGATATATCAACGCATCAAAGGCTTTATCGATATTGGAATATGCAGGTATCAACTTTAAAATTGAAGGGAGGAAAATTATCGTAAAATAATTACCATTTCCCGAATCAAAACGGCTGCCAGGCTCCCGTTTCCCGTCATGAGCTCAAAAAAAACCGGAGAGTGGTGACACACTTCCCGGCCAAAAGTTTGGGTTAACCATGAATTTAATTTGAACTAAACAAGGTACTTACAAACCCAAACCATACAAAAGTATGCAAAATTTTACTTTAAGTCCTTTCTTAAATGATAAGAAAGGACTTCACAAACTTTTCCTGGTTATGAGACTGACCACTTTAGGAATCCTGTTCTGTATCATGCAGGTAAGCGCTGCCACTTTTGCGCAACGCATTAACCTCAAGGCAAAGAACATCTCTTACGAGAAGCTATTCAAAAACATTGAACAGCAAAGTGGCTACACTTTTGTGTATGACCCTGACGTATTACGTGCACTCCCAAATTTTAATATTGAGATCAACGATGCCAGCCTTGCCCAGGTTATGGACAAAACATTGGCAGATAAACCACTGACTTACAGGATTATTGACAATATTGTGGTTGTGCGCATAAAAGAAGCTATACCTGCGGTAACACGCAATGAACTTATTTTGATATCAGGGCAGGTTACGGGGCATGATAATAACCCACTCCCTGGCGCGACCGTTAAAGTGAAAGGATCAACTGTTATTGGCGGCTGGGTGACTGATGCACAAGGCCGGTTCAACGCCCTGGTTAATTCAAAAGATGTGGTCCTGGTATTTTCTTATGTAGGTTATCAGACACAAGAGGTACGGATTGAAGACATTAAATCACCCTTTACTATATATCTTAAAGAAGATGTCGGCAAGCTGGATGAGATCCAGGTAATAGCTTATGGGCAAACTACTAAAAGATTAAATGTGGGTGACCAAACCACCGTTACCGCTAAAGAAATTGAAAAATACCCGGTAGGTAACGTTTTAACCGCATTACAGGGTACCGTCCCGGGCATGGTGATCACCCAATCCACCGGACAGGCTGGCAGCAGTTTCAATGTAATCATCAGAGGGCAAAATGGGCTTTCGACTGCGTCTCCGCTTTATGTTATAGATGGCATTCCATATACCGGTGGCTCATTCACCTCTTATAAGTCTAATTATTTAGGCTCTTCAAATTCTGCTTACGATGCGCTAAGTTTAATTAATCCATTGGATATCGAAAGTATCAACGTACTAAAAGATGCTGATGCTACTTCGATCTATGGTTCAAGGGGAGCCAATGGTGTTATCCTTATAACAACCAAAAAAGGCAAGGCTGGTGATACTAAAATTGATTTAAACATCTTTAGTGGCATAAGCAATGCTACCAGGGTACCGCAATTATTAAATACACAGCAATATCTGCAAATGCGCCGGGAGGCAAAAAAGAATGATAATGCAGCTATACTGCCTACTGATTATGACATCAACGGTACCTGGGACACTACCCGTTATACCGATTGGACAAAGGAATTTTTAAAGGGTACAAGCTATACCACCAATGCCCAGGCCAGTATATCAGGAGGTGGCAGCAATGTTTCTTACCTCGTAAGCGGCAACTACAGGCGGGCTACCAACGTGCAGCAACTGGTTGGCGGAGCGGATCAGACATCTTCATTGCACTTTAACCTGAATTCAACCAGTGATAACCGGAAATTTAATCTTCAGTTTACAGGCGGCTATACATACAACTTTAATAATATGCCTTCGGCTGATTTAACAAATAGCGCCAACCTCGCTCCTGACGCGCCTGCTCTTCGTAATCCTGATGGTTCGTTAAACTTTCAGAACAATACCCTTTTTAACCCATTGTCAATTGCCAACTCAATCGGCAGAACGACCTTGTCAAATTTAACCAGCAGCATGGTTGCCAGTTACCAGCTTACCCGCGACTTGAAAGCATTGGCAACCATTGGTTATAACAAACAATCATTGAATGAATTTCTGGCAATCCCGCTCGCCGCGATACAGCCAAGCAATATCGCCTTAGGCGCAAAGGGATCAGCAAATTATACATGGAACAACAACAGTTATTGGAGTATAGAACCGCAGATTGAGTATAATCATACGATAAGTAAAGGCACATTGGGTGTTTTAGTTGGCGCGAGTTTACAAAAGCAACTTACTGATGCTACACAGCTGCAAGCTAACGGTTACAGCAATGACCTTTTAATTAATAATATAACGGCAGCATCCAGCATTACACCGTTTGGGTTGGGATATAACGCTTATAATTATAAATACAGTGCTCTTTATGGTCGCCTAAATTATAATTGGCAAAATAAATACATCCTGGATCTTTCTGGTCGGTATGACGGGTCAAGCAAGTTTGGCCAGGACCGTCAATACCATTTCTTTTATGCAACAGGCGCTGGATGGGTTTTTAGTTCGGAAAACTTTTCAAAAAGCAAACTTCCTTTCCTGAGTTTTGGTAAAATAAGGGTAAGTTACGGTACCAGCGGTAACGACCAGATCGGTGTTTACCAATATCTGGAAAACTTTAATACTATAACTTCTACAAATCCTTATCAGGGCGTTCCCGGCATTATACCCACTAACCTGCCTAATCCTTATTTGAGTTGGGAAACTGTAGCTAAGGCCAATATTGGATTGGAGCTTCAATTTTTGAAAGGCAGAATTAGTTTTCAGGGAAACCTATTCAGAAACCGAACAACTAACGTGTTATCAGGCGTGCCGCTTTCATCAACTACGGGCTTTACTTCTATAACCCAAAACTATGATGCCAAAATTCAAAATAAAGGATTTGACGCTACTTTAAGCACCATTAATATTCAATCCAAAAGCTTTACCTGGTCAACAACATTCATCATTAGCAAACAACGAAATTCATTATTGTCCTTTCCAAATGCCAATGCACTTACTTTGCGGCAGTTGAGCCAATCGGTTAACACGATTTTCGTTAACCGTTATGCCGGTGTTGATCCGCAAACTGGTCTTTACCAGTATTATGATAAAGACGGCAAAATTGTCTCAACCTATTCAAGCTCTGGCTCTGATCAAATCAAAACGATTACCACAGATCCTGGTTATTTTGGCTCCATTTCAAATAGCGTCAGCTTTAAAAACTTTACGCTTAGTTTCCTCTTCCGCGGCATAAAGCAAACCGGTGCCAGCCCATTCGGGCAAGTACTGAACACTGGCTTTGCGCCTGGGTTAGTGAATATCAATTACCCAACACTCATCTTAAATCACTGGCAAAAACCGGGCGATGTAGCGATGTTTGGCAAGTTTACGAGCAGCTTTACGCCGACACTTATTAACGCGCTAAACGCCAAAAACCGATATATAGACGCCTACTACGGCGATGCTTCCTACATCAGGTTACAAAATGCATCATTCAGCTATCAATTTGATGATGAGATAGCAAAAAAATGCCATTTACGCAATTTGAGGATTTATGTTTTGGGCGAAAACCTGGCTACAATTACCGGATACAACTTTTCAGATCCGGAGACGCAAAACTTCCAGAAAATGGCGCCGCTGCGCACAATCACTTTTGGTATCCAAGCATCACTTTAAAAAAGAGGAATCATGAAACTTAGAAAAATATATTCAATAGCAGTATATGCGAGCATGCTGGCCTTCGTGGGTGCATCCTTGAGCGGATGTAAAAAAGCTATAGAAGTTGGCCCTTCGCTAACTTCCGCGAATAGCAGTAACGCGTTCTTATCAAATAGCTCTGCGCAATCAGTTGTAGCGGGCATCTATACCAGGATGTCGAACGGCTCATTTTATCAGGGAGCTTCAGACATAAGCTTAAATATGGGTTTAGCGGCTGACGAACTGCAGAACATTTCCGGCACAAGCTCATCATTTGGGATATTTTACCAAAATAGCTATGCTGCAATTACTCCTCCTGCATTTTGGTCAGATTTCTACAAACAAATATTTTATTGCAACACCGCTATTAACGGCATCTCTGCATCTTCGGGCATTACCGATGGGGTTAAAAAGCAACTGGTTGGCGAGGTGAAATTTTTGCGTGCGTACATTTACTTTTATGCAGTGAACTTATATGGCACGCCGCCGTTAACAACCACAGATGATTACACTGTTAACAATGCTTTAGCCAACAGCACCCCTGATGCCGTTTACAAACAAATTTTACAGGATTTAACTGAAGCACAGGCTGCGCTGCCGGATGGTAAATATGTAGACGCCTCAGGCGCTACTGTTGCTGATAGGGTAAGACCTAATAAACAGGTGGCGAGTGCCATGCTGGCAAGGGTTTATTTGTATCTTAAAGATTGGAAAAATGCCGAAGCCCAGGCCACTTCTGTCATCGGCAACGCTAACTATACATTGGAACCTAATCTCAATCAGGTTTTTTTAAAAGCCAGCAGGGAAACGCTATGGGCATTGCAGCCGGTTTCTACATTATATCTGAATACTATCGACGCTACCTTTTTAATCGTAAATGCCAATAATATCAATACCACGCCACTACCGCTTAATAACAATCTTGTAAAGGCATTTGAGTCTGGCGATGCGCGTTTAACCAACTGGGTTGGTAGTTACACAACCGCTACAGTCCCTGTTACCACTTATTATTACGCCAATAAATATAAGGTATCGTCATTCAGTCCGAATATTGCTGTTACAGAATATCCTATTGTCATGCGCTATGCGGAGCAATTTTTGATCCGCGCCGAAGCACGCGCACAGCAAAATAACCTTTCTGGTGCTGCTGATGACATCAATGCAATCCGGACAAGGGCCAGCTTGCCCAAAACTACGGCTGCTACGCTATCAGATCTACTGGTTGCGGTTACTCATGAGCGCCAAGTTGAACTGTTTACTGAATGGGGCCATCGTTGGTTTGATTTGAAACGTACCAATCAGCTTGATGCGGTAATGAGCGTGGTAACCCCGCAAAAAGGCGGGGTCTGGGCGAGTTATAAACAACTGATGCCAATACCACCGAGTGATATCCAGGCTGATCCAAATCTGAAACAAACTCCTGGCTATAATTAATTAATCCCCTATAATAACCCTCAGCGGGACCAGTACTGGTCCTGCTGTTTTACCCGTCTCCCATTTTTTAACAACATAATACATCATGAAAACAAAGATCATCGCGCTGTTTGCCGCGGCCTTGTGTGCTGTCAGCATGGACAGTATGGCACAAAATCAACCATTTGTCATCAATGGTAAGCTACATAATCTATCGTCCTTGCCTTCTAAAATATATTTAACAGAGCTCCTTCCGGGCACACTGGAAAAACATATCGATAGCACTTTGGTAACAAACGGTACCTACCAGTTTAAAGGCGAGCTGACCGTTGACGAAGCTGTTGCTGTTACACTCAGTACGGCTGTTAAAGCTGATCCAATCAAGGATCTCACACTTTACCTCGATAAAGGCGAACTGAACATTGCTTCAGAGGGAGAACTCAAAAACTTCAAACTGTCAGGATCGGCTGCTGCTGCTCAAAATCAGGTTATTGAAATAAGCAATGGCCTTGTCAAAGAGAAAGAAGAACTCAAAAGGATTACTGCTACTGCTGAATATCAAACCAATGAAAAAATGCAGGCTGACGTATTGAAAAGGGCAAATGCCCTCCCTGCTAAGGGAATATATGATATGTATACCTTTATCAAAAACAATCCCAGTAATCGCATAAGCCCATTTACTACTTACGCGCTGGTTTCATCTGGTTTTATTGGTAGTGCCTTTCAGGATACATTGGTGAACCAACTTCCCAATCATGTAAAAACAGACAAATTGGGTCAGGCCATTTCACACATCCCGGCAATGCGCGACTCGATTTTAAAAGCCGCCTTGGCTAAGCGAAAAGTTGATACCGGGAAAATTCCAATTGGCAGCAAGGCTCCTGACTTTACCGAGAACGACCCACATAATAAGCCGATAAGCCTGTCATCTTTTAAAGGCAAATATGTATTGGTTGATTTTTGGGCCAGCTGGTGTTTGCCATGCCGCCAGGAAAATCCCAACGTTTTAAAAGCTTACAATAAATATAAAGATAAAGGCTTTACTGTGTTAGGCGTTTCTCTTGATTCGGAATCAGCCAAAGCCAATTGGCTCAAGGCTATTGCAAGCGATGCGTTGCCATGGACTCAAGTATCCGATCTTAAAGGCTGGCAGAACCAGGCAGCACAACTGTACGGTGTAGCTGCCATACCGCAAAATTTCCTGATCGGCCCGGATGGCGTTGTGATCGCGACAAACCTTCGCGGTGAAGATTTGCATACCAAATTAGCATCTATCCTTAAATAATAGCCATAATGAAAATAATCATGAAACATATACGCTCAACAGTTATAATAATAACAGCTTTCGTTCTTTTTATTAATTATAACCTCCATGCCCAAAATAAACCAGTAAACTTTTCAGGCCAATGGCATTTAAATGAAAGTAAAAGTGATTTTGGGCGCCTGACTGCCGCCAGTGCAAAAAACGTGCAAATACTTACTATCAGTCAAACAACTAATGAGATAGATATTAAAAGTGGCGATTCAACTGCAGCTACTATAGCCATGCTTCGCCTTGATGGTAAATCTTCGCAGTTAGTAAGTCACGCGGTTGTGAATGAAATTGCTACCATATCCAAAAGCGAGTTGACCACTCAGTGGATTAACGACCATACCGTAATAGTAACACTCGACCACCCTAAAGGACCTATGCCCGCGGCCACTAAAACTTATACGATTTCGCAGGATCTCCAAACTTTTATTATTGACTATAAACTCAAATATGGAGAATCAAAACTGACCGGAAAGTTGATTTATGACAAACAGATGGGTAACTAAAAATACGCCTGGTTTACACAAATTAAAAAACGATCATGAAAAAATTACTGTGGGTATTACTTATGGCCTCCCCCTTTATGGCGCTCGCCCAAAAACAAGCCAACTTCGAGATAAAGGGGAGACTGGACAGCATAGATGTGCCAGTGGTTTACATTGTACATGGACAGGGTTATACCCGTATAATAGATAGCGCCAGGGTAAACAATCATACCTATAATTTAAAAGGCTATGTACAAGTGGGGCAGCAAACCATGCTGATGACTTACAATATGAATTCGAGCAAAGAATTTCATGTAGATGGTTTGGCGCTAATATTCTTGTCTCCTGGTAAAAGCATTGTCAGGCATGGCAAAGAATTTCGTGACGTCACCATAGCCGGTTCAGCAGGTTATAATGACTATAAGGCTTTAATTACAATGGCAAAACCTTATGAAGACAAAAATGAGGCACTCAAAACAAAGACGTATCGGTTACTGAAACAAAATGATACACTTGAAGCCAACAATACCAATGCGGAACAAATCGTTTTTGAGCAAAGTTTTATGGATAAGGTATACGGATCGTTCATCAAACAACATCCGCAGTCGCCAGCCGCGTTTTTCGCCTTGCAGAAGTTAGCCGGAACCGGTCATAATGTAGACGGCCCAAAATTAAAACCTTACTTCGATCTGCTTCCGGAGAGTGTAAAGGAAAGTGAAGATGGAAAGCTTTTCGAGAAAAAGTTAAAAGATGCCATCACCTTTAACACTAAGGGAGCAATTGGCACCTTAGCTACAGATTTTAGCCTGCCGGATACTGCCGGACACACTGTAAAGCTTTCGGACTATAAAGGGAAATACCTACTAGTTGACCTTTGGGCCAGCTGGTGTACACCCTGCCGGGCAGATAACCCCCATTTGGTGGCAGCATATAAAGCATATCATCAAAAAGGCTTTGAGATTTTGAGCGTATCCCTGGATACCAGGACACGTGAAAAAGCGTGGCGCAAAGCCATTACTCATGATCATTTAGAATYATGGGCACATGTAGCTGATCTTGATCATGAAATTAACAGCGTAGTGACGCTATACGGCGTAAGCGGGATACCGCAAAATTTCCTGATCGGTCCTGATGGCAAAATCATTGCCCGAAATCTGCGTGATGGCGAACTTGAAAAGCAACTCTCCAAAATATTCAACAATTAAATCTCCTTATCTCCATGGATATTAAAAAACTGATCTTAACCGCCACTGCAGGCCTTGCTGGTTTTGTGGCTATGGCACAATCCATTCCGCCTGATCCGGCTGTACGTACCGGCAAGCTGGGCAATGGTTTTACTTACTATATCCGCCATAACGAAGAGCCTAAAAAGCGTGTAGAGCTATACCTCATTAACAAAGTGGGCTCCGTTCTGGAAGACGGTGACCAACAGGGGTTGGCGCACTTTATGGAGCATATGAACTTTAATGGGACGAAAAACTTTCCCAAAAACGACCTGGTAGATTACCTGCAAAAAGCAGGTGTTCGATTCGGGGCCGACCTGAACGCCTATACCAGCTTTGACGAAACTGTTTACCAACTGCCCATCCCTACAGATAATCCGGCCATGTTTGGCAACGGTATTCGTATCATGCGCGACTGGGCGCAGGAAGCCACTTTAGACCCTACTGAAATTGAAAAGGAACGGGGTGTTGTATTAGAGGAGGAAAGATTAGGCAAGGGTGCAAGAGACCGTATGTCAAGGCAATACTTACCTATGATGCTGAACCATGCCCGCTATGCCGACAGGCTGCCGATTGGCACAGATGCGGTATTGACAAAATTTAAACCTGAAGTGATCAAACGGTTTCACCATGACTGGTACCGCCCGGATCTGCAGGCATTGATTATCGTGGGTGATATTGATGTGAATGAAGCCGAAAAATTGGTGAAGGAAAAATTTACTGATCTGAAGAATCCGCAAAATGAGCGGGTGCGTACACAGTATACTGTCCCGCTTACCGGCAAAAGCCAGTTCCTGATCGTAACAGATAAGGAAGAAACATCGACCGATCTGCAGATCATGATGAAGCACCAGGCTCCGGAATTGAAGACAGAACAGGATTATATAACTTCTATTAAACAAAACCTCTTTAACCAGTTACTTGACAATCGCAGGCTGGCCGAGTTAACCAAAGAAAGCAATCCGGCTTTTACCGGTATGAGCGCGGGTATTGGCGGATTGTTAAAAAACATAGATATGCTAAGCTATAGTGTCTCGGCTAAAGAAGGTCGCCTTGAGCAAAGCTTTGCGCAAACCTGGCGGGTTATGGAACGGGTTAAACGATATGGCTTTACCCAGGCTGAGCTTGACCGGGTGAAGCAAAGCTACCTGCGCGGCATCCAAACCAGTTTAAACGAACAGGGTAAAACCCCGTCAACCAGTTACGTAAAAGAATATCAGCGTTTATTTTTGGCTGGCGAAGCATCGCCAGGCATTGCCTGGGAGTACCAATTTACCAAAGATCATATCGGTATGATCACACTCGCCGATATCACCAACCTCATGACTGAGTACCTATCATCAAAAGATATGGATATACTCGTATCAGCCCCCGAAAAAGACAGGAATTCCCTGCCTGGCGCTGCAATTGTTCAAAATTGGATAGCCAGGGTAAGCCAGGAGGATATCCAACCATTTAAGGATGATGCCGTTATCAAACCCTTGTTCGCTGTAAAACCCCAGGCGGGTAAAGTGGTGAACAAAGAGATTATAGCTCAACTAAATATCACCAAACTTGTGCTTAGCAATGGTGTAAAAGTGATCCTGAAACCAACTGATTTTAAAAATGACCAGGTGATCTACGGTGCTTTTGCACCTGGCGGAACATCACTTTACGAGCATACCGACTATGATGTAGCCTCAAACGCGGGTGGTATTATGAACAGGATGGGCTTGGGTGACTTCAGTATGGTACAGCTTAATAATTTATTTACCGGCAAAGTAGCTTCATCATCAGCTACGATAATCGCGCGCTCGTCAACCATAAGGGGGGGCGCTGCACCTCTGGACCTGGAAGCAGCCTTACAGCTTACTTATCTCCAATTTACCGCTCCCCGCAAGGACACGCTGATATTTAAAAATACCATTAACAATGCCATTGCCGGCCTGGCCAATCGGTATGCCAGTCCGGCTAACGTGTTTGCCGACACAATAAGTTATGTGATGGGTAATTATAACTATCGTTCTGCCGGGCCAACCGCAGAGCGCATTGGTAAAATTACTTTAGAACGTTCTTATGATATTTACAAAGAGCGTTTTGCGGATGCTTCCGGGTTCACTTTTGTGTTTGTCGGTAATTTTAAGCCTGAAACTATAACACCTTTATTGGAGCAATACCTGGGCTCCCTGCCGGCCACTCACCAAGTTGTAAAACCTCGCGACCTTGGAATCCATATCCCGGCCGGGCATATTGTGAAAAAAGTATACAAGGGGACGGAGAATAAAGCCACAGTACAACTGGTATTTAGCGGCGATTACACTTATAGTCCGGAAGCCAACCTTCAGCTGAAAGCTTTGGGGGATGTATTACAGATTAAAGTATTGCAACAACTCCGTGAAGCCGAAGGCGAGGTATATAGCCCGCAAGTACAAACCAGTTATAATAAGTACCCACATAACCGATTTGCACTTACTGTAGCTTTTGGTTGCGCCCCGCAAAATGCAGATCACCTGGTTTCTATGGTAGAGCAAGAGATGAAAACGTTGAAAGAGAAAGGACCGGACGCTGACGATATACAAAAATTTAAGGCGCAATATCAAAAAAATGTCGAACTGGCTTTAAAGGATAACGGTTTCTGGATGAATTACCTGCTAAATCAATATGAGAACCATGAAGATCCGTTGCAGGCGCTTGATACAGATAAACTGTTACAAAAAATTGACTCGGCCTCGTTAAAACAGGCCGCACAGGTGTTTCTGTCGGGTCATAACATGATTACATTTCAACTGCTCCCTGAAAAGACCGCGGAATAACGATAGGTTAATACCACCTTATTTTATCTTTTGATAGCGCTGTTTTCACAGCGCTATTTTTTTTAATAAGCTGAGGCACCTCCGTTATTATTTGCCTCCTATTAACATGGCGATAAACAAGACTAAACCTAAGCGGCCACGCAAAATTTTAAGCGCATGCTTAACCTGAGTTTTAACCGTAAGCTCAGACAGGTCAAGCTGCTGAGCGATTTGCTTATGGCTCAGGTTTGCTCTCCGGCTTAAAATAAAGATCTCTCTCATGCGCGGAGGTAATGCATCAATTTCACGTTCAATGATGGAAGCCAATTGTTTTTCCCTGATAGCATGATCTGTAACACAGCTACCCTCTTCATAAAATGATTTAAATGAGTTGATGTATTTAGAATTTACCTCCTGGCGGCTAAACCAGTCAATAACTTTGTTTCGCATTGCCGCGTACAGGTAGCCGGCAATACTTTTTTCGGGATCAAGATATTCCCTTCGTTTCCAAAGATTGATAAATGTTTCCTGAACTATATCCTGTGCATCCTCCCTGCTGGCCATACGTTTGCAAGCGTCAATAAACATTAAGCCGAAATAACGATTATAAATTTCATTATAAGCTTCATGGCTACCCGATTTAAGCAGTTCGGACAAAGAATGATCGGAAAAAGCACTTATGTCATCCATGATATAATCAACAATGCTAAAAATAACTAAATATTTTGTTAATTCAGTGTTAATTGCCGGCGAAAGACGATTTCCATCGTTTTTTATACAGGGATAAATGAATTACCGGTGTCAGACAAACGGTAACAGAGGCCCGCTTTTCCAAAACAATTTGATTTGCTTCGCTATTTGCTAAAAAGCTCTGGTTGCCACACCCGGATTTACCGTATAAATGGACGGAAAAAAAATCATTAATTAGTTCACCACCATTTGATTATCGCTGATTTATAAGTATATTGTAATTCATTAAGCCTTTGTTCACCAAATCTTTAACCCATGTTACCCCTCATGAGAAAACTGATTGTCTTGGCATTAAGCTTCTGCTGCCATGCTGTGTTCGCACAGTTGAACCCACCTGCAACCAAAACGGTGGATAGTACCGATACTTATTTCGGCGTTACTTATAAAGACCCCTACCGCTGGCTGGAACATATCAGCGAGGCTCAGGTAGAAACCTGGTTCAGGCAGCAGGCGGATTATAGCAAGGGCATCGTGGATAAGCTTGCCGGTCGCGATGAGTTAATTGCGGAATGGAAAAAGCTGGATAAGCTTCAGCCTGCAAAGATTAATGGTCGCACCTACATGAAGGGGCGGATATTTTACCGCAAAACCATGCCGGGGCAGTCTGTTGGTAAATTATATTACCGTGAAGGCATGAGCGGCAAGGAGCAATTGCTGTTTGATCCGCTTGCTTACATGAAGGGCAAAACATTGTCGATAGAGGGATATATCCCCAGTTTTGATGCGAAATTCATCGCCATTGCCTATTCTGAATCAGGTGCCGAAGTATCAACCATCAAGGTAATGAAGGTAGCTACCAAACAGTTTTTGAAGGATAATATTTATCCCGCAGCCGGCTTGGAAGGCTGGAGCTTTGATAATAAATATATATTATATAACTGGCTTAAAACAGCCGACAATAAGGATCCCCTGGCCCGTCTGAATACCAAAACAAAACTGCATAAAGTGGGCGGCGGAGCCAAAACAGACATAGACTTTTTCAGTAACGCCAGTTATCCGGAATTGAAGATAGCACCCAGTGTATACCCTACCGCGCAGGTCATCAATGATAATAAAAAGTACGTTTTTGCCGGTGAGGCCAGTGTGCAAAATGAGTTTACTACTTACTATGCGCCGGTGTCGCAGTTTTACAGCGGTAAAATTCAATGGAAAACACTTTGTAAACCAACCGACAAGCTGGTACGGGGCATGGAGTTTGTCGGCAATAAAGTGTTCGCCATAACATACGAGGGTGCGAAAAATTATAAACTCATCTGTGTTGACATGACCAATCCCGACTGGAAGCACGCCAAAACGATTGCCGAAGAAAAAAGCGATCAGACACTGGAGTATATCACCCACTCCAAAGATTATCTGTTTATGGTATACAGTGATGGTATCAACTACCATGTATCCAAATACAGCTTCACCACCGGCAAAACATCCGAGCTAAAATTGCCATTTACCGGCACGGTCGGCATTTTTTGCCTCAATAATGAAACCAATAACTGTACCGTTGGGATCACCTCATGGGTACAACCTTATACCGAGTTTGACTTCAATGCTGCAAGTGAGGTATTTACTCCGGGCAAATTAAACAAGCGGTCAGTTTACCCAGATGCATATAAAACGTTGGAGGTAAAAGAAGTGGAAGTGAAAGGCCATGACGGTGTGATGATCCCGCTTTCCATTATCTACAAAAAAGGAACAAAGCTGGACAGCAGCAATTTTTGCCTGATGGATAGCTACGGCGCTTACGGCATTAGTATGACGCCATATTTTAGCATATTAGAAAACGCGCTTGCTGTAAAAGGAATAGTAATTGCCTATCCACACGTGAGAGGCGGCAGTGAAAAAGGAGAAGCCTGGTATAAAGCCGGTTATAAAACGACCAAGCCAAATACATGGAAGGACTTCAATAGCTGTGCTGAATACCTGATAGCGCAGGGCTACACTCAGTCATCTAAACTGTCCGGTACTGGTACCAGTGCCGGGGGAATCCTGATCAGCCGTGCAATAACTGAACGGCCTGACCTGTACGCTGCCGCGATATGCAATGTAGGTTGCGCCAACGCCATGCGGCTCGAATTTAGTGCCAATGGCCCTGTAAATATCTCGGAATACGGAACGGTGAAGGATAGCGTGGAATGTAAGGCACTATATGAGATGGATGGCATGCAGCATGTGGTAGCAGGGACTAAATACCCGGCCCTGATTTGTATTGGCGGATGGAACGATCCCCGGGTGATCGCCTGGCAGCCGGGTAAGTTTGCAGCTGCCGTGCAAAATGCCTCGTCATCCGGCAAGCCGGTATTGCTAAAGGTCAATTATGATAACGGCCACTTTACCGAGGACAAAAATGTAACCTATGCTAACTTCGCAGACCAATTTACCTTTGTTATGTGGCAAAGCGGTCACCCGGACTTTCAACCTAAAAAATAAGATGGAGTATCATAATTAACCCACCCTGTCTGAGTACTGGCTTTACCTAAACCTTGTAAATTACGGAACCTATACCACGAAAGGCGGCTGGAACCAGAACATTTAGTAACACCGAGCTTGTGTGTAATCCTCTTTCCTGACCAGTAT
>NZ_JBFUHE010000019.1:0-141791 GCF_056402535.1 Mucilaginibacter sp. P4_A11
CTATACAAGGCGAAGAAGATGCTTCGTGCCTCAGCATGACAAAGGGGCAATGTCATTTTTTCCTTCAGAATCCCCGGATTTCACCTACTCAGGATGACAAAAAAAATTGCTACCTGCCAAACTTCATCCACACAAAATACCCTACCCAAAGCAGGATATTGGAATAAACGCCCGCCAGCACATCATCCATCATCACACCCAAACCGCCGCCAAGGTCTTCCATCTTGCGAACACCAAGCGGTTTTACAATATCAAAAAAGCGGAACAGTACTAATCCGGCTAAAAGGAAATATAAATTGGCGGGAATAAAAAGCATAGCTATCAGCATCCCCGCAACTTCGTCAATTACCACGCGCGAGCTGTCTTCGCCCCAATCAGGTTCAACTTTGTTGCCTACAAATACGCCGAGGGCTGTGATAAATACAGTAATAGCCAGCAGGTACCAAGGGTTTTGCAAGGTTGGACTTTGCCACAGCAGCCAGATAAAGCCGCAGGTAACTATAGCCGCGTAAGTGCCCCCGCCTTTTAAAAAACCGATGCCAAAAATGGAAGCTATTGTTTTATTTAAGAACATTTAATTTATATCGTTAATCAATCTTTCTATTCCCTCCCTTGGGGGGGCGGCTGTCTGTGCTGTGGCAGGGAGGGGTCTATACGCCGTGCAAAATCGGGAATTGTTCAAGAAACCCCTCCCCACACCCTCCCCGGGGGAGGGAATCGCACAAAGCCCCCGCTTTTTTATGGTTTACTGCCAACTCAAAACTGGCAACTGAACTACTGCTTATCCAATACATCCTCCGCCGCCTCGGCAACTTCAGGTTCAATGGTATGCCTTTTAGGGAAGTTGAACAGCAGCGATGTTAATACAGGAATAATAAATAAGGCCACAGTAAATACCGAAGTAAAAATATCAGCGCTTTCGCCCTCCATCAATTTTGAAAATCCTGCCTCGGGGTAAAGGTGAACAAATAACGATGAAGCGAGTTTAAACCCCAGCACACCAATCACTATAAAAGCTACAGTTTCCAGGAAGGTGAATTTTTCCATTAATTTAACAAATGCCTGGGCTACAAAACGCATAGCCAGGATCCCGATGAACACCCCGATATAGATCAGCATTTTATGATCGGTAAAAGCCACCGCGGCAAAAACGTTATCTATAGAGAAAGCGAGGTCCATTAATTCAACTAAAGCTATGGTTGCCCATAAATTGCCAATCAACCCCACTGTGGAGCGGTAAAGCCAGTTCTTGCTTTTATCAACAGTTTCTTCTTCGTTATCGCTGTCGGCTTTTTTTAGTTTACCTTTAAAATAATTGAAACTCAGGTATATCAGATAAAGGCCGCCAAGTGGTTTTAACCACCAAACTGATACCAGCCATGCCGCTAAAAACAAGCAAACGCCACGCAAAACGTACGCGCCGATGATCCCATAACGCAAGGCTTTTTTACGCTGGTGCGGAGGCAGGTCGAGCACCATGGTTGCCAGTACGGCAGCATTATCAACAGAGAGCAGGCTCTCTATAACAATCAGATTTAAGACGATCAATACGCCGGCCTTCAGGTCGGGGCCAAGCAGGTAATGTAAAAACTCCATAAATTATATGATATCGGTATTAAGCATTGCTTTTAAAATGTTGGCCTGCACGTCAACATCGCTCAGGCTTTGTAAAAAGTTGATGTCGGCTATTTTTTTATAGTTTTCGGCTAACAGGGATTTTATTTCGGGTGGCATATATGATTTCATTGTTACCACATCGCTTTGCAGTTTGTCAATTTTATCCTGCAGCTCATGCGCCAGTTTTTCTTTTTTAGATAGATTACTATTATTCTCTACGCCCGAAAGCTTTGTTACGTCGCAAAATAGGAATAAATTATTGGCAGGCGAAAATAAAAAGTGCCTGTCCTCATCCATAAATTTATACACTTCCAGTATGAGGTTGCCGGCTTTTAAGCCACAGTAAAACTCGGTACGAAACTCACGCTTTAATAATATCCCCATCAGTTTACGCTGGATAATAGCATTGGTATTATGATAGGTATCGGTATAATTATATTGTACCAGTTCGTTATAAAGCTCTGGTGTTATATTATAAAAAAAGTCGGACCCATACCGCAGGCTAAAAGCATTGATGTTTTTAGAGAAAGGGTAATCGTTAGAGTTATCTGAAAGTACCTGGTAAAGCTTCCGTAAGGAAAGGTTTACTTTCAGCGCCTGCCTTTGCTTGTCTATCTTGAAATCCTGCTCGGTGAGCACATTATCATCCATCTGGTCAACCATTTCTTTGGTGAGCTGGATCTCATCAAGCACAAGGCTTACATTGTTCTCGTTGTTCTTTTTGATCTTCCGGAGCAGGTCGACCAGGCTGGTGGTAAATTGTACGTGGAAAAGCTCCAGCTTATTGATGTCGATTTCGGGATTGGTTTCAAAAAGCTTATGGATAACCTGGGTACGCAGGTAAAGTTTGTAAATGAGCTCATCTTCAAAAAACACCGACAGCAGCTGAAGCTTGCTGAGCATCCTGTTAGACCCATTTAAAATATTTAACCTGTTATCATCCATCAACGTGCTATACTCCCTTATATTAAATGTAAAAATACAAAATTATAGGATTGAATGTTGGGGCGTATGTTACGAATAAAGAGCGTATTTGGAGTTTGGGTTTGGACAACAAAACTTTAATTGAACCCAAATTTGCGTTAGGGATTGAAGCGGATACCGGCCGGGAGCGTAATGCCTGCAGGCGTATGAGCGTAAAGCCCGGCCGCAGGCAACGCTATGGTAGAGATTAGTGGTTGGTGATTAGAGGTTAGTGGTTTGTCTGAACTCGAATCTTTTGAATTAAAGAATTAACAGAATGCCAAGTAAATTCTATAAATTCTTAAAATTCGTTTAATTCGAGCTCAGACATGGGCGTTGCCTGCGGCCGGGCTTTTCGTTGCAAGTCCTCGCCTTTCCTGCCCCGCAATCCCTATACGCGCTGCGGGCTTTACACTGCAATCCCTAACGCGCCCTACACACAACATCCCCCAATGCAATATTTATTCCCATCAAAATAAATTATATTTACATAAAGGTGTAACCCGATCTGCTAAGGAGTGGTCACAGAGGTTATATAATGCAAAGCAAGCTTTCAGATATCGAACTTATTGAGCAAACCCTGGCGGGTAACCAATTTGCGTATGCCGATTTGGTTAAGCGGCATCAGCGTTTTGTTTTTACGCTGGCCATGCGTTTTGCCAAGGGGCGGGAAGATGCTGAAGAGATTGCGCAGGATTGTTTTGTGAAAGCATACCGCTCGCTGGCATCGTTTCAGGGGCAGTCGAAATTTAGTACATGGCTTTATAGTATAGTTTATACTACAGCTATGACTTTTTTAAGAAAGAAACGGGTGGCTACCGAGTCGATTGATGATGAAGGTACGTTTGTGCAGGTTGAAAGCCATGAATCGGCGTATGATACCAATAATGTAGAAAATAAATCGCGGTCATATTACCTGAACCAGGCTATTGAGCAGTTACTGCCCGATGATGCTACCATTATTACCCTGTTTTATAAGGGCGAGCAATCGTTAGAAGAGATTGCTCAAACAATGGGTATTGAAACAAATACCGTTAAGGTTAAACTATTTAGGGCACGCCAGCGTTTGAAAGAGAAGCTGGAGCGCAATTTAAAACACGAGGTGAAAGAACTGATATGAACACCATCGAAGAAAAACTTTGGAACTATATTGATGGTACCTGCACACCGGCTGAGCAGGAAGCCATTGCCCGGCTTATTGAGCAGGACGAGCTATACAAACAAAAGTATACCGAATTGCTTGTGCTAAACCAGGAATTTGCCAGTATGGAGCTTGATGAGCCATCCATGGCTTTTAGTTATAATGTAATGGAGGCCATCAGGGCCGAGCAGCTGGCACCATTAAAGTCAATCATTAATAAAAAGATAATATTAGGCATTGCCGCTTTTTTTGTGCTGAGCATTTTGGCCCTGCTAATAGTTATCCTTTCAAATGTTAAAATCTCGGGCAATTTGTTCAGCGGGATGGATGTTAAGCTACCGGCGAGTTTAAAACTGCCTTCTGCAAGCAGTATTTTCAATAGTACTTTAATGAAAAGTTTTTTCGTGTTTGATGTAATTTTGGCGCTATTTTTAACCGATAGTTACCTGCGTAGGAAAAAAGCTGCAAAAGAGGCATAAGTGTTCACTTTTCTGTATGCCAAAATAAATCAATGTGTCTTTTTGACACTTATCGGATTGTCTGTTTGTAACATAAATATCAGTTTAACCTAATATTAATGTATCAACAAGGATACATTATAAAAAAAATTAAAAAGTAGCCAATTTTGGCATAGTGATTGTAATAACATACGTGAACTGGTAAACTTACCGGTTTAATTGTGATAAGGTTTAGGTTGAAAGTCTCCCGACGCAAGGTTGGGAGGCTTTTATTTTTTATACACAATTTTGTCATAACCAATCCGCCCTTAGTCCCACCACTTGACTCCCCGGTTTGATTTTTGTAACTTTGTTTTTATGTCGAAAGCAGAAACACTTGAAGATTTTTATCAAAGAAAAGTTAACTGGATGCCCGGTAACCTGCAGCAAAGCATTGGTCACTTTAATGTTTTCAGGATTGAGGATTGTATTGGTCCTAATGCGAAGCAGGTAACCTATAGCCGCCGTACCTTTTATAAGATCAGTTTGATGCGTGGCGACAATATTATCCACTATGCCGATAAAAGTATTACGCTTTCGGGCTCAACACTGATGTTCTTCAGCCCGATGGTGCCTTATACATTCGAGCATATGTCTGACGACCGCACCGGCTTTTTCTGCATATTTACCGAAGAGTTTTTCCTGGAAAAGTTCAGGACCGGGCTAAGCGAATTTCCGATGTTTGGCCTTAATGCCAAACCTGTTTACGCTTTAAATGAAGAGCAGGATGCCTACGTAACAGCTCTTTTTCAAAAAATGCTGACGGAGATCAATACCGAATATGCATTTAAATATGACCTGCTCCGTAATTATGTTACCGAACTGGCTTATTATGCGTTAAAGACCGAACCATCCGAAAATGTGTATAAGCATGTTGATGCAAAATCGCGCATCACTTCGGTATTTACCGAGTTATTGGAGCGGCAGTTCCCTATCGAAACCCCCTCGCAACGCTTTGCGCTGCGCTCGGCCAATGATTTTGCACAGCGGCTTTCGGTACACGTAAACCACCTGAACAGGGCAATCCGTGAAACTACCGGCAAAACCACTACCGATCATATTGCCGACAGGTTGCTGAGTGAAGCCAAATCGTTACTAAGGCATACCGACTGGAATATTTCTGAAATTGGTTACTGCCTTGGCTTTGAGGAACCTACCCATTTCAATAACTTTTTCAAAAAACAAACTCAACAAACTCCGGGCTCGTTTCGAAATGTTTGAATTTCGTAACCTTTGGTTTGATTAATGTAATGTCCTCCCTTTGCTGTCGCTGTAACTTTGTTCTATCTTAAAAAACAAAGCAAACAACTTTTATGGACAACAACAAAGTATGGTTTATTACCGGTGCTTCAAAAGGCTTTGGCCTTAGCCTGGTAAAACAACTACTGGAAGCAGGACAGCTTGTTGCCGCCACTTCCAGGAATTTACAGGAATTAACAACCGCGGTTGATACAACAAGCAATAAATTTTTACCCTTACAGGTCGATCTCACCAATGAAAGCAGTGTATCGCTGGCCTTACAGCATACCCATGAATTTTTTGGCCGCATTGATGTAGTGATCAACAACGCCGGTTATGGCATTGGCGGCGCTATTGAGGAACTTAATGATGCCGAAACCCGCCTGGCGTTTGATGTAAATGTATTTGGTACGCTTAACGTGATCCGTGCGGTAATGCCTTACCTGCGTAAACAACGCTCGGGCCACATCATCAACATTTCATCTATTGCAGGTATTACCGCCAACACCGGCTGGGCAATTTATGCCGGATCCAAGTACGCGGTGATCGGAATTTCGGAAGTGCTTGCTGCCGATGTTAAAGAATTTGGCATTAAAGTAACCGTGGTTGCACCGGGTGCTTTCCGTACCAGCTTCCTTACCGCAGGCTCGCTTTCAATTACCGAAAATAAAATTGATGATTATAAGGAGGTGCGTGCCATTCATAACAAATACCTCAAAATGGATGGCAAGCAAGCCGGCGATCCGGAAAAGGCTGCAACGGCCATTATCAATGCAGTTTACGAGGAAAACCCGCCATTATATCTGTTATTAGGTGGCGATGCATACAATCGTGCTTTGGCTAAGCTTGATACTTTACACCAGGAAATCAGGCAATGGCAGGATGTAACCTGCTCAACCGATTTCTAAATTTTATTCCGTTACCCTATATCTACCTATATAAAAACAATAAAATGGAAAGTATCAAAGATAAAGTGATCGTGATAACCGGTGCCAGTAGTGGTATCGGTGCATCTGCAGCCCATAAACTGGCGCAGCTTGGCGCTAAAGTAGTTTTGGCCGCCCGCCGGGAAGACCAGCTGAAACCCCTCGTAGAGGAAATTGGCGAAAACGCCATGTATGTGGTAACCGATGTTGCTAAACGGACTGATCTGGATAATCTTATTCAGCAGGCTATAGCCAAATTTGGCCATGTTGATGTAATGTGGAACAACGCCGGCATCATGCCCATCTCCTTTTTTGAAGAAGGGCATGTTGATGAATGGGATAAAATGATCGACATTAATATTAAGGGCGTGTTATATGGAATTAACGCTGTATTGCCGCATATGATTGAGCGCGGCGAGGGACATATCCTCTCCACATCATCGGTAGGCGGTTTAAAAACGTCGCCGGGCATTGGGGTGTACAGCGGTACCAAATTCGCGGTGAAAGCCATTATGGAAACCCTGCGCGAGGAAGTGGCTCAAACTATTAAGGTAACCACCATATATCCCGGCGCTACAAAATCTGAATTAGGCCATGACATTACCAGCCCCAAGATCAAAGGCTTATATGGCAACCTTACCAATATGCCCAAGCTTGATGAAGAGGCTATAGCTAACGCGGTTATTTATGCCATAAGTCAACCAGGTAATATCACCGTTAACGAAGTGGTGGTAAGGCCGCTTGGACAAACACGATAATATCAATTGCCGGAAATTTAGCCCTTCAAAATAAGCGAAAATCAAAAATTGCTTGTAAGGCAGTAACAAATTAGCAAAATTAAAATCTATCTAAAACTATGGAAAACAACAAAGTATGGTTAGTAACCGGTGCCTCAAAAGGACTGGGACTTGCCTTAGTAAAAAAACTATTAAGCGAAGGCTATAAAGTAGCCGCTACATCGCGCAATTTAAGCGATCTGAATAAAGCAGTTGACGCAAACAGCGAGCAGTTTTTGCCGCTGGTCGTTAACTTAACCAACGAAGACAGCGTACAGGAAGCCGTTGAGCTTGCTGTAAAAACCTTCGGGAAAATTGACGTTGTTGTCAATAACGCTGGTTACGGTTTATTAGGCGGAATTGAAGAACTGACCGACCATGAAGCGCGCGATAATTTTGAGGTTAACGTATTCGGATCGTTGAATGTGATCCGCAAAGCTCTGCCTTATTTACGTGCTCAAAAATCAGGACATATTTTAAACGTATCATCGATAGGTGGCTTTACCGGCGCATTTGCAGGCGGCGGGATCTATTGCGCCACTAAGTTTGCCGTTAACGGTTTCTCTGAAACATTGTCGGCCGAAGTAGCACCATTTGGCATTAAGGTTACCATTGTACAGCCCGGTTATTTCAGGACCAATTTCCTGTCGGCAGGTTCATTGGCGGTACCGCAAAACCAGATAGCCGACTATCAAAACGTACGGGATACAGTAAATTTTCACCAACACGATATGAACCAGCAACAGGCCGGCGACCCTGAAAAAGCAGCCGAAGCCATGATCAGCATAACCAACGAAGCTAACCCGCCGCTCAATTTGTTTTTGGGCGAGGATGCATACGGCCTGGTTGAGAAAAAGCTGGCCTTCGTTCAAAACGAATTAACAACATGGAAAGATTTAACACTTTCAACAGCAATACAACAATAAATGCACACCACTATATAGGTGTATGGGTTACCCGCGATGGGTATATCCGCCACGAATTTTTTCCTAACGGCCGCTATACCGAGGCCCGCGGCGAAAGAGAAAACGCCTACACCGGATACTACAGTGTATTAGGCAACCACGTTGAATACCTTGACGATACCGGCTTCACTGCCGAAGGGGATTTTAGGGATGGTGCATATTATCATGCCGGGATGGTTTTGTTTAAGGAAACAGCGTGAGCGTTTAAGAATGCAAATATAATCATCAACGAAAAGGAGGCACCTACGGAGCCAAATATCAGTTGTCGCTTTTGGCTACAAACATGGTACTCCTACGGAGTTTAAGAAGCATAAAATTACAAAACTCCGTAGGAGTACCATGTTTATAGAATTATAAAAAACGTAGAATGGCTCCATAGGAGCCTCCTTAACCCCAGGACAACCGCATAAACATCATCGTGCCATAATAAAATCAGTAATATTATTAGCACATAAAAGCTTGCTTGTTAAAGCAGGCTTTTTTTATCTTAGGGCAAATCAAACCCTTGAAAAAATATGAGTTTTAAAACCCGGCTCAGTTCAATTTTTGTTGATGAAATCAATATCCCTCCCGAATTTCAGATTGAAGAAGTACACCAGCGCGAGTACCTGAGCGGTGGCGAAATGAAACCATGGAATGGCGAAGTAACCGAAGTTTACTCGCCGGTTGGCTTTTGGGGCCAGGACGGTACTTTTACCCGAAAATTGATTGGTACCTACCCTGTTTGCACCGAAAAAGAAGCTTTTGAAGCATTGGATGCCGCCCTTGAAGCCTATGATAATGGCCGTGGCGAATGGCCTACCATGAGCATTGCCGACCGTATTAAATGTATGGAGCGCTTTATTTACAAAATGAGCGAACAGCGCACACTGGTGGTAAAACTGCTGATGTGGGAAATCGGCAAATCATACGCCGATTCGGCTAAAGAATTTGACCGTACCATCGAGTACATCAATGCCACTATTGATGCCTTGAAGGATATCGACCGTCAGTCGTCCCGTTTTGAAATGGCCGAAGGGCTGGTAGCGCAGATCCGCCGCTCGCCTTTAGGTGTAGTGCTTTGCATGGGGCCGTTCAACTATCCGCTGAACGAAACTTTTACTACCCTGATCCCCGCCTTGATCATGGGGAACACCATTTTATTTAAACCACCTAAGCACGGTACGCTGCTGCATTACCCATTGTTGAAAGCCTTCCAGGAGTCGTTCCCCAAAGGTGTGGTGAATACCATTTACGGTCGTGGTGCTGTAGTAACACCGGGCCTCATGGCATCGGGTAAAGTGAATGTGCTGGCCTTCATTGGCTCAAGTAAAGTTGCTAACGACCTTAAAAAACGTCACCCTAAAATCAATCGGTTAAGGGCTGTTTTAAGTTTGGATGCTAAGAACGCCGCTATAGTAACCAAACATGCCGATCTGTCCCAGGCTGTTAGTGAGTGTATTTTAGGTTCGCTATCTTTTAATGGCCAGCGTTGTACCGCTATCAAGGTAATATTTGTTCATAAAGAAGTTGCCGATGAGTTTTTAAAACTATTGAGCGAAGCTGTTGCCAAACTTAAGTTCGGCCTGCCATGGGAAAAGGACGTAAAGCTTACACCGCTTCCAGAACCGCACAAGCCGGCTTACCTAACCGATATTGTAAATGACGCTTTAGCCAACGGCGCAAAAATCATCAATGAAAATGGCGGTGAAACATCGGCCTCATTCTTTTTCCCGGCAATAGTTTACCCGGTTAACGAAAATATGAAGCTATACCGCGAAGAGCAGTTTGGCCCCGTGATCCCCGTAATTCCGTTTGAGGATATTGAGGAGCCGATCACTTACCAGATAGATTCGCCGCATGGTATGCAGGTGAGTATTTTCAGTAACGATGCTAAAGAAATTTCATCACTGATAGATCCGTTTGTGAATCTGGTGAGCCGTGTAAACATCAACAGCCAATGCCAGCGCGGACCGGATGTGTTCCCTTTCACTGGGCGTAAAGATAGTGCGGAAGGTACCCTTTCGGTACATGATGCCTTAAGATCGTTTTCCATTCGCTCCTTGGTTACTACTAAAATGACCGAAACCAATAAGAACATCATCAACGAAATTGTGAATGATAACGATTCCAACTTCCTGAGCACGAAGTTTATATTGTAAGCACAGATAAAAAACTACAAAACCAAGCATCATTGCGAGGTACGAAGCAATCCCCGACTTGCAGGTCCGCCCTGTACAGTTTGGGATTGATTCGTACCTCGCAATGACGCTTTTTATTTATCTGCCCATTCACAAGTTTATCGACATACAGCCGCTCCCAATTACAAAACAAAAAGCTGTGCCTAAGCCGGCTCGAAGCCAGGATAACTGCATTGCAGGCGGGTAAGATTATGGATCAACAGCAAAGTCAATGGATGGAGCACCACTCGCTTGAGCGGGGCAATGCTGTTAAGGTTATTAAATTACCGTTGTAAACGAAACAAATACCTTTCTCAGGAAAAATCGTTTTCAGCGACTTTCCTTTCGAACTAAACTTGCGGAGTTTCAAAACTTCGTAAGTTTGATTGCGAAGCAACTGTATGGCAATTATTAGCGTAACAAAGAAGTATATCAAATTATGATGATGTTAACCGGTTCAACGTGCCGAAATTTAACCCAATGCATATCTCCTTAAAAGGTACAGGAACCACGTATCAGGTCAATCCGCTGACTATCATTATTTTCCTTACTGCCTTGCAGTTGATAATCACCCTGCTTAGTAATGGATTTGTTTTATCGTTCGATGAATCTATCTGGCATTATATCGGCCGTAATTGGTTCAGACACGGGCTGGTTCCATACACTGGCGGTACCGACAATAAATCACCTTTTATTTTTGCCATTTTTGGCCTGTCGGATACTCTTTTTGGCGTAAATTATTGGTTCCCCAGAGTGCTGGCAACACTATGTCAGTCTATCGGGATCTATTATCTTTATAAAATAGCCCGGAAACTGGCAGGCGACACAGTCGGTTTGTTGGTGCTATTGTTTTATGGCCTGTCGTTATTGTGGCATGCCACCGGAAGTCAGTATGTAGCGTTTACCGAAACCTACGAGGTAATGTTCATAATGACTGCGGTGTATTGGTACATCAATGCGTCTAATAAACAAGGTCTTTTAATCAGCGGTCTGTTAGCCGGCCTTGCGTTTGATTTCAGGCTTTCGGCCGCTTTTATTATTCTGGCTATTTTGATCCACGCACTGTTCCGGAAACGTTTTGTTGATATCCTGGTATTTTGCCTTGGCGTAGTATCTGGCCTGTTATTTTTAATAATAGTCTGCGTTTTGGCAGGCATTGATCTCCACCAGTTATTGATAAATGGCTTGTTAGATAACTTTGGCAAAGGAAGCGCGACTGACCATACAGCCGCCTTTAAATTTGACGCGTTTTGCCACAGGTTTATTTACTCGCCGCTTGTGCTGTTTTACCCACTGGTATTGCTTTATGTATTTGTTAAAAGAAAAATAGACTTCCCGGTTTTGTGGTGCGTACTGACATTTGTTGCTATTAATATGATAGGGATTTATGATGTGGTACATTTAAAAGACCTGCTGCCGCCCCTATCGCTTCTTAATGCGATAGCAGCCGCATATCTTATTGAAAAATACAAGCTATCCACTGGTTTAGTGGCGTTAGGAGTTGGAATTGTTTTTTTTCCGTCGATGACCACGCCTATTGCTAACCTGAAAATCCTTTTAGGTAACGCCGCCACCCCAATAATTTACGGCAAAGCCCCTTATGTAAACCCGCCGGAGGGCGACCGCGAAGCATTGGGGAAATGGATCAAGGCAAATACCCGCAGCACAGACATGGTGCTGGTTCATAGCTATGGCACCCAGGTACAGGTTTATTCGGAAAGGTTATCACCTACTATTTATTTCAATATTACTCAAACGCCAATAGCCAAAGCTCGTTTTTATCACGATCTGCAGCAAAATAAACCGACCATGATCCTGATCCCTATGTTTCCTGAATATCAAAACCTGGTTGATGCCGATCTGCGCGCCTTTGTAAGTGATCTCGTTAAAAGCAATTATCACCTGGAAAGCAGTATGTACAACTACCAGATTTTTAGGATCAATAAATAAGAAGCTGTTTAAAAATGTATTGTAGCTGGAAAATCTACTTTTCGCCTGCACGCTTCACCATAAAATCCAAAGCTGCCTTATCAGGCAAAGTTCTTGCCCCTGGCTTTTCACCAAGGATCATTATTTTATTATCGCTTATTGTATAAGCAGGCCATGCTGGCACTCCTTTTCCATTCGGGTTGCCGTTTTTAGCAAAATTGGCCCAGTAGGTACTCATGGTATTTGCCAGCTGCTTATCAATAGGTTCCCATGGCCGGTTCAGGAATTTGAGGTTGTTATAAGCATAAGCAACCTCGCCGGTATGGAAAGCGCCGTATTTAACAAAATCGGCAGTGGCAGGCAAGCGGCGGGTAAAGCGGTAAACATAAATTTTCGATTTGCCTTTTTCGCTCTGCACATTGGCCCAGGTATAATTCTGAATGCCAAAAGTTTGATCGCGGCTGATGCGAATCTGCGATGTAGCTGCTTCCTGATCTGATCCAGCCGGATAAAGCTTTAAAAACTCATCAGCATCGGCTCCATATTGAGTGCCAATCGTCTTTTTATAGTCCTCGGCGGTTTTGAGTGTACCAATAAAGGCATCGTCCTCGTTCCAGCCGGTAAGTACCGGTACATCGTTTTGTTTATGCTTATTAAAAATATCGGCTATGGTTTCAGGCAAAACATATCCATCAATAATGGGGCGGCTTTGGCCTTTGCCAACAAGTTCGGCAGCGGGTTTATTCCTGAGTTCGGCAATGGAATTTGCACCTAAAGCTGTTGCCGTTTTAACGCCGTTCTCTTCTGCTTCTTTTAGCCCGCCATAACCCCGGGGACTAATAAAGCTTGCCCCACTCTCGGCAATTGCACCGTTAAACAATCCTTTGCCTAATGGCGATGCCACCAAACAATTTACACTCATCGATCCCGCCGATTGACCAGCTATCGTAACCTTATCCGGGTCGCCGCCAAAGGCTGCAATATTTTGTTTTACCCATTTCAACGCAGCAAGCTGGTCCATCAAACCATAATTACCGGAAGCATTATGCGCCGATTCCTTAGTTAATTCGGGATGGGCAAAGAAACCAAAAATCCCTACGCGATAGTTAATAACCACAAATATGATCCCTTTTTTAGCCATGGCTTCACCGTCATAAATAGGCACGCCCGCACCTCCGCTTACAAAACCACCACCATAAATATATACCAATACTGGCCGTTTGTCTGCCGGTGTTTTTGCGGCGGTCCATACATTCAGGTACAGGCAATCTTCGCTTAGGGGTTCATAGGGGATCAGAAACTCCCGCGTATAAACACCAAAGGGATCCGGCTTGCCTTGCATGGGGCTGGCGGCAAATTCGGTGCATTTCTTTATACCTTCCCATGATTTTACCGGCTGTGGCTCTTTCCAGCGGAGATTCCCAACCGGAGGAGCAGCAAAGGGAATGCCTTTATAAATATGCACATCGCCGCCCTGATTGGTTAAGCCTGAAACTTTACCGGCATCGGTAGCAACAACATCAAGGTTTTTATTTTGAGCGAAAACAGAATTTACCAGCAGCAAAAGCGGCAATAAAAGAATGCGTTTCATTGGTTACAGGTTTATTTATTGGTTTGTTAAACTTACGAAGATTTGGACACTTTATAAGCTGTTCAACTTAAGAATAGCACGGCGTATAGTTGACTCACCCGGTCTACGCTTCGCTGGACCGCCCTCTCTCCAGCTTCGCCACAAAGAGGGCTGAAAAATAAATATTTCTTATCCCCTCTTTGCGAAGCAGAGAGGGGTGACAAGCGTAGCGATGTCGGGGGTGAGTCGATACCGCGTTTATTTAAAGCCGTGCTTGCGATGTGATGCATTGATTTAAAGCGCTGCCATTCCTCTTTGTAACAATCGCCACACTTAACAAAAACATCACATTGCATTTTAAATGCTTTGCTGATATTTGGCGCAATTAAATTTATTTTTTCGCGATGAAGTTTAAACATCTGCTGCTTATTTCCCTCTCTCTCGCTACTGTTTCGGTATCGGCTCAAAAAAAGAAAACTACAATCGCCGCTCCGGCGTCCGCATCAATTCCCCGCCCAAAACTGGTTGTAGGTTTGGTGGTTGACCAAATGCGCTGGGATTACCTGTACCGCTATTATGATCGTTACCAAAGCGGTGGTTTTAAAAGGATGCTTAATGAAGGCTTCACCTGCGAAAACACTAATATCGACTATATTCCTACGGTAACCGCCGCTGGTCATACCTGTATTTATACTGGCTCCATCCCGGCTATCCACGGTATAGTGGGTAATGATTTTATTATCCAGGCCACAGGTAAATCCATGTATTGTACCGATGACAGCACCGTGGTGGCAGTTGGCAGCACTTCAAAAGCAGGGCAAATGTCGCCCCGCAATTTGCTGGTTAGTACTGTTACCGACGAATTGAGGCTGGCTACTAACTTCCGCTCAAAAGTTATTGGCATAGCATTGAAAGATCGTGGCGGCATACTTCCTGCCGGTCACTCGGCCAATGCTGCTTACTGGTTTGACGATGCCAGCGGTAACTGGATCACCAGTACTTACTATATGAACAACCTGCCTGTATGGGTTAAAAATTTCAACGATCAAAAGATCGCCGAAAAATACCTGAAACAGGATTGGAACCCACTCTATCCTGTTGATACTTACGTACAAAGCGCACCCGATAACAGCGATCGTTATGAAGGTAAGTTCGCCGGTGCCGCTACGCCAACTTTGCCGGTTAAAACTTCTGAACTTTATAAAGGCCGTATCGGTATGATCCGCTCAACACCTTTCGGTAACACCATGACGCTTGATTTGGCCAAAGCAGCTATTGAAGGCGAAAAACTGGGTAAAAACACGGTAACCGACTTTTTAGCGGTTAGCCTTTCATCAACAGATTATGTTGGTCACCAGTTCGGTCCTAACTCGGTTGAGGTCGAGGATACTTATTTAAGACTTGACCAGGACCTGGCCGCGTTTTTCAATTATTTAGATGCAACCGTGGGTAAAGGTAACTACTCTGTTTTCCTGAGTGCCGACCATGGCGCTGCTCACAACCCTAACTTTTTGAAAGATCATAACATCCCTGCCGGTGTTTGGGACGATAGCAAGGCCGCAAAGGAAATGAATACCATGATCAGCGATAAATACAAAGTGAACAACCTGATCATCAGCATGGATAATTACCAGGTTAACTTTAATAACGCAGCCCTTGCAAAAGCCGGCGTTAGCGAAGACGCTGTAAAGTTAGATTGCATTGCATACCTGAAAAAACAACCGGGCATTGCGTATGCAATCGACCTGCAAAAAGTACAGGAAGCTAATATTCCTGACGATCTGCGCAGCATGATCATTAACGGTTACAACGCCGAACATAGCGGTGCTATCCAGATCATCCTGAAACCGGCTTGGTATACAGGTCATGGTACAAATGACCGTGGCCCTACAGGTACTACACACGGTACCTGGAACCCTTACGATTCGCATATTCCGTTGGTGTTTATGGGCTGGGGTATTAAACATGGCAGCCTTACCCGCCAAACACACATGACAGATATTTCGGCTACCATATCATCGTTATTGCATATCCAGGCACCTAACGGTAACGTGGGTAAAACTATCAGCGAGGCGTTGAAGAACTAAGTTGTAAATTTTTCGTACAAAGTCCTGAGTTAAAGCAAGCCATACGGCCATGTTTGGCTCAGGACTTTTTAATTTGGACAAGAAACAATGAAAAAATATATCTCCAGATTTCATTATGTAACACAGGATATGCCGGGCCGGAGCCATGTGCAACAGGTACAAATTGCCTGCAGCGCGGGTGCAAACTGGGTGCAATACCATTGCATGAGCAAACCTGAAGACGAACTGATTGACGAGATAAATGAGATAGCCGAAATTTGCGACGATTGGGGTGCAACCCTCATTATTGCCAACCATTATGACTTGATTGACCGTGTTGATGTGCAGGGCGTGCATATAGATGATATTGAGGCCGATCTGCCCACAATCCGCAAGGTTATCGGCCCGGATAAAACCCTTGGTGCATCTGTGGGGCATACTGATGAGTTGTTGAAATTACAAAGTACCGGAGTGGTTGATTATTATACCTACGGGCCTTTTGCTTCAACATCAACTGATGGCTCAAACGGGGCTGATCCACTTGGATTTAATGGCTATCTCCAGTTGGAGAAGCTACACATCAGTATTCCTGTAATAGCTGCCGGGGGCATCCAATTAAATGATGTGGAACCATTGCTGCAATCAGGTATCGATGGTATCGCAATATCATCGGCCATAAACCTTGTTGCCGACCCGGCTGCGAGTGTTAAGGAGTTTTATAGAAAGATGTATTAAGCCTCCCAATGCATATTTTATATAAAGAGGATATCGTCCATCTCAATAACCTGTTAAATCTCCCCGTAAAAGGTGATGAACAAGATTGGGATATTGAATTAGCAGATCCAGCAAGACTGAGCGAATTTTTAGCGACTTTCAAAGCATTTCATTTAACCTTATCTGTTAAAAAAGCTTTTTTAGCTTTAATAATAGCCTCTTATGATCAGCTACTGCAATATGATCCTGATGACGACGATTTTTATTGGGCTTCTATAAAAGGATTAATGGACGCTGAAAAACATGAACATATTGCATTGTTAAAATACTGGTCATTGGAGGATTCCTTATATAATGAAGATGATGTTTTTCCTGTTACGCCCCGCATAAGGGCTTATCTAAGTGAGGCCTAATTGTAAATTACGGGTTTTGATATTAATGGCAGAGCCTATTGGTATTTTATCTCCCAATTGCTCCTTGTTAATTCATCAAGCGAATAATCCAACCGCTTCAGGTATTTTTTGTTCCCGAGCAAATAACTCATATCGGCACCGCCTTTTTCATATTTGCTTAAGCTATCGAGATCAAAAAAAAATACATATAAAGTTTTGGCTTTCCTTTCATTAATATACTCGAGCCAGGCATTTTTTCCTGCTCTTGTTATAAAAGAGGTGTCATTTGGCGCTATTGGATGCGATAGGTAATACGCGATGTTATTTGCTGTTCGTTCGGTAGTATCATTAACTATTTCCACAGTAATACGAACAGGCGATTTGTTAACAACAGACAGACGTCTATCGAAATAATGCATAATGCAGCCGGTAAGCAGTGCTGGAGCGAGCAATAAAAGTTTCCTTTTCATGACCAGGTTTGCTATTAATACTTAATATATAAAAAGGTGACCGTTAATGCTATTCTGTCGTTATAAAAGACAGGGAATCACTTTTAAAATACCAGGCACCGATGGAGCTTAAACCCGATATAATATTTTCTATAAACACGTCACCCCTCTGGGGTATTAACTGCTGATTTTATAACTCCGTTAGGAGTATCGTGGTTATAGCAGAATGATCAATTGCAAATCGGCTCCATGGGAGTCCCGTGTCGGTTGTTGATTTAAAAGCGATTTCCCTGTCATAAAAAACCGTCGCCGCCTCATTTCAGCTATAAAAACCTCATCTTTATATTTTCATTTAATATTCATTTGTTCCACCTACATTAGCAATGTCATCACATCATATAGTACGCGAAAAACAGGAGCCCGCTTTACTGGTTTTAAGTATGGATACTTTTGATGAGGAAATGCTGGGACAGTTACTGGAGTGGAGCCCGACCGTGATCTGCACTATCGATACCGCCGAAAAGCTGGATGCCTCGGGCATAAAGGTTGACTGGATAATAGGTGATGGCAAAGCGGATGATTTGCAATCGGACGTAAAACAAATGCCTTTGGGAGAGGATAGTGCAGCAGGAGCGGCTTTAAAATACCTGGTAACACATAACTACCCGGCTGTTAATGTAATTACAGATGCGCTGGAACTGAAAGATTTTTTGTTTTATGCCGATAAAATAAACCTGGTGATTTTCAGGGAGCGGCAAAAGATCTATCCCGTTAACGCGGGGTTCAGCAAGTGGAAACCGGCAGGCGAGTTCATTGAATTACTTTCACATCCTTCGGGCTTACACTTGAGCGGGCTTGAAGCCGCGGGCAATAACAGGTATAAAACTATCCACGATGGCTTTTTTACGCTGCAGTTTGAGCAATCTTTTTTGTTCATTGCCGAGGATATTGAGTAGCGAAACCGGAAGCTGGTGCGTATAGATAGTATTGGTTCGCTTTTTGAGTAAAAAATAATTAAAAACGCGTTAAACCGTTTAAACATTTAATAGTCTATATATTTATATCAGCAAAAAATACCGTGCTGATCAGTTAAAAAATCTTTCATCATGAAAAGGACATATAAAAATCTATTAACAATTGCATTAGGGGGCTTGTTGAGCTTATCCCTGGCATTCAATGCTGATGCACAGCGTGGCGGCGGTTCTCGTGGCGGCGGTGGTGGTGGCGGAGGCGGCTCAAGACCGTCAGGCGGTGGTGGCGGAGGCGGTAGCTTTTCCCGTCCTTCTGGTGGCAATTTTTCCCGTCCTTCAACCTCATACAGCGGTGGTTCACGTAGTGCTATAGCCGCTCCTCAACGGAGTTATGGTACTGATTCACGTGGCAGCGCAGGTACCCCACAGCAACGTAGTTATGGTGGCATAAGGCCTAACGGCTCATCAATAGCACCGCAACGCAGCTATGGTAATACTGCACGTGTTTATAATGGTAGCCGTGGCTATGCAACTGTTGACAGGCGGGTGTATAATGGTGGCCGTGGTTCTTATTACAGGGGCGGTTCATACGCTTCTGGTGGCCGCAGGGTTTATCCTGGCACTTATAGCTACGGTGGCCGTGGCGGTTACTTTGGCAACCACTACTATTATCCGTACCGCAACTATTACAATTCGTTCTACTACCCACGTTTAGGATTTAGCATTGGTTTCTTGCCATATGGTTACTATCCTTTCTATTGGGGCGATTATCAATATTACTACAGTGATGGTTTATATTACCGTCAATACAACGATCAATATACCGTTGTTGAGCCACCAATTGGTGCTGAGATCAAAAGTTTGCCATCTGGTGCTGAGTCAATCATGATCAATGGCGAACAGTACTACGAGTTAAACGGTGTTTACTATCAGCCATATACCAAAGATGATGGCTCAACTGTTTACGTTATTGCAGGTAAAGATGGCCAGTTAACTACCGATCAGGGTAATGGCGATGGCAGCAGTGTTGATCAGGGTCCGCAAATCGGCGACATTGTAAATCAGCTGCCGGCAGATTGCAGGAAGATCAAGATCAACGGCGAAAAGCTATTTGTATCTCCTGATGGCTACTACTACCAGGAAACTCAAAACGGCGACAACAGAGCTTACAAAATTGTAGGCACTCCGTCAGATGATCCTGAAGATAACAACAGCGATCAGAACCCTAACCAACAGTAATTAATAAAAATTCAATATATATTATGAAGGCTGCTTCCGTAATGGAGGCAGCCTTTTTTGTTAACATATCTTGAGTCATTGCTTCGTTCTTGCCGATGGTAAATTAAAAAACGATTGTCGTGCTGGGTGTTCAAATCCTTTGGAAACGGAAGGTGCGATAAGATCTCCATCAGTCATTGGGAGTAACCACCGGAGAAACCCCGGAAAAAATCCTGATGACGTGTAAATTATATTTTGAGATTTTGCAGCTATGGTGCGTAGCCCAGCGTTAGGGATGGTAGTGGAAAGCCCACAGCGTGCGAGGGCTTGTGCTGATGGTCGGGCGAGGACTTGGAACGAACAGCCCGGGCCGGAGGCAACGCCCATATTTACAGCAGTATAGAATATGGCCAATACTCATCAACTTATAAGTATGTTATTATAGAAAACGAAGGAATCCCCGACAGGTAGGCAACGATCTTTGTGCTGTGAACTTACATCGTCGCCCTCTTGGCCGGGCGGAGGCCAGTTACTTTTGTCTTGACACAAAAGTAACCAAAAAGTCAAGTCAGCAGGGATGCTTCTTTGCCGCACATGCCTTGCCCTGCAAAACGGCCAGAACCACGGGCTGCAATTATTTTGCTCTGCTTCGCACTCACTCACCTCTGCTTCTGCAAAAACTTGCTATGCCCTTTCCTGCGCTCAAGGCCAGCATTGTTCTGCCCGCTTTCGCCCGAAGCTTACCTGCTGACGGGAACACTCGTTATTTATTATGTCATGGGTGGCTGTTGAGGTATGACGAGGGGGCTCTTACGCGCATGTCTTCGACATGTTCAGAACTAACATATTCGCCATCTCAAATCCCCATCCATTTTATATTTTACTAATTTTTTTAGGATTTAGCGTTTTCTTTTCTGAATTTTACTTTTATGAATAACCTCCCTCCATTAGCTGAACGTATGCGCCCCAAATCGCTTAACGATTATGTTGGGCAAAAACACCTTGTTGGGCCGGGGGCGGTGCTACGCAAAGCTATTGAATCAGGCTCATTACCCTCGATGATATTTTGGGGGCCGCCGGGGGTAGGTAAAACAACGCTGGCCTATATTATTTCCCAATCATTATTCCGCCCGTTTTTCGCTTTGAGTGCTATTAACTCAGGCGTAAAAGATGTGAGGGAGGTGATAGAAAAAGCGTCGCTGTTAAAACAACAGGGTGAGATTTTGCCGATACTGTTTATTGATGAGATCCACCGTTTCTCTAAATCACAGCAAGATTCATTATTAGGGGCCGTAGAGAGGGGCATAGTTACACTGATAGGCGCTACTACCGAAAATCCATCTTTCGAGGTGATCTCGGCTTTGCTGTCGCGATGCCAGGTCTATATCTTACAATCCCTTTCTGAAACCGATCTGATCGACCTGCTGAACAAAGCCATGAAGGAAGATGTGGTTTTGAAAGATAAAAAAATCACCATAAAAGATCATGAGGCTTTGCTGCGTCTTTCGGGTGGGGATGCCCGTAAGCTACTCAATATTTTCGAGTTGCTGGTAAATGCATTTGATACCAAAGAAATAGTATTGACCGATGAGGTTGTGCTGGAGCATGTGCAGCAAAACATGGCCCTGTATGATAAAACCGGCGAGCAGCATTACGATATTATTTCGGCCTTTATTAAATCTATGCGGGGCTCTGATCCTAACGGCGCAGTTTACTGGCTGGCACGGATGATAGTAGGTGGGGAAGATCCGCTTTTTATAGCCCGGCGTATGCTGATCCTGGCATCCGAAGATATTGGCAATGCCAACCCTAACGCGCTACTGCTTGCGCAAAGCTGCTTTGAGGCCGTAAACAAGATAGGTATGCCCGAATCGCAGCTTATTTTATCGCAAACAGCTATTTATTTGGCTACATCTCCTAAGAGTAACTCAGCCACTACGGCTATAGGTGCGGCCATCGCGTTAGTGCGTCAAACCGGCGATTTGCCCGTGCCCCTGCATTTGCGCAATGCGCCAACCAAATTTATGAAAAATATAGGCTACGGTAAGGATTATAAATATGCGCACAGCTACGAAGGCAATTTTACTGATCTTGATTTTCTGCCGGATGCCATCCGCGGAACAAAAATTTACGATCCCGGTAACAATGCGCGCGAAAACGAATCAAAAGAAAAGTTAAGAAAACTTTGGGGCGACAGGTATAAATACTAATTTAAGCTTCGCTTTCAAAAGGTATATCTTAAACTAAGCCTATACCTTAACCCTTAACTGTCTATATCTATGATCACTACCTTCCTCGGGCACGAACTCAAAGCTTTCTGGCGGTCAAAAAATACAGGTAAAAGTATTGCTATCCGCGTGGTAATGGCTTTGCTTATCCTTTATCTGTTTGGATTGATTTTGCTTGCCGGACTATTTTTAGATAAAATTCTTGCCGGAACTTTTCCCCACGATGATGTGGTGATCTCATTCTGCGGCATTATCCTGCTTTACTTTTTGTTTGATCTGGTAACGCGCATGCAGCTGCAGGAATTGCCTACTTTAAGGGTACAGCCATACCTGCATCTACCAGTAAAGCGCAATACGCTTGTTGGCTATTTGGCCTTCACAGCTATGCTTTCGGTTTTTAACCTTTGGCCTATTATACTTTTTGTACCATTTGTTTTAAAGGTGGTCCTTACGGATTCGGGTACTTTACCTGCGCTTGCTTTTATAGCGGCCATTTTGGGCTTTATGCTTTTCAACAATTACCTGGCGCTGTTTATTAAACGCAAGGCTAATTTAAACGGCTGGATTTTCCTGGTATTTGTAGCGGTGCTGGCCCTTATTATCACCGGCGATTTTCGTTTTCACCTGTACTCGGTACGCAATATCTCTTATTTATACTTCGGCCATTTGCTTAACAAACCGGTGTTGGCATTGCTACCTGTTGTGCTTGCTGTTGCCATGTATTACATCAATTTTGCATACTTAAAGCAAAACCTTTACCTCGAAGAATTAAGCTCACGCAAGGCATCAGCTTATAAAAGCAGTACGGAATTTCCGCTGTTAAGCAGGTTCGGTAAAGTTGGCGATCTGGTGGCTAATGAGCTCAAATTGATCTTTCGTAACAAACGGCCTCGCTCGGCCCTGGTTATGGGGTTGTTCTTTATGTTTTACGGGCTCATATTTTATACCAACAGTCACTACGGTGAAGCCTGGTATATTTTTGTGGGGATGTTTATGACCGGAATTTTTATCATTAGCTACGGGCAGTTCATGTACAGCTGGCAGGGGGCTCATTTTGACGGCCTCTTGGTAAGCAAGATCAATTTCCGTGATTTTTTAAAGGCAAAATACCTGTTGTTTACCATGGTGTCAACCGTTGCCTTTATTCTCACTACTCCTTATGCTTATTTTGGCTGGCGCATTGTTTTGGTGCATTTTGTGATGTATCTATGGAACATCGGCATCAACACAACCATTGTGCTGTTTTTTGCCAACCGCAACGCCAAGAGGATTGATCTTTCAAAAGGAGCATCATTTAACTGGGAAGGTGTAGGCGCTACGCAGATGCTGATCTCTTTCCCGCTGATGATCACGCCATATGTCATTTACCTTCCATTCTCCCTGTTTAAACATGCAGATATTGGCCTGGCTATGCTGGCCGCTACAGGCATCATATTCATTTTAACCCGCGACTTCTGGGTTAAAAAACTGGAAGAGGATTTTATGCAAAAACGTTATACCGTTGCCGAAGGCTTCAGAAATAAATAATCCATGATTGAAGTAAGAAATCTTAAAAAAATCTATAACGGGATTACCGTTGTAGATGTACCCACCCTGCAAATTAACAAAGGCGAAAGCGTTGGCCTTGTAGGTAATAATGGCGCGGGCAAAACTACGCTGTTCCGTATGGTGCTTGATCTGATCCGTGCCGAAAGCGGCGAGATCCTATCCAATGGGGAAGTGGTGGCCGGTCATGAAAAATGGAAGGACTATACCGCAGCCTATCTCGACGAAGGTTTCCTGATTGACTACCTAACACCCGAAGAGTATTTTTATTTTATAGGAGGATTGCACAGCCTCAACCGTGCGCATGTTGACGAGGTCTTGACCGGCCTGACCGATTTCTTTAATGGCGAGATACTCAAAAAAGGTAAATACATCCGCGATCTTTCAAAGGGTAACCAATGCAAAGTTGGCGTAGCATCCTGCCTTTTACAGGAGCCTCAATTATTGATGCTGGACGAACCTTTCGCCAATATCGACCCAAGTACCCAGTTCAGGCTTAAAAACCTGTTGAAAGATCTTAACAAGAACAAAGGCGTAACCACCATAGTATCAAGCCATGACCTTAACCACATCACCGATGTATGCGACCGTATATTGCTGATGGAAAAAGGCGTGATCATTAAGGATATTGCCACAAGCTCATCTACGTTGAATGAGTTGGAGGCATATTTTGGGGTAGAAGCGACCTCTGAAAGAGGTATTTAACATAACCATGTCATTGCGAGCGCAGCGTGGCAACCGCACGGAAGCATAGACTCCCTGTATAGTATGCGATTGCCACGCTGCGCTCGCAATGACATGATTTTTCTTTTTTATTGAAATAGATCTACGAAGTAAGCTACATTTTACGGAGCTGGCGCGGCCGCGGCTGCCAGCAAATCATCTGTCAACTTCTCAAATTCGCTGATAAACTCAGTATAATGCTCACCAGTACCCGGGCCACTGAAACCGGTATGGATCTTTTGTACATCGCCGCTTTTGTCAATAATAATAGTAGTAGGGAAACCAACTACTTTTGATAACATAGGCAGACTTTGGGCGGTTTGTTTTTTATCGCTGGTGTAACCGGTTATCAACAGTGGATAGGTTACTTTAAACCTTTCTTTTACCTGTTGCAGCGCTTTCTTTGATTTCTCAAAATCAGTGGTGCGCTCATAGGCCAAGCCAATTACTTCAACACCCTTATTGTGATATTTTTTATAGTAGTTAACCATGTAAGCGGTTTCGTCCATACAGTTGGGGCACCAAGAGCCCAGGATCTGTACAATCACTACTTTATTTTTAAACCTGGCATCATCAAGCGAAACGGTTTTACCATCAAGGTCTTTAAAGCTAAAAGCTAATTTTTTATATCCGGGCTTTAACGAAGTAAGGGAGTAGGCATCAGGTAGTTTTGCGTTTTCATCCTTTACTGCCCCCCATGACTCAATGGCGGAGTATCCGGCGAAAAACTTACCATCGGTTATAGTTTTATCATCATTAATGGTAGCGGTGAAAGTATAGGCATGCCCCCCGTCAAAAGTAGACAAGTAAAGCTTATTGCCACTTACTGAACCTTCAAGGTAACGATAATCGCCGGTGGTAGTTAAAAACGTTCCGGTAAGTTTGTTTCCGTCCTGTTTAAATTCGCCAATTGTTGTATCGCGGCCGTCACCCTCACCAAACACTGCCGACCACCGACCGCCGATATTAAATGCCGGTTTTTGCGGGTTTTTAAAAAAGCGCCACGAAGCGTTAGGAATAGCGCTGAACGGAACTAAAAGATCATTATCAGCCAGATGCCTTACCCAGTTTCCGCTAAGACTGTCACCGTTAAGTTTCAATTTAAATTCAGAATTGAACAGCGGCATATGGATAAATACCGAATCGCCTTTGGTGGCAACATCCGTTACTTTAAAATGCTCGGCGCCGTTAATGATAGCTAATTGCTGTTTGCCGCCAGTGTTGTTAACCTCGAAATTAAAAGGGATCTCGGTGCCTGATTTGGTTCTGAGTGCACCACGCCATTCGCCGGTTTTGAGTTTAGTTTGAGCAAAGCCGGTTTGCAGAAATAATAATCCGCAAATACCGGCTGCGATATTTTTGAAAGTCATACTTAAATATATAGTCTACTAATTCTATATACTTTCAAAGGTATGAAAACAGCGTTGTTATTTCAACAATCCGCGCGAAATGACAATTCTTTGAATTTCAGACGTCCCCTCGTAAATCTGTGTTATTTTAGCGTCCCGCATCAGGCGTTCAACATGATATTCCTTCACGTAACCATATCCACCATGGATTTGTACCGCTTCAGTCGTGGTACGCATAGCTACTTCTGATGCATATAATTTAGCCATTGACGATGCCTGCGCATAAGACTTCCCATGGTCTTTAAGCCAGGCTGCCTTAAGGCACATGAGGCGGGCGGCTTCAATTTCGGTCGCCATATCGGCCAGCTTAAATTGGATAGCCTGGTGGTCGGCCAGTGATTTCCCAAAAGTTTTTCTGTCCTTAGCATATTGCTTAGCCAATTCATAGGCCCCGGATGCAATACCCAAAGCCTGCGAAGCAATACCTATCCGGCCGCCATCCAGCACGTTCATGGCAAACTTAAAACCAAACCCGTCTTCGCCAATGCGGTTTGCTTTAGGCACTTTAACGTCGGTAAACATCAGGGAATGAGTATCCGATCCGCGAATACCCATCTTGTTTTCTTTAGGGCCAATTGTAAAGCCGGGCATCCCCCTTTCAACAATAAAAGCGTTGATACCGTGGTGTTTCTTTGCTGCATCTGTTTGAGCTATGACAATATAGGTAGATGCGGAGCCGCCGTTGGTGATCCAGTTTTTGGTACCATTGAGCAGGTAATGATCGCCCATATCAATAGCTGTAGTGCTTTGGGATGTGGCGTCAGAGCCAGCTTCCGGTTCCGAGAGGCAGAAAGCGCCAATGCGTTCACCTTTGGCTAATGGCGTTAGATACTTTTGCTTTTGCTCTTCACTGCCATATTTTTCGAGCCCGTAACACACCAGCGAATTGTTGACGGACACAACTACCGAGGTAGATGCATCAACTTTTGAAAGCTCCTCCATTACCAGCACGTATGAAATGGCATCCATGCCGGCACCGCCATAATTGGGGGATACCATCATGCCCAGGAAGCCCAGTTCGCCAAGCTTCTTTATCTGTTCGGCAGGGAATTTTTGCAATTCGTCGCGTTCAATAACACCAGGTTTCAATTCTGCCTGCGCAAAATCACGCGCAGCCTGGCGAATCATTTTTTGTTCTTCGGTCAGTTCAAAATACATGGGTATAATTAAAGCATAAATATATAAATTACTATGCATGCATAGTAAAATTTATAAATAAAAAAAGAGAGCTTTTTTTGAAGCTCCCTTTCCCCTAATTAATTTAAACTATTGATTAAACCCAAAACAAAGAACAAAAAATCTCAACTTGGGCGTCTGAGAATTCAATTTTAATTTTTCACAGGTAGATGTTACTAAATCTTTTATTTTTTCACAGATGATACAGGGCGAATATTTCTATACAAATCTTTTGCCATAATTATAAAATTGTGGCATTAATATTTCATGTTTAAACGTTAGTTGTCATTTTTTATAAAAGAATAATATCTGCATATAAAATGTATTGATGTTATTTTATTTTTAGCTTACACAAAAAACATAAAATATTAAATAAGCCGATCCACCCATGCTTTTAACTGATTTTGAATACCTTAACAACACAGATAGCGCGTTTAAACGAAAAGTTGCCTTACAGATAAAAACTTTGCGTAAGCAAAACAGGGTTACCCAGGAGCGGTTTTTTAACGAAACCCGCATAAATATTGCCCGGCTCGAATCAGGTATTATTGATATCCGGTTGGAAACACTTCGTAAAATTTGTTATTATTTTGATGTTTCTTTAGCAGGTTTCTTCCAGGGGATATATTAAATTATCATATTTAGAAAAAAACGCTGTCCTAAATTCTATTATACCATACAGTCGTTGTATTTTAATTCATACACACACCTAAAAAATGAACAAACAAATCCGTTCCTTATCCCTGATCACTGTAGCGCTTGGCACTTTGCTCAGTGCCTGTAGCCATGAAGACAAAACAAAAGCTTACGAAGCTGGCGATCCGGTGATCCATAACATGGACACTACTGTAAAACCGGGCGACGACTTTTTTAAATATGCCAACGGCACCTGGCTGCGTAAAAACCCTATTCCAGCGGCATACGCGTCCTGGGGTATTGGTAATGTTGTGCAGGAAGAGCTGCGCGACAGGATGAAGAAGATCAACGAAGATGCACTGAAAGCTAACGCATCCAAAGGCAGCAACACCCAAAAAATAGGCGATTTCTATTTCAGCGGGATGGATACCGTTAACATCGAAAAGCAAGGCCTTTCACCGCTGAAGGACGAGCTGGATAAAATTGACCGGATAACGGATATCAAAAGCCTGGTTGAGGAATTTGCCCATCTGCAACGGATCGGTGTTACACAGCCAATTGGTGCTTACGTTGGCCAGGATGCCAAAAACAGCTCGAAAATGGCTTTGGGCTTGTACCAATCGGGCATAGGTATGCCTAACCGTGATTATTATTTTAATAAGGATGAACATAGTGTAGTCATCCGCACCGATTATCAAAATAAATACCTGCCGACGATGTTTAAACTGGCCGGCTTACCTGCTGATAAAGCAGTAGCAGCGGCCAAAAAAACCTACTCGCTTGAATCTTTTTTGGCAGACAGCAGCCGCAAACTGGAAGATCTGCGAGATCCATACCATAACTACAACAAAATGACGCTTGCCGCACTGGGCAAGCTGGCCCCGGATATTGACTGGAAACCCACCTTTGAAAAGATGGACTACAAAAATGTCGATACCGTAATTGTTGGTCAGCCTGAGTATTACAGGGCGTTGAATAAGGCACTGAAAGTTTATTCGATAGATGATTGGAAAAATTACCTGCGCAATAATCTGATAACCGCTTTCGGCTCATACCTGAGCAAGCCTTTTGACCAGGAGATCTTCCGTTTTTATGACAAAGTTATAGAAGGCAGTACCGCCCAGCTCCCGCGTTGGAAACGTGTACTGGATACCGAAAATGGTTTGATGGGCGAGGTGTTGGGGCAGATCTTTGTAAAAGAGTATTTCCCTGAAAAAACAAAGGAGCGCTACGTAAAACTGGTTGAGGAAATGCGTACCAGCTTTAAAGAGCATATTGAAAAACTGGATTGGATGAGCCCCGAAACCAAGGAGAAGGCTTACTACAAGCTATCAAAAGTAAATCCGAAAGTTGGCTACCCGGATAAATGGAAAGATTTTTCGACGTTAGAGATCAATCGTGGACCGTATGCGCTTAACGTATTGCGGGCAAACGAGTGGTGGCATAATTTCAGCGCGGCTAAGCTTGGCAAACCTGTCGACCGTACCGAATGGGACATTACGCCGCAAACCTACAATGCTTACTATAATCCGTCGAATAATGAAATTGTATTGCCAGCCGGTATTTTTACTATCCCCGGTTATAAGGACGAGAATATTGACGATGCTATTATTTACGGCTACGCTGCCGCATCAACCATCGGCCACGAAATGATCCATGGTTTTGATGACCAGGGCCGCCAGTTTGATGCTGCCGGAAACCTGAAAGCCTGGTGGAAACCACAGGATTCTGTAAAATTCAGTCAGCGTGCAAAAATGCTTATCGACCAGTTTAATGGCTACAGCATTTATGGTTTGCATGTAAACGGTAAAGCTACCCAGGGCGAAAACATTGCCGATTTGGGCGGGATTGTAATAGGCCTCGATGCCTTCAAGAAAACCCAGCAATATAAAGAAGGTAAACTGATCAATGGATTAACACCATTGCAGCGCTACTTTTTAGGATATTCATTAGGCTGGCTTACACAGGACAGGAAGGAGTCGCTATCAAGCCAGATCCTTACCAATGAGCACGCTCCCGGTTTTATGCGCGTTAACGGACCCTTTACCGATGTGCCTGAATTTTATGAAGCTTTCCATATTAAAAAAGGTGATAAGATGTGGATAGATCCGGATAAGAGGGTGAAGATTTGGTAGGTGTATAAAAAAAAATGTCATTGCGAGGAGCAAGCGTTGGGCAGTGAACCGAGCAACGTGGCAATCCCGTAGCTGTGCATAAACACTTTGCAAGTCCGCTCTGTATCCTACGAGGTTGCCACGCCATCGCTCGCAATGACATGGAGATATCAACCATCCTGCAATCGCGGTGATTTCCGCATATTTTAACACGAAATATATCCCAGATGTTACAAAGGCCTTATTTAAAGGCCTTTGTTTTTATTAAATTTGTTAAAACGCGTTGACATGACCAAACTTTACAAAGGAACCCTCTTTGGCGGAGCTGCTTTGGCTCTATTTGCCCTGAGCGCCTACCAAACAAAAATTACTGATAAACCCGTCGATCCTGTTTATGATAATCTGGATAAATCGGTAAAGCCCGGCGATGATTTTTTTAAATATGCCAACGGTGGCTGGCTTAAACACAATCCCATACCGGCAGCATACTCAAGCTGGGGCATAGGCAACGTAGTATCCGAAGAACTACGCGACCGGCTGAAAAAGATCAACGAAGATGCCCTGAAGGCCAATGCCCCAAAAGGCACATCCACCCAAAAAATAGGCGATTTTTATTACACCGGACTGGATAGTGTAAACATTGAAAAACAAGGCATCAACCCCATAAAAGCACAGCTGGACATTATTGATCAGGCTACCGATATAGCAGGCATCTTAAACGCAGCAGCCTTGTTAACTACCACAGGTACCCGCAACATCATAGGCAGCGGTGTACGTCAGGATGCCAAAAACAGTGTTAAAACCATCGTGCAATTGGGGCAATCGGGTTTAGGGCTGCCTAATCGCGATTATTATTTTAAAACCGATGCCCGTACCACCAAAGTACGTATCGATTACATGAATAACCACCTGCCGGCTATGCTGAAGCTTTCAGGCTGGGATGAACAAAAGGCAGCGCAAGGAGCGGCAAGTATATTTAAAATAGAAAAGTTTTTAGCCGATAGCAGCCGCAAGCTCGAAAACCTGCGTGACCCTTATCGCAACTATAACAAAATGACCATAGCCCAGTTAGGCAAGCTTGCACCTAACATTAACTGGCCGGTAATGTTCAGCAAGTTGGAGTATAAGCAGCCAATTGATACCGTGATTATTGGGCAGCCGGAGTATTACAGGGCGGTGAATACCGCGCTTAGCACATTTTCTGTTGATGACTGGAAAGCTTACCTGCGCTGGAAGCTGATCTCATCCTACGCGCCATACCTTAACACCGCTGCCGATGCCGAAAGTTTTCGTTTTAGCGGAAAGGTGATCTCCGGTCGCAAGGAACAACTGCCCCGCTGGAAACGTGTACTCGATACCGAAAACGGTTTAATGGGCGAACTGCTGGGGCAGCTTTTCGTAAAAGAGTATTTCCCTGCCGAAGCGAAACAGCGTTATACCGAAATGGTAGAGGCTATACGCCAGGCATACCGCGAACATATTGCCAAACTGGATTGGATGAGCCCCGAAACCAAACAAAAGGCTTTAGCCAAACTCAATGCTATTCACCCCAAAGTTGGCTACCCTGATAAATGGAAGGATTTTTCGAGCGTGGAGATCGGCCGCGAATCATACGCGGGTAATGTGATGCAGGCCAGGCACTGGGCTTACCTGTTCAACCTCAATAAGCTTGGCAAACCGGTTGATCATACCGAATGGGGCATGACACCGCAAACCTATAACGCCAGCTATAGTCCTTCAAATAATGAGATCACATTGCCGGCCGCACAATTCAGTATCCCGGGGGTGAAAGATAGCGAGGTGGATGACGCAGTAGCTTACGGTTATGTAGCGGCTTCAACCATTGGCCATGAAATTACCCATGGTTTTGATGATGAAGGTCGCCAGTTCGATGCCAAAGGTAATCTTAGGGCCTGGTGGACACCGACGGATTCGGCAAAATTCACCCAACGTGCCAACATGCTGGCCGACCAGTTCAGCAGCTATGTGGTACTGGACAGCCTGCACGTAAACGGCAAAGCATCCTTAGGCGAAAACATTGCCGATCTGGGCGGAATAGTATTAGGCATTGATGCTTTTAAAAAGACTCAACAATATAAAGAAGGCAAACTCATTGATGGCCTTACCCCAATGCAGCGATTCTTTTTAGGCTACGCCCTCGGCTGGCTCGGTCAGCAACGAGATGAATCATTAGCCAACCAGATCCTGACGGATGTACATGCCCCCGGCTTTTTAAGGGTGAACGGGCCCTTTAGCGATGTGCCTGAGTTTTATAAAGCTTTTAATATTAAAAAAGGCGACAAGATGTGGATTGATCCTGATAAAAGGGTGAAGATCTGGTAAGCCCCCAGTCCCTAAAGGAAAAGTTGCGTTAAGCAACTTATACAACCGTCGTTGCGAGGCACGAAGCAATCCTCTACGAGCAGAGTGGATTTGCAAGTTCCCCTGTACAGTTTGCGATTGCTTCGTTCCTCGCAATGACGTGATGGTGAAGCACAAATCCCTCTTCATTTGTCATCGTCATGAATTTTTAAATCCTACAATCCTTTTACAAATAAACAGTTGGTAAAATTCAATTAATCACCTATTTTTGTCGCAATCATATACATAACATCATGGGACACCATAAAGAAGAAAAAGAAAACTTTGATTACATATACTACTTAGTAGGATTAGTTTCAGGCCTATTTGTAGGCGGTATTATTGAAAAAGGCTTTACCTGGATTTTTGTAGGTGGTGTTTTAGGTTTATTAACTGCTGCTGCATTTATAGCCGTGTTAGTTCGTGGCCGTAATGAAGAGGCCTGATCCTGACCTGCCCTCATTTATAAAAAATTGGAACCAGTTTTACGGCATTGTTGCCGCATGGCTGGTTTTTTTAGTTTTAGTATTCTGGCTCATTACCAAATTCTTTGAATGAGTTTAACCGACTGGATTGTTTTAGGCCTTACCATATTTTCTATAGTGCTGTATGGCATATGGAAAAGCGGCAGCAATAAAAATATCGACCAGTTTTTGATGGGCAGCCGCTCATTGCCGTGGTACCATGTGGGTTTATCGGTAATGGCTACGCAGGCCAGCGCTATCACCTTTCTTTCGGCACCGGGGCAGGCCTATTCAGATGGGATGCGTTTTGTGCAGTTCTACTTTGGGCTGCCGCTGGCCATGATCGTGCTTTGCATCACCTTTGTCCCCATTTTTCACCGCCTTAAAGTTTATACTGCTTACGAGTTTTTAGAGCAGCGTTTTGATCTGAAAACCCGCGCGCTTACATCGTTCCTGTTCCTGGTGCAGCGTGGGCTTTCAACCGGGGTTACCATTTACGCGCCGTCTATCATTCTCTCAACCATATTAAATATCAACACGGTTTATACCACGCTATTTATTGGTGGATTGGTAATTGCTTATACCGTTTATGGCGGAAGTAAAGCGGTGTCATACACACAGCTGCTGCAAATGAGCATTATTTTTACGGGTATGTTTTTGGCCGGTGTATTGGTGGTTTATCTGTTGCCCGGCAATGTAAGTTTTATTAGCTCGATTAAAATGGCCGGTAAGATGGGTAGGATGAATGTGATAGACTGGAAATTCGACCCCAATAACCGCTATACCATTTGGAGTGGCCTTATCGGCGGGTTCTTTTTACAGCTCTCCTACTTCGGTACGGATCAAAGCCAGGTAGGGCGTTATTTAACCGGCAGCTCGGTAGGACAAAGCCGCCTCGGACTCATCATGAACGGGTTGATCAAGATCCCGATGCAATTCCTGATCCTGCTGATAGGAGTGCTGGTATTTGCATTTTACCAGTTTAACCGCCCGCCGATGTTTTTTAACCAATACGAGGTTAAACAAATTCAGAAAAGCAATTACGCTACACAATATAATTCCCTCGACCAGCAGTACACCCAGGCTTTTGAGCAAAAGAAGATCAAAGCCAATGAACTGGTAAAAGCTATCGACAGTAAAAATGAAGAAAGTATTGACCGAGCGCAAAACCAGTTAAAAATAGCAGATAGCCAGGCCCATACCATCAGGCAAAACGCCATTGAACTGATGAAAAAGAACAACCCGAAGGCCGACGATAATGACACCAATTATGTGTTTCTAACCTTCGTTACACAGTATTTGCCTAAAGGCTTAATCGGCTTACTGATCGCTATTATTTTCCTGGCGTCTATGGGCTCAACCGCAAGTGCTTTAAACTCACTGGCTTCAACAAGTGTGGTTGATATTTACAAACGTATTATTAACCCTAATGCTACCGATCAGAATTATTTAAATGCGTCGCGCCTGGCAACGGTATTCTGGGGTTTGGTTTGCATCGGCATGGCATTGTACGCCAGTCGCATCGGTAACCTGCTCGAAGCCGTGAACCAGTTGGGCTCTTATATCTACGGAACCATACTGGGGGTGTTCATTGTGGCTTTCTATCTCAAAAAAATAAAAGGTACTGCCGTATTTATAGCTGCTATTATAACCGAAGCTATGATTTGCCTTATGGGGTATTATAACGTGATTGCATATTTGTGGCTCAATGCAATAGGCGCAATCCTGCTGATTATAATTGCGTGGCTGATCAATATGATGACTCCCGCTGAAGTTCTCATTGTTGAGGATACTGATTAGCGTTAATTTAGGTATATAATAATAAAGGGTTCGCTTTCAGAAAACGAACCCTTTATTATTTTAAAGCCCTCCCTTTCAGGAGAGGGTTGGGTGGGGTTTTATTGCTTAGCTTGATCCAGGGCTTCCTGGTTCAAGCGGGCGTATTCTTCATCTTTATCGGCATTGGCCAGGGCTATACCGGCTTCGGCAGCGGCAATGGCACCGGCTTTATTACCTTTACGTAATAACAGGCGCGATTCCCATAGCTTATACCATGGGCCTTTAGGCTCAATTTTTTCGGCTTCGTAAACCCAGCCAAGGGCTTTGTCAACATCTTTATGGTTTTCGTAGTAATACTGTATGGCGTTGAAGTAGTATGGTTTGCGGTCGCCTTTCATCAGCTCATCTATATTGGCTGTGATCTTGGCGTCATCGTCGGTTTCCATGTGGATGTATGCGGCGGTTTTATCCCAAACCAATACCAGGTCGGTTGATTTGGTGGTTGAGTTAACAAAAGCCATCGTAAAGGTTTCCCTTTTTTCGCTAACGCGGATAGGTTTTATAGTAAAACGCAGAAAATCCTGGTCTTGCTTGTAACTGTAAGCGCCCCATTGTTTTACAACTTTATTAAGGATAATGGTCCACTCGTTTTTGGTAGGGATACTGAACAACGAATAAGTACCGGCAGGTACCGGGTTACCTTCAATAACAACTTTTTCGGTAAAAGTAATGGTAGTTGCGGCGTTAGCACCTGTGCGCCAAACTTCGCCGTAAGGGATGATACCGCCAAATATTTTGCGGTCTTTAACATTGGGACGGGAATAAGTGATGGTTACTTTTCCTAATCCGAAATCCTGGATAATGGTTTGAGTTGAGCTGGCCTCAGGTATGCGGGGAATCTGGGCGTATGATTTTAAGCTGAAACAACAACACGCTATCAGCATGCTGAACAGGAATACGTAGGTTTTTTTCATGATTATAGTTTTCGAATCTAAGATACCAAATGTTTTAATGCAGATATTATTGTGTATGACGTAAAAATATTTTCAAGGTTTAGAGCCCCTCAATGCAAATACGTAATAAATAGGGATGGCGTTACTGCAAAGCTAAAATTACCAGCGCTTTATTACCTTTGCACTCATGATTGACGTTATATTAAAGAAGGGTAAAGAAAAAGCCGTACTGCAAAGGCACCCCTGGGTATTTTCAGGAGCGATTGAAAAAGTAAAGGGTAAGCCCGCTAATGGCGATGTGGTGCAATTGCTAAACGCCCAGGGCGAATTTATGGCCTATGGTTTTTATAACGATCAATCGAGGGTTACTTTGCGTTTATTGGAGTGGAATAAAGATGTGCAGGTTGATGAAGCATGGTTTCGAGAAAAGGTAGCTATAGCGGTTAAAAGCAGGGATAGTATCTTAGCTAACGGTACAAATACCTGCAGACTGATCTTTAGCGAATCTGATTATTTACCGGGCCTTATTGTTGATAAATATGCAGGGCATTTGGCGGTGCAGGTGCTCACTTCGGGGATTCAAAATGTAATGCCTGTTATTATAGATGAGCTCAAAAAGCTGCTCAACCCCGAAAGTATATCTGATAAAAGTGATAATGCCTCCCGCGCACACGAGGGGCTGACCGAAGCAGAAAATAAAGTGCTCGCAGGCAGTCCGCCTCCTGAGCTGGTGGAAGTTTTGGAGAATAACGTAGTTTACGGCATCAACATCACCGAAGGCCAAAAATCCGGCTTTTATTGTGATCAGCGGGATAATCGCCATGTACTGGCAATGCACGCGAAAAATAAAAAAGTGCTGGATTGCTTTTGTTACACAGGTGGTTTTACACTAAACAGCCTTAAAGAAGGTGCGGCTTCGGTAACCAGTGTAGATAGTTCGGCATTAGCTATTGAAACACTGGCTGAAAATATCCGGTTGAATAAACTGGATTCAACTAAACATACGGCCATTAAATCGGATGTCAACACGCAGCTTCGCAAGTTTAGGGACGAAGGCGAAAAGTTTGATGTTATCGTGCTGGATCCGCCTAAATATGCGCCGTCGCGCTCGGCATTAACCCGTGCTTCACGTGCTTATAAAGATCTGAACCGTTTAGGTATGCTGCTGCTTAACGAGGGCGGTTTGCTGGCTACCTATTCCTGCTCGGGTGCTATGGATATGGAAACTTTTAAACAAGTAATTGCCTGGGCCGCGCTTGATGCGGGTAAACAGGTGCAGTTTATTTACCAGTTCCATCAGCCCGAAGATCACCCGGTACGTGCTTCCTTCCCCGAAGGTGAGTACCTGAAAGGTTTACTTTGCAGAGTATTTTAGACCGGCCCCCTAACCCCTTAAAAGGGGGAACTATAGCCGAAGGCCTGTTTTGCGTCGCAAAACAGGCCTTCGGCATTTAATGCTGCCGCGGGTTTTCAACCCGTGGTAACAATGGTTTCAGCTTTCAGCTGAACCACATTCAATAATGTAAGCTGAAAGCTTACCGTGTACCCAACCACGGGTTACGCTATCGCTAAACCCGCGGCAGCAGAGAAGAATAAAAATCATGTCATTGAGGAGCGAACCTGGGATGAGCGCGGGCGCGACGCGGCAATCGCATGCTATACAGGGCGGCTGTGCTTCCGTGCGATTGCCACGCTACGCTAGCAATGACATGATTTTTATTCGTCTCGCAAATAACGCCTACAGGTTACGCTATCGCTAAACCTGCGGTAGTATTTCTTCAGTTTGACCTCCTCCGCTTAAAAAAGCGGTTAATTTTTGCACGGTTAATGAAATTTTAGCCGAATTAACCCTTTTTTTAACCCTTGTTTTAATACCACCCGCTATATCATTGCTGTGCCAAATGGAAAACAGGATAAGTATTGAGCGGGTCTAACCATCCCCGCTTAATTCAGTTTGCTCTCCCTTAGGCAAGAGTTATAAACCCATTAACCAATTATTATGTACGAAAATTTTACCAATTATGATGGGTGCCATCGCATCCGTTATCGTGCTAAAATTAAGGGAGTATTGCAATGCTGCATTACCGCTCTTTTGTTTTTAGCCATGTGTACTTCGGCATTTGCTCAGGGCAGCAAAATAACCGGGGTAGTAAATGATGAGCACGGACAACCCCTGCCCGGCGTAAGCGTTAAGCTAAAAGGTACGCCCAATGGTACAACCACCAATGTAAACGGTCAGTTTAACATTACTGCCGAGCCGAGTCAAACGCTGGTATTTAGTTTTCTGGGTTACGTTGCGCAGGAAGTAAGCGTAGGTAGCCAAAAAACATTTAACATTAAGCTTCAGCCAAACGCCACTAACATGAATGAGGTGGTTGTGGTTGGTTACGGTACCCAGCGTAAGGCAACTGTAACCGGATCTGTGGCATCGGTTACCAACAGCGAGATCGTGACCACCAAAAACGAGAACGTACTGAACATGCTTGCAGGTAAAGTAGCGGGTGTACGTATCACTCAAAACACATCTGAGCCGGGTTCATTCAGTAATGCTTTTGATATTCGTGGTTTTGGTAACCCGCTGGTGGTTATTGACGGGATTCCGCGTGATAACATTTCAAGGCTTGATCCTAACGATATTGAAAGTATTTCAGTGTTGAAAGATGCATCAGCCGCTATTTATGGTGTGCGTGCAGCAAATGGTGTGGTTATCGTTACTACCAAAAAAGGTAAAAAGGGTGCGGTTGATCTTAACTATTCAGGTACCTACGGCTGGCAGATCCCGTCATACATGCCAAAACCTGTTGGTGCTGTTGATTTCATGACCCTGGTTAACGAGCAGTTACTGCACAACGTTAACGGAGGACAGGTAAAATACACCGATGCCGATTTTGCTGCCTATAAAAACGGTACAAAAACCAGTACCGACTGGTATAGCCCTGTTTTTGCTAACAGTGCTCCTCAGCAACAGCATAACCTGAATGCTACAGGTGGTACCGATAATAGCAGCTATTTTGTGAGTATGGGTATTACCGATCAGGACGGCTTTTTCAAAAGTGGCGACCTGAACTATAAGAAATATAACCTGCGCTCAAACCTTACTACCAAGATCAATAAAAACCTTACTATTGATGTAAACCTGAGCGGTACTATTGAGCAAAAAAATCAGCCTTACCAGGATGCCTGGTGGATCATCCGCTCATTCTGGAGGCAGGTACCTACTCAAAGCATCTACGCCAATAATAACCCGGCATACCTGAACAATGGCGAAGTTGATGGTTCAAATCCTGTTGCTATGGCCGATGCCAATGTTGATGGTTACAAACAAATTGCTAATAAATGGTTACAGTCTTCGGTATCTGCAACGTATAATGTTCCTTTTGTACCGGGTTTAAGTGCTAAAGGCTTGTATAACTATGATTACTATTTTTCAAGCAACAAGGTTTATCAGCGTTCATACAACCAATATAATTACGACGCTAACAGCAATACCTACGCGCCTATAGCTAATCAAACACCTGGGTCGATCACCCGCCAGTTTTATGAAAAGCCAAGCACCTTAATGCAGCTTTCATTAAACTATGCAAAACAGTTTAAAGGCGGGCATAACATTAATGCATTAGCGCTTTATGAAGAAGGTGAGCAAAAAGGCGACAACTTTAATGCGCAACGTCAGCTATCGCTGCCTGTCGATCAGCTATCGGCAGGTAACGCTTTAAACCAAACCGCAACGGTTGATGGCGGCTGGCCTTATGATTATGTGAACAAGTCATTTGTTGGTCGTGTAAACTACGATTACAAATCGAAATATCTTGTTGAATTTAGCTTCAGGGATGATGGCAGTTCCAAAAATTCCCCGCTTAAGCGTTGGGGCTTTTTCCCCGGCGCATCTGCTGGCTGGAGAATCTCGCAGGAAAACTTCTGGAAAAATACATCAGCTCTTTCGTTTATTGACGACCTGAAGATCCGTTTATCATACGCCAAACTGGGTGATGACGCCGGTCTGTTCGCCTATCAATACCTTACTGGCTACAATTATCCTGCTACTGGCGACAACAACAGATTACCTCCGGGTTCGGTATTTGACGGAACGTTTGTTAACGGTGCGCAAAGCCGTGGTATTGCCAACCCCTACATTTTCTGGTTTGTTGCAAAAACCTACAACGCCGGTATTGATTTGCAGGCATGGAATGGTTTGTTAGGCTTAACTGTTGATGCCTTCAGGCGCGATAGGAGCGGCCTGCTTGATACCCGTGCCGATAACCTGCCGGGTGTGGTAGGTGCAGGTTTGCCGCAGGAAAACCTTAACAGCGACCGCGCCCAGGGTTTTGATATTGAAATAAACCACCGTTATCACATCGGCAGCTTTAATTACTTTGTTAAAGGTACATTCGGTTATACCCGCACGCAATGGATCAGCAAAGTACACTCGGCGTATGGTAACTCGCAACTTAACTGGCATAATAATAACGACAACCGCTACAATAATATATTCTGGGGTTACGGAGCCAACGGCCAGTTCCAGAATTATCAGCAATTGCTGAACAGCCCGCAGTTTGTATCACGTAATGCGGTAGTTGGTGATTATATTTTACAGGACTGGAACGGTGACGGCGTCATCAACGATCAGGACGTGCACCCTATTGCACAAAACGTAAGTAACAATAACTACAGCGTGCCTTCAACCACATTTGGTTTAACACTGGGCGGTTCATACAAAGGTTTTGATATCAATACTGTATGGCAGGGAGCTGCCGGTATCAATGTGTCATACATCGAGCAGTTGAATATCCCGTTATGGGGTGGTGGCAGTGCCCTATCTATGTTCATGGACAGGTATCACCCAACCGATCCAAAGGCCGATCCTTATGATCCAAACACCGCATGGACCCCGGGTACATTTGCGCTTACCGGTACAACAGCCAACACCAACTCGCTGTCAAATATCCACAGCGCAGCTTATGTGAGATTAAAATCTGCTGAGATTGGTTACAGTATCCCAGCCAGTGCCGCTAAAAAGGTTGGTATTAAGGGTGCAAGGATCTTTGTGAACGGGTACAATATATTAACCATCACAAGCTTGAAATATCTTGACCCAGAGCACCCATCGGCCAACTACGGCTATTTATATCCTTTAGATAAAATTTATTCCATCGGTGTAAATGTTAAACTATAATCCACTACAGATCATGAAAAAATACACATATACGATATTGGCTTTTTTACTTTGCTGGACAACGGCGTGTAAAAAGCTGGATACCCTGCCCCCGAGTATTGTTAAGGACGATGACGTTTTTGCAACAGCTGCTGGAATCCAGGCCTACATGTCCCGGTTGTACAGCGAATTACCTATTGAAGATTTCAGGTATTCGCCCGAAAGAGGTTTGAATATGTTCTGGATCATCAGCCCTACAAGTGCTACCACAGGTGAAGCCTTAAGCCGTGACCAGAATGGCTCAATGCAGGAAAACACAGGCCTATCAACCTGGGGCGATTGCTACGGGGTTATCAGGGACGCTAACTATTTTGCTGAAACCCTGCCTAAATACGCAGGTAATTTTACTAAAGACCAAATTAATAACTGGTTAGGTGAAGCAAGATTTGTGCGTGCGGCTACTTATTTTGCATTGGTTAAACGTTACGGCGGTGTGCCACTTGTTGATAAAGTGCTTAACTATCCTGCGCAAAGCATCGAGGAATTAAAAATACCCCGTTCGTCTGAAGAAAAGATCTATGATTTTATAGGTACCGACCTGGATTATGCTTACACCAATTTGCCTGAAACTAACCAGGCAGGCAGGGCAAATAAATATGCCGCTGCGGGTTTCAAATCAAGGGCAATGCTTTATGCGGGTACAATAGCTAAGTACAACCAGATCTCATTGGTTGATGGCAGTGGCAACAGGCTTTGCGGTATTCCTGTGGCAAAAGCGGTTACTTACTTTAAAGCAGCTTATGATGCAGCTGCATTAGTTGACGGTAAATACAGCTTATACAAAAAAGCATGGGCCGCGGGCGATAAAAACGCTCAGTATCAAAACTACGTTAGCCTGTTTTTTGATGCATCAAGCCCTGAAAACATATTTGTACGTCAGTATCATTATCCCGAATCAGTACATGGTTATGACGCATACAATGTGCCACGCCAGTTAATGGGTGCTAACGGTTACTCATCAGAAGTTAACCCGACGTTGGATTTTGTGGAACTGTTTGATGGTTTTCCTAAAAATGCTGATGGCACTATCAAAACCACAACAGGTGGTAAATACGATCTGTACACCAATACTGTGGATATATTTGCCAATGCTGAGCCAAGGTTAAGAGCAACCGTAGTTTTGCCTGGCGATGTGATGAAAGGTGTAAGCATCGAGATCCGCAGAGGTATTTATACCGGCCCTTCGGCTGGCGGCATTAGTCCGCTGTTGCCTGCAGGCTCAACTGCCCATTATCCAACAGATAACATTGTACAATCGGCTAATGCCAGCCAAACCCCATACAAATTGCCAAATGGTACAACCATGAACCCTGCCGGTTTAAGTGGGTATTTTACAGGCGATGGTACCAACTCTGTTTCTGGTTTCTCTATCCGTAAATATATTGTACCAGACAAACCGACATCCGAAGTATTGGAAAACCGTTCTGATCAAACCTGGATCGAGCTGCGTTATGCCGAAGTATTACTTAACCGCGCCGAAGCTGCTGTAGAGTTAAACGCGCTTGGCCAGTCGGACAAGAGCTATCTGCAGGATGCCTTTACCCAGATCAACCAGATCCGTGAGCGCGCCGGTGCCGATCTTTTAACCGGTACAGCTAATTTAACTATCGACGTAGTTCGTAAAGAGCGAAAGAAAGAGCTTGGCTTCGAAAACAAACAGTATTGGGATATGCGCCGCTGGAGGGTTGCCGATAAGGAACAAAACAGTACCATTTACCGTACGCTGATGCCTTTCTATTCGGCTAATGATGGTAAGTACTTCTTTGATGCCCGGTTGGATGAGCGTAATTCAAGATACACTTTTGATGTACGCTGGTACTATGAGCAAATACCACAAGGTGAGATCCAGAAAAGCCAGAATTTAATTCAAAATCCGGGTTATTAATTTTAAGAGAGAGATGAAAAAAATATTTTATAGCATAGCATTAAGTGTATTGGTTGCCGCAGGCAGCTCATGCAAAAAGGTTGATAATTATGCCGCCCCCGATGTTACCTTGAAAGGTACTGTAACTGATGCAGGGAATGGCAAAAGCCTGCAAACAGAACAAGGTTCGGGCACCCGTATCAAATTATTGGAGATAAGCTGGAGCTCAAACCCAACCCCGTTCTATATATCTTCATTCCAGGATGGTACTTATCAAAACACCAAACTGTTTGCAGGTAAAAATGTAATTTCGGCCGAGGGTGCTTTTGTGCCATTGGTTCAGGTTGATAACACCGGCAAAACCATTGTTGATAAAAGCCAGACGGTTGATGTTAAAAATGTGACCACCGTAAATTTTGCAGTTGAGCCATTTTTAAGGATAGAATGGGTAGGTAACCCAGTTTTAAATGCTGATGGCACCATAACTACCAGCTTTAAAATAACCCGCGGTACTGCCGATCCTAATTTTCAGCAAAACGTGAGTGATGTAGCCGTATTTATCAATTCAAATAACTACGTAGGCAATAACAATTACGATAACCGTTACACACCTAAATTAAGTGGCGATGATGCAAATAACTCGGTTGGTAAAACCCTTAGCCTTACTACATTGGGCGGTACGCTGCCGGGTAAAAGGAGCTACTTTATCCGTGTAGGTGCAAGGGTATCTTATGGCCTTAATTATTACAACTATACCGACGTAAAAGAGGTAAAGGTTCCGTAAAACAATATGAATACCTGTGTGAGGGAGGGGCCAGGGGAGTGGTTCTTCCCAAACACAGTTTTAATAAAATATAACTATGAAGAACACGCTACTTTTTTGTTGCGGACTTGCCTTTGCTGCCGGTGCTTATGCGCAGGACACTAACCCCAAACCAGCTTCCCTGAAGGAGAAAACTGCTTTTCAAACCAGCAGTCCCTGGAGGCCCGAAATTGATGTACGATCAGACATTGCCATTGTTTATGGTACCAATGATCATCCGAACATGACCTTTGAGCAACGTGTAAAATCATGGCGCGACCGTGGTTACGATGTAAATTTCATGACCGGCATTGCCTGGGGCGATTACAAGGATTACTTTTTGGGCAAATGGGATGGTAAAAACCACCTTGGTGTAGGGCAGGTAACACAAAGAGGCGATACAATTTTCCACGGTAAAGATATGCCTTACGTGGTGCCGGATGATTCCTTTATCGAGTACATGAAAACCGCGGTGGTTAAGCGTGTGATAGATGTGGGTATCACCAACATTTTTTTAGAGGAGCCTGAGTTTTGGGCGCGCGCTGGTTACAGCGCCGGCTTTAAAGACCAGTGGCAAAAATATTACGGCTTCCCCTGGAAACCGCAGGATGCGTCGGCCGAAAACACTTACTTATCAAGCAAGCTAAAATATCACCTGTATTATGAAACCATAAAACAGGTATCATCATACGCCAAAGAGTATGGCAAAAGCAAAGGCATGAACATTAAGGTGTTCATAGCTACGCACTCGCTGGTAAACTATTCATCATGGCAAATTGTTAGTCCGGAGGCAAGCCTGGCTTCATTGCCGGGTATCGACGGCTACATTGCCCAGGTATGGACGGGTACCTCGCGTGAGCCTACTTACTTTAATGGTAAAGAAAAGGAACGGGTATTTGAAAACGCTTTTCTTGAATATGGTTCAGTAGTATCGATGACTGCCCCAACCGGTCGCAAGGTATTTTTCCTGACTGACCCGATTGAAGACCGCGTACACGACTGGAGCGATTATAAACGCAACTACCAGGCTACCTTTACGGCCAAGTTATTATACCCAATGGTTGCTGACTACGAGGTAATGCCATGGCCGGAGCGTATCTACACACATCCATACCCTGTATTAGGTACCAATGAAAAAATATTGATTCCGCAGTTTTACTCGACTCAGATGCAGATCATGGTAAACGCGCTTAATGATATGCCTGTGTCAACCAATAAAGTATCCGGCGTTAACGGTATCGGTGTACTGATGAGCAATACATTGATGTTTCAGCGCTTCCCTACCCACAATGGTTTTGAGGATCCGCAGTTCTCCAATTTTTACGGACAAACCCTGCCTTTGGTAAAACGTGGCGTGCCGGTACAAACCGTGCATATGGAAAACCTGGGCTACGCGGCATCGCTTAAGGATATCAAAGTTTTGGTGATGAGCTACTCCAACATGAAACCGGTATCGGCCGAAATTCACGAGCAACTGGCTGCCTGGGTTAAACAAGGAGGCGTACTGGTTTATGTTGGCAGGGATGACGATCCGTACCAATCGGTAATGGAATGGTGGGATACCAAAGGAAACAGCTTCACCGCGCCATCGCAGCACCTGTTTAAGCTACTGGGTGTAAACCCAACCGGCGACAACCAGCATTTTGCTGTTGGTAATGGGGCGGTTTATGTATTGAGGCAAAACCCTAAAGAGTTTGTAATGCAGGCCAGCAATGATGAAACTTTCATTAACCTGGTAAAGCAGGCTTATGAAAAAGATGCCAATGGCGGTAAGTTGAAATTCAAAAACAGCATGTACCTGGAGCGTGGGCCGTATGATGTTGTTTCGGTAATGGATGAAAATGCCGATAGCAAGCCATACGTAGTAAAAGGTCCGGTTATCGATCTGTTCGATCCGCAATTACCTGTACTGGCAGAAAAAACGATCAACCCTAATGAGCAGGCCTTATTATATGTGATTAAACGTATTGAGGATAAAAAACAGCCAAAAGTATTGGCATCTGCCTCAAGGGTGTATGACGAAGTGGTAACGGAAAATAGTTACACATTTGTAGCTAAAAGCCCTATAAAAACATTAAACAGCGCCCGGATCCTGTTACCTGCACAACCAAAGGAAACAGTAGTTACCGACAGCGAAGGAAAAACCATTGCTGATGTAAAATCCTCATGGGATAAATCATCAAAAACCTTATACCTGGGCTTTGCGAACAGCCCCGATGGTATTAAGGTGAGCATTAAATGGTAAAAGATTCTTTTTTGAGAGAGAGTTGGTTTATTCTTCCGTACATGAAATTTCATGTGCGGAAGTTTTTTTGAAAAGAGATTGCGTAATTCGCTCAAAAAAATTGTCCTTACAGTGATTTGCAAATAAAGCACCCAAAATAATAAATGAAAAAATTACTCCTCCTGGCGTTTGCCTTTTTACCGGCAGCACTTTCGGCACAAGAAAAGGTGTCGTCACCTGTCGATCTGATCAATCCGCTCATGGGCACGCAATCAAAGCCATCGCTCTCCAATGGTAACACCTACCCGGCAGTAGCCCTGCCATGGGGTATGAACTTCTGGACACCGCAAACCGGTAAAATGGGTGATGGATGGCAGTATACCTATGACGCCGATAAGATCCTCGGTTTTAAACAAACCCACCAGCCATCGCCATGGATGAATGATTATGGGATGTTCTCGGTTTTTCCTGAAACCGGTGCGTTAAAACTGGACGAAAAAGATCGCGCCAGCTGGTTCTCGCATAAGGCGGAAGTATCTAAGCCATACTATTACAGCGTTTACCTGGCCGATTATGACGTAACTACTGAAATTACGCCAACCGAACGTGCTGCCAGCTTTCAGTTTACTTTCCCCAAAAGCGATAACTCGCACATTGTGATCGACGCCTTTGACAAAGGTTCATATGTAAAGATCATTCCCGGTGAGCAAAAGATCATTGGTTACAGCACCAAAAACAGCGGCGCAGTACCTGCAAACTTCAAAAACTATTTTGTTATTTATGTAGATAAACCATTCGCGCTGGCTTCAGCATGGCATGATTGGAAAAAAGATGATGGGCAGTTGGAATATACCGGCGACCATGCAGGTGCTGTAATAACGCTGAAAACCGCCAAAGGTGAAAAAGTTCATCTTAAAGTAGCTTCTTCATTTATCAGCATCGAGCAGGCTGAGCTTAATCTGAAACGTGAGTTGGGTAATGATGGCTTTGCTGCAACCTGCCAAAAAGCAAAAGATACCTGGAATAAAACCCTGAGCCGTTTGGATGTTGAAGGCGGAACTATCGACCAAACCCGTACTTTTTACAGCAGCCTTTACCGTATGCTTTTCTTCCCTAACAAAATGTATGAGGTTGATGCCAGCGGGCAAAATGTACATTATAGCCCTTTCAACGGCAAAGTTGCACCGGGTTACCTGTTTGCCGGTACTGGTTTCTGGGATACCTTCAGGGCGCTTTATCCTTTTCTGAACCTTGTTTATCCATCAATAGCCAAAGAAATGCAGGAAGGCCTGATCAATGATTATAAAGAAGGCGGCTGGTTGCCCGAGTGGTCGAGCCCCGGCTATGCTGATTGTATGATCGGGAATAACTCGGCATCTATAGTATCTGAAGCTTACCTGAAAGGTTTGCGCGGCTACGATATTGAGACCTTATACCAGGCCCTGAAACACGGCGCCAATAATGAAGGTCCAAATGCCACCGGCCGCAGAGGGGTTCAGTATTACAACACGCTGGGCTATGTACCCTATGACGTTAAAATAAACGAAAACGCTGCCCGTACACTGGAATATGCTTATGACGATTTTGCCATTTATCAGTTAGGCAAAGCATTGGGTAAGCCAAAAAAGGAAATAGAGATTTACAAAAAGCGCAGCCAGAACTACCGTAACCTGTTCGATCCGCAAACTAAATTAATGCGCGGCAAAAACAAGGATGGCAAGTTTGAAACCCCATTCAACCCCTTTAAATGGGGCGATGCCTTTACCGAAGGTAACAGCTGGCACTACAGCTGGAGCGTTTTCCACGACATACAAGGACTGATCAATCTGATTGGCGGTAAAGAACAATTTGCAGCCAAACTGGATTCGGTATTTGAAATGCCGCCGGTATTTGATGACAGCTACTATGGTGGTGTGATCCACGAGATCCGCGAAATGCAGATAGCCGGTATGGGGCAGTATGCTCACGGGAACCAGCCTATCCAGCACATGATCTACTTATACAACCACGCTGGTCAGCCATGGAAAACCCAATACTGGGTTCGTGAAGCGATGAACAGGCTTTACAGGGCAACGCCTGACGGCTATTGCGGCGACGAAGATAATGGCCAAACATCGGCCTGGTACATCTTCTCTGCTATGGGCTTTTACCCGGTTACCCCGGCCAGCGATCAGTATGTTTTAGGTGCGCCACTGTTTAAAAAAGTAACGGTTAATTTAGAGAACGGTAAAACCATCACCATCAACGCACCAAAAAACAGCGATGATAACAGGTATGTAAATACACTTACTGTTGATGGCAAGCCATACAGCAACAACTGGTTAAGTCATAAAGGTTTATTAAATGGCGCAGTGCTTGATTTTGATATGCAGGCGGCCCCGAATAAAGACCGCGGCACAAATGCGGCTGATGTTCCTTATTCAATGAGTAACGAGAAAGAAAAATAAAAGATTCCCCTCTCAAGAGGGGGCGCGGCGGGAATGAGCGATAGCTGGGGGGTGTTTTACAAGCGATTGTTAAAGCAGACACACACCTCTCAAGAGGGAAATCGTACATTCCCGCCCTTTTTTTGTAGAGACGCATCACATGCGTCTCCCGCTATGCAGGTCAAATATGTATGATGGGAGAAATATGTGATGCGTTTTTTGTTTAAAGAGAATTATACTATCCGAAAAGCTTTATTTTATCTTTTTTGTAACTTGCTTTATCAATGAAAAGGCAAACAACACACCACTCCGCTTTACTCGTATGTCTTTTAGTACTGCCTGTGCTCTTTGCTTTTTCCATGCGCCCCTCCGGCAAATACAATCTCGATTTTTTTACTACCCATAACCAATTTTACCTGTGCGATTCGGCATTTACCGGCACCACCGGCGATACTACCTTTTGGAACAGCGATGCCCAAAATGCCCGCTTAGGTACTACCGAAGATATCATTGGCATAAAAATAGCCAGTTATGGCCACGTGCGGGCCGAGCTTAACGTGCTGAATACGGCCGACACCGAAAAAGACTTCAGCAAATACGACCATGTTGTAGAAGGCAGTGTAAAACTAAGCTCAGGCATTATGGAGGTTCTGAATTTTCCGGATACCAAAATTATCCTGAAAACCATTGTTACCCCGGCAAGGTATCGCGTGCGCATTTACTCATACGCGGTGAAAAATGTGAACCCCGATGAAGATGAAGGCACCGACCATTATAAGGTCACCCTTTGGCCGGGGGAAGGCAGGGAGAGAAAAGTATTGAAAGCCTATAAGGCAGACTAAGCCCTTTTTCATGGCTTCATGTCTGCCTGTAACGAGGTCAATTTATTATAAACTATTTATCATTTATCATGATTGGGTTTCCCCCTTTCCCTCCACCAATAATGATCACCTTGGCATTTGGCGAAAGCGCTATTTCCTTTTGAGCTTTTATGGCTTCGTATTGCAATTGTTTATCTGATAGTCCGGTAGAAAGGATGCGCTGATAATCGGCGATACCCTGTGCTTCTACGCGTTTACGCTCGGCTTCCTGGCGTTCCTTTTGCAGTACGAACTCCATTTTCTGGGCATCCTGTTCAGCATTGATCTTCGATTCGATACTGGCGCGTACCGACGCGGGCAGCGTAATGTTCCGCACCAGGATCTGTTGAAGCTCCAGTCCGCGTTTTTCAAAGCTGGCGGTGATATAACGGTTTATTTTCTCCTGAAATTCCTGCCGCTTGGTTGAGTATAGATCAACTGCAGCATAGGCCACTGCATTATCGCGAATTGCCGTGCGCGAAACAGGGCGAACAATCTTATCTACATAGTTTTCACCGATGTTCTGCATAATATAAGGCGCTTTGTCGGGTTTTACTTTATAGAGCACCGATAGGTCGATAGTAACCTCCAGCCCATCTGATGAAAGTACGCGGATCGCATCGTCACCTTCCTTTTGCCCTTCGCTGGTTACCGCGCTCATAGTGTAAGTTTGCGTTTGAATATCAAAGGTAGTGATCTCTACAACCGGGTTTATAATATGTAAACCGCTTTCAAGCACCTGGTCTTGTACCTTACCAAAAAGGGTTTGAACCCCTACTTTACCCGGCTCAATAACTTTAAATATATTGAGTAATAAGCCAAGTACCACCATGGCTATACCTACTGTGGTTACCACGCCATTAAAGCGGCCGGCCGGTTCGGGTGAACGTTTGAGCACTATACCCACAATGAGTACAATAACTCCTAATATTGCTATAAACATGCAATGAAGTTAAGCTTTTTTTGCATGCTGCAAGCTTGTTATAAAACAATGTTTTTGGGGAGGATTAGGGCTGTAGAATTGCCTGGGATTAGGCGACCTGCGGGAGGAGGGACTTGCGAAAGGGCACAAGTTATCCGGGCTCATTTCCCCCAACACAAAACTTGCGCCAGGGAAGATTATTAAAGAAGACTTACGAAGTTTTCAAAACTTCGTAAGTCTGTTATGCGGAATGCTGCAGAGGAGAATAAATTCGTGTAATTCGCTCTAATTCGAAAAAATTATTGCTCAATTATTTCTTTTGCTGCGCATCTTTGGTATCCTTAACTTCTTTCAAAAGCCTCAGCTTCATAAAGATCACAATTACACCAACAATCATGGCGCCGGCCATTACCGGGTAATTGTGGGGTACAGTCACAGCCATTTTATAAGCTACAATAAAGCACAAGGCAATACCCATGGTGTAAAGCACATTGAGCACTAATTTAAAGCCCATTTTAGTATACGTTTAATTCAGGGTCAATTTCGGCTTGCCATGCAAGGATCCCGCCCCTTAGGTTCGAAAGGTTGGTAAAGCCACGCTGTTCCAGTTGCATAATGGCAGCTGCACTGCGTTTACCGCTGCGGCACATTACCACTACCGGTTTGTCTTTGCTTATCTTCTCTGCTTCAATCAGCACGCCGCCAAGCGGTATAAGTACTCCGCCAAGGTTTGAAGTTTCGTATTCAAAATCTTCCCTAACGTCAATCAGTTGAAAGTCTTCGCCTTTGTCAATTTTTTCTTTTAGTTCCTGTACGGTTATCTCGTTCATATTTAATGTAATTATAATTCAAAGGTAGTTTTTTTCTTAATCAAATATTTAGGCTTGTTATTTGTAACAATCAAAGTGTATGAGCGTTTCATATATGTTTACACAATAATTACTTAATGAAAAAAGTTACACGCTTTTTCTGGTTCTGTTCAGGAGCACATATCGATACCCTAAAAAAGTACCCTATTGAACATAATAAGTATGTTGGTATTGGGGCAACTATATTTTTCACCGCCTTGTTCGCGGCTTTATCCGGCGGCTATGCCATGTACTTTGTTTTTAATGGCGATGCATTTGCTGTAGGTTTTGCTATACTTTTTGGCTTACTATGGGGAACGGCCATTTTCAACATGGACCGTTACATTGTATCCAGTATCAATAAAGAAGGTACAACCAATCAGCAAATTCTGCAGGCATCGCCGCGTATTTTGCTGGCCATTATGATAGGCATCGTAATATCGCGTCCGCTTGAGCTAAAGATCTTCGATAAAGAAATCCGCCAGAAGTTAAAAACTGCTTACCTTAAAGGCCAGCGCAGCAAGATCGATACTCTCGAAAAAACCTATATTCAGAAATATGCCATGGAGCTGGGTAAAAACACTGATCTGAAAAAGGAAAAGGATTCATTGGAACGGGACATTAACCGATCACGCTACCAGCTTAACCAGGAAGTTTTTGGGGATAAAACCAATCAAACATCGGGCATCACAGGGTACGGCACTTATGCCAAGCAGAAGCAATCTGTACTGGAAGAAAAAGAGGCCCGCCTTAAAACCGTCACTGATAATTTAGGGCAGATGGACCAGTACCTGGGCGCCCGAAAGGATTATGAAGGGTTAAACAGCACACGCCTGTTTACGGAGCATCAGTTAGACAGCCTCTCCAATATTGCAGGTTTCTCCGATCGTAACTGGGCATTGGGGCAGCTAACGTACACTGAAAATGGAAAACGCGACCTGGATACCTATCTCGCAATCTCTTTTATTGGCTACCTGTTCATTTTGTTTGAATGTTTGCCGGTGTTTGTAAAGCTGATGTCGCCTAAGGGGCCTTACGATACGGCCATCGCCAAAACCGCTGAAGCCAATATTCACCTTGCCGAGCGTGACAAGGAACGCGACATAGCGGTTACCGATAATATTTACGACCACAATGTAGGCACTGATATCGAACGGCGAAAGAAGATTATCACCTCACAATCTGATTATGATTTTGAGCGGCACAGTTATGAGTAAGGATTGTGTTTTGCCCATTGAAAAGGGGGCGCCTACGGAGCCAATATTTCTGTTTTAATAAATTTCTATAAACATGATACTCCTACGGAGTTTTGTAGTTTTATACTGTAAATCCATAGCAAGGTTATCTCAACACCTGTAAACTTTTTTAGGACGAGATATTTCACACTCCGTAGGAGTATCGTGTTTATAGCCAAAAAGAACAGAAATATTGGCTCCGTAGGTGCCTCTTCAGCCATGCAAGGGCCGCGAGGATATTATACTTATTGCAGACATAAATCTTTTGCGGTTTCATCCTAATCACGCATCTTGCAAGCATATTATTAACCTATGTTTGAGCAATTTTCCCATTCAAACTATCATTCCATTTGTGATCAACTCGCAGCCGGTGACTCGGATTTAGCACAGATTGTTCAAAATCATGGCTACCCGCCGCTATGGTCAAGGCCCAATACTTTTGAAACCCTGGTGCATATTATACTGGAACAGCAGGTATCACTGGCTTCAGCGTTATCTGCTTTAAATAAGCTGAGGGAGCGCGTGCAGGAAATTACCCCAGCCCGCGTGCTGCTCCTTACCGACGAAGAATTTAAGGCCTGTTATTGCAGCCGCCAAAAAACAGCTTATATCAAATACCTTGCAGAAGCCATCATCAGCGGGCAAATCGATCTTGAAGCTATGGAGCAAATGCCCGACGATTTTATCCGCACCAAATTAACCGCCCTTAAAGGCATCGGCAACTGGACGGTTGATGTTTACCTGATGTTTGTACTACAGCACACTGATGTTTTCCCCATCGGGGATCTGGCCGCGGTGAATGCACTTAAGCGGGTAAAAAATCTGCCAAAAGATATCGCAAAAGAAGAGCTACTATTGATAACCGAACAATGGAAGCCTTACCGTACGGTCGCGGCTATGATATTGTGGCATTATTATTTAGCCCCCCGGCCCCCTAAAGGGGGAGTTAAAAAGAAAGTTTAATAAGCAACAAACGCATTGGTTTTACCAATGCGTTTGTGCGCGCTTTTCAAAAGTACCCCCTTTAAAGGGCTATTAGGCATTAAACAAACCGTTCCTCTCCTGCTCCTGGTAATCCTGTACAGTTTCGATGGCGTTGTCAATCACATCACTCAGTGCGGTTATAAATGTTCCGGGCTGGGCAAGGCTCATGGCATGTTTAATAGCGTCCACTTCTTTAGGTACTACCTCAACCTGTTTGTTAGGGTCAACCGATTCAATTCCTTCCTTCAGCAAACCGATAATATTTTCGGCGGTGCGGCCACGCAGGTGTTTCTCCTGACGCAGGATGATGTAATCAAACATTTCGGCCGATAGTTTACCCAGTTCGCGGATGTCGTCGTCGCGCCTATCGCCTGTACCGGCTATGATGCCAATTTTAAGCGGCGAATCGATATGCCTTAAAAACTCTTTGATGCCGGTGTAGCCATCTGGGTTGTGGGCAAAATCTATCATGAAACGGAAATCTTTGAACTCAAAAATATTCATGCGGCCCGGCGTTTGTGATGCCGATGGAATGAAGGTTTCGAGCGAGATCTTGATATCTTCCGTTTTAAATCCCCATAAAAACGTAGCCAGCGTGGCTGCCAGTACGTTCTCTATCATGAATGGCACGGTGCCGCCAAAAGTAAGCGGGATCAGGATAGTACGCTGCACGCGGATCTTCCAGTCGCCTTTTAAAATGGTGATGAACCCGTTTTCGCAAATAGCGGCAATGCCCCCTTTTTTGCAATGCGATTTAATAATGGGGTTATTTTCGTTCCGGCTGAAATAGGCGATGTTACATTCGGCCTTTTTGCCGATACGTACACAGTACTCATTATCAGCATTTAAAACGCCCCAGCCATCCTTTTTAACCGAGTTAAGCACCACGCTTTTAACACGCGAAAGATCTTCGAGCGTGTGGATATCCGACAAGCCAAGGTGGTCTTCCTGGATATTGGTAACCACACCTATATCGCAAAAGCCAAAACCCAGGCCCGAACGCAGGATGCCGCCGCGGGCAGTTTCCAGCACCGCGAAATCAACTGTTGGGTCCTTCAATATAAATTCCGAGCTTACCGGGCCTGTGGTATCGCCCTTCAGCATCATGTTGTTTTGTACGTAGATGCCATCCGAAGTAGTAAAACCTACTCTATGTCCGTTGTTTTTAACAATGTGGGCTATCAAGCGGGTGGTAGTGGTTTTACCGTTGGTGCCCGTAACAGCGATGATCGGGATGCGGGCCGATTTACCAGTTGGGTAAAGCATATCGATCACATGCCCGGCCACGTTACGCGGCAAGCCTTCGCTCGGTGCAATGTGCATCCTGAAGCCCGGTGCAGCGTTAACTTCCAGTATTACACCACCAGTATCAGTAAGCGGTTCGGTAAGGTTTTGCGCCATAATATCAATGCCGCAAATGTCAAGGCCAATGATTTTGGAGATACGCTCGCAAATAAAAATATTTTGTGGGTGTACATGGTCGGTAACATCAACAGAGGTACCGCCGGTGCTCAGGTTAGCGGTCGATTTTACATAAACCACCTCATCTTTTTCGGGCACGGTTTCCAGCGTGTAGCCCTTCTTTTCCAGCAGGTCGAGGGTGTCACGGTCGACAGAGATTTCTGTCAACACATTTTCGTGACCATAGCCACGGCGTGGGTCAGTATTTTCAAGGTCGATGAGTTCCTGGATATTTAGTCTGCCATCGCCGGTAACATTGGCCGGTTTACGGAGGGCGGCGGCAACCATTTTATTGTCGATCACCAGCACCCTGAAATCAAAACCGGTAACATAGCGCTCCACGATTACCCGGCGCGAAATTTTGGCGGCGTGCTCGTAGGCTGCAACAGCCTCTTCTTCGGTTTTGATATTGATGGAGATTCCTCTGCCGTGGTTACCATCGAGTGGCTTAAACACCATAGGAAAGCCCACTTTACGGATGGCTTCATCCACACCGGCAACAGATGATATGGTTACGCCTTTAGCAACCGGAATGGCCTGCTCCTGTAGCAGTCGTTTGGTTTCTTCCTTGTTGCTGGCAATATCAACGGCTATGCTGCTGGTTTTCTCGGTCATGGTAGCGCGGAAACGTACCTGGTTTTTGCCGTAGCCCAGTTGCACTAACGATTGATTGTTGAGCCTGATCCATGGGATATCCCGTGCAATAGCTTCCTCTACTATTGACCCGGTACTTGGCCCTAAACGGGTATTTTCCCTGATCTCGCGCATCTGCTGGATATCAGCATCCAGGTTATAATCTTCGCCTTTAATAAGGGCTTCAGCAATACGTACGGACGATTCGGCGGCAAAAACGCCAACTTTTTCTTCCAGGTAAGCGAATACTACGTTGTATACACCCCTGGTTTTGGTTTCGCGGGTACGGCCGAAACCGGTATCCATGCCGGCAAGGGTTTGGATCTCTAAAGCAATGTGTTCAATAACATGCCCCATCCAGGTGCCTGCAACCACCCGCTGAAAAAAGCCTCCGGGTACACCCGGCGAGCAGCGGTGGCTGTATAACGATGGCAGCAGCTTTTCAAGGCGCTCATAAAAGCCATCTATTTCGTTAGTAGGGCGGTGCTCCATCTCTTGCAGATCAAGCCGCATTTGTATTAGTTTTTTGCGCCTGATGCTCCAAATGTTGGGTCCGCGTAGTACCTGAATATTCTCTATCTTCATGTATGTAGAATGCTATTTTTTATCAGTCTAAATTCTCCTTAAAACTATAAAACATAACACGGGAATAAAATTTTTGATGGTAAAAAGCCATTTTTTATTATTAGTTCCTGTGTTTGTGCAGGTTTTTGTCGTAATTTGTATATAGTTGTATTAAGATATTGTGAAATAATCATGATTGTCCCGAAAGGTAAACTAATAATTATAGGTGGCGCGGTTGATATGGGGAGTAATGTTACTCTTCAGGAGCACATTTTGCAACCAGATTATATCAAATTTTTTGAACAAGGCATATTAAGGCGCATTATTAACGAGTCGGCCAGGCATGAAGGCTCATTAATTGAGGTGATCACCACTGCCTCACAAATTCCGGAGCTTGTTGGGGCGGAATACATTAAAGCTTTTGGCCAGCTTAACGTTACCAATGTTAACGTACTGCACATCAAAAGCCGCGAAGACGCCGGCAATAAAGAATATCTCGACAGGATCCGCAAGGCCGATGTAGTGATGTTCAGCGGCGGCGACCAGCTCAGGCTGACAGCCATTTTTGGTGGCACCGAATTTTTGCAGATCCTGAAACAACGCTATCAAAAAGAAAACTTTGTAATAGCCGGAACTTCGGCAGGTGCTGCGGCAGCTTCAACACACATGATCTACCGTGGGCAAAGCAACGAAGCCCTTGTTAAAGGCGAAGTGCAAATAACCGCCGGGCTTGGCTTTATCGATTCGGTTATTGTGGATACACATTTTGTACAGCGCGGCCGCATAGGCCGGTTAATGTACGCCGTAGCAACCAATCCCGGTATTTTGGGGATAGGTTTAGGTGAGGATACAGGCTTGCTGATCACCGAAGGTTATATGATGGAAGCTATCGGCTCTGGTCTCATTATTTTGGTTGATGGCCGCAATATTGTATCAACCAATATTTATGATGTGGAGCTTGGCTCGCCGGTATCTATCGAAAATCTGAAGGTGCATGTCATGTCGATATATGATAAGTACGACCTGGTACAGCATCGTTTATTAATAAAAAAGAGCATGAAGGTTGAAGAAGGTGTTTTTATAAATGCACCGGGCAGCAAGCTTTTACAATAATTTGAACTGCATAAAGTTCTTTATAAACACCCTGGCCTTATTTATGCAGGTACATCTACTTAATTTATAATTATGAAAATAATTATTCACGGCGGTTTTTTTAGCGAATCGCATACCAACCAGGAAGTAAAACTGGCCAAACAGGAAGCTCTGAACGGCATAGTGCAGTTAGGATACAAACATCTGCAACACCATACTGCTGCCGAAACGGCTGTTTATACCGTAAGGCTGCTTGAAGATTGCGAACTTTTTAATGCCGGAACGGGATCACAGATCCAAAGCGATGGCAAGATCCGCCTCAGTGCCTCTTTGATGGATGGCAAAACCCAGCGTTTTTCGGGCGTTATCAACATTGAGGATGTTAAAAACCCTATCTGCGTAGCTGAAAAACTGCAAGCCTATGATGATCGTGTTTTGAGCGGCAAAGGAGCGTGTGATTTTGCTATAGAAAACGGCCACAAATACTACAACCCCGAAATCCCCCAGCGCCGTCATGAATATGAACAAAAACTAAGCGATTCCATCAGGCTTGGCACCGTAGGCTGCGTAGCGCTTGATGTGCATGGAAACCTGGCTGCCGCTACCAGTACCGGGGGCAAGGGTTTTGAAATTCCCGGACGTGTTAGCGATTCGGCCACTACCGCGGGTAATTATGCTAATGAGTTTGCCGGCGTTTCATGTACCGGTGTAGGCGAAGATATTGTAAGCGGATCGGTAGCTGTTAAAATTGTTACACGCGTAACCGATGGCATGACCCTCATGGCTGCTACCGAGAAAACCCTTGATGAAATGAAGCCTTATGATGGCTTCGCGGGTGTTATAGGCATTACTACCGACGGGCAGATCTATCACTCGGATACCCATCCTTATATGGTATGGGCACTACATGACGGCGATATCGAAGTTTTTAACTAAAACCTAAATTTATTTTTTCCGTAGAAAGGTATAAATTCGGCATTTGTAAAATAACAGTCGCATTTAAGCGTTTATGTGTTTGCTGCCTTTTACAAATATTGTTTTCCCGTTAACAAATAGTTACATTTGTTAAGCTGATTAATTTAAAATTACACGGTTTAAACCCAGGAAAAAAGATTAAATGAGATATTTCCTACTTATTATTTTATGCTCTGTTGGGTTCAACGCATCGGCGCAATGGTATTACAAACCATTCAATAAGCGTATCCGGTCTCCGCAAATGGCTTATGCGCGCAACAACTCCATCAAAAGGCTGCCTGCTCCAACCATAGCTAAAGTAAAGATCCAGCCAATCACGCTTGAGCGTACACCTTATATGCTGGCCATGATTGAGGAATCGGTTATGAGAACCGCACAGCATAATATGCGTTTCCATGTGTACAACGCGGCCAGCTATAACTTTAGCGATTTGGCCCAGATGTACATGAAGCAAAACCGCCTGGCCGAAGCCAAATGGTTCCTGCTGCAAAGCATTACAATATCGCGTCAGCAAAATGACGACAGGCACACCATAGCCAATCTGCTTGACCTTGCCGCCGTAAAAGCTGATTATGGTGATTATACCCAGGCTAAACAGGACCTTGCCGAAGCTCGTCAGCTGGCTGTTTCCCGTGGTTTAACTTATGACCTGGCCATTGTTGAGAAAAAAACGCGCTATTTACAGGACAATAAATTTAAAATACCGCGCTCCGAAACCCGCTTTGCCGAAACTGCAGATGCCGGTACTACCGCTAAACCGGTTAATAAATAAAAATTTATTGACTAAATTATATTCATTTCTTCTGCTGATATTTATTAAATATTGCAATTATAGAAATGAGCCAATTAAAAGTCTTTGTTAGTTCTACTTGTTACGACTTAACGCAAATTAGAGCAGATTTATTTGATTTTCTTTCAGGACTCGGTTATCAGCCTGTTTTATCTGAATATCAAAACTTTTCAGTAAGCCCCGATATTGATACAATTGATAATTGTATACAGAATGTAAATGATGCTGATTTACTTATTTTAATAATTGGCAATCGATATGGCTATATTACAGACACTGGAAAATCAATTACAAACTCTGAATATCTTTATGCCAAACAAAAAGGCATTCCTACTTACATTTTTATTCAAAAATCAATTGTAACAATCCTTCCGATTTGGAAAAGAAATCAACAAGCCGATTTCTCAGGGACTGTCGATTCTGTCAAGGTCTTTGAATTTGTTGAGGAGTTAAGAAATAGCAACAGAAATTGGTGCTTCGAATTTGAAAGAGCTCAAGATATTATTCCAGTTTTAAAAATTCAGCTAGCTCATTTATTTAAAGACTCCTTAGATCTAAGACGAAAATTTCGAACCTCCCAACAGCCAGACTACTGGAAAAATTTGTCATCTAAGGCAATAAGTATATGTCTAAATAAAGGCGAAATGTTTGAGTTGACTTTCTTTGCTCAGGTATTGAAAGATGAATTACTTAAATATGAAAGTTTAAAATTAGATTTAGATTACCACATTTTAATGGCTTGTAATGAACAAGTTCAAAGTACTGAGGCACTGTTAGATTGGTTAGGGCAAAGATTAGAATCTTTTTATCATTTCATTGAATCCGGGGAGAATTTGATGAGAAAGGCATTTCCTGTTTATTATGGTGAACCCGGACATCCTTCTGATTTAAAAGGTTTGTATTACGTTGCCAATTCGCTGGCAAGATTATTTAAGGAAATGATATCATGGTCTATTGATACGAAATCAACGTTTATGCCTGAAGATTTTCTTTTACTAAGAAATACTTTTGCGAGGCTTACTATTGATTCTTCATTAGAAATTTGGGGATATCCAGATAAGATATTAATTGGGATCTCAGAGGCTTTAGAAAAGGCTAAGCAAGGACTCACCGGCATTAATTTAGAGGTTGCCATCACTATGTCAATAAACGATGATGACAAAAATCTAATCACAACTGAGATGAGAAGGCTTGGCAATAAATTTGAACACACTAAGAATTAAGCGGTCATAATAACAAGCAACAAATAATTTTTTTGTAACAAAAGCGTAAAATGGTGCTGCCTGCATACTATTAGTAAAACATAATCGTATTATTGTTATTAGTAATTAAGAGACAGCATTTTGACTGTCTCTTTTTTATTTTACATTAGCAAATTAATAATAGGCACAAGTATTGATGTTTTACACCAACCCCGATTTAACTACAGTAAAAGATATGTTTAAGAAAGTATATTTGTTATTGGTGCTGGGCGCAGCCCTCGCCTGTAAAGCATCTCCATCCAAACCAATCAAAGTAACAGGTTCAAATGATTTACAGCCCGATGAACAGCAAAGCGTTGTTTGCAAGCAGGTAGCATCATTGATTTCTAACTACAACTATAAAAAAGTTCCGCTGAACGATTCAGTATCCGCTATAATTTATGACCGCTACATCAAATCGCTTGATGAAAATCACAGCTATTTTTTAGCATCAGATATCAAGGATTTTGAAAAATATAAAACTGTGCTCGATGATGATATTAAAGCGGGTAACCTGGCTGATGCTTTTTATATCTTCAACGTTTTTCAAAAAAGGTATATCGAACATGTAAAATATTCAATTGAGCAGATCAGCAAAAACTTCGATTTTAACAAAACCGAAACCTTTGTTTATGATCGTGATAAACTGCCATGGATCGCCTCGCAGAGTGAGATGGATGCCATGTGGACCAAACGTGTTAAATACGATTTATTGAACCTGAAATTGGCCAATGCAGACATGGCTAAAAACAAGGAGACACTTAAAAAACGTTACGAAAACCTGTTAACTCAAAGCAACAAGCTATCAAACCAGGATGTTTTCCAATATTTTATGGATGCCTTTACAGAGGCTATCGATCCGCACACTAACTACTTTAACCCATCAAACGCAGCTAATTTCAATATCGAAATGTCGCGCCAGGTTGAAGGTATCGGTGCCTCATTACAGGTAGAAAACGAGTATGTAACTATTAAAACCATTGTTGCGGGCGGCCCTGCAGATAAAAGCCACCAGATAAGTGTTGATGACCGCATTGTTGCTGTAGCACAGGGCAAAACAGGCGAGTTTCAGAACGTGGTAGGCTGGCGTGTGGATAATGCCATCGCTATCATCCGCGGTACTAAAGGCACTACAGTAAGGCTTGAAGTATTACCTGCCGGTGTAAACGCATCTGCAAAACCCAAAGTGGTTGAAATGGTACGCGAAAAGATCATCCTGAAAGACCAATCGGCCAAGAAAGAGATCCGTACTTACAACAGCAATGGTAAAACAGTCAAGATAGGTGTAATATCTATCCCTGCATTCTATATTGATTTTAACGATTACAAAGCAGGTAACCCTAACTACAAAAGCACCACGCATGATGTTAAGGCGATCCTTGACTCGTTAAAGAAAGAAAATGTAGACGGCCTGGTGATCGACCTGCGTGAAAACGGCGGTGGTTCATTGATGGAAGCTATCGAGCTTACCGGTCTCTTCATTAAAACAGGTCCGGTAGTACAGGTACGTGACACCAAAGACCAGGTTGAAATTGATAAGGACGAAGATCCGGATATTACCTACAGCGGTCCTATGGCAGTGCTGGTTGACCGTTTCAGTGCTTCGGCCTCTGAAATCTTCTCGGGTGCTATCCAGGACTATGGTCGCGGGTTGATTTTGGGTACCCAAACCTATGGTAAAGGCTCTGTACAAAGTGCTATTGACCTTGACCGGGTGATCGGCTCTTCGCTTCGCGATAAAATTGCAGGCGTAGTTGGCGGCGGTAAAAAAACAACTACTACAGGTAGCCAAAGCACTTACGGCCAGCTTAACCTTACGATAGCCAAATTCTATCGCATTAGCGGTAACTCAACCCAGCATAAAGGTGTAACACCTGATATCTCTTTCCCATCGGTTATTCCGTTGGATAAATATGGTGAAGATACTGAGCCATCGGCAATGCCTTTTGACATCATTGCCAAAACAGATTTTACCAAAACCGGCGATTTTACCGGCGTGCTACCGCAACTTAAAAAACTGCATGATCAGCGTATGACCAGCAGCGATAGCTACAAGTATTTGCTTGAAGATATTGCCGATTTCAAAAAGCATGATGCTGATGACAGCATATCGTTAAAGGAGTCGGACTTGAAGAAACAGCGTGATGATGATGAAGCAAAAGCATTTGATCGTAACAATTTACGCCGGGTAGCTTTAGGTTTACCAGCACTTAAAAAAGGCCAAACCAAGCCTAAAAACGAAGATCTTGACTTTGTAAAACGCGAAGCCGGCCAGATCATGACTGATTACATCAGCCTTGATAATAAGTTTACCAGCGTTGGTTCGCAACCGGCTAACTAAGCTAATTTTAGATAATATTAAGCGCCTGGCATCTTTCGATGCCGGGCGCTTTTGTTTTACCTGATTACTCTCCAACTCGTCATTGCGAGGTACGAAGCAATCGCGGACTGTACAGGGTGGCTCGGCTCATAGGGAATTGCTTCGTGTCTCGCAATGACGCTCTTTTATATTCAGTTTATGTCCTCAACGTAAAAATCACCTATCATTATAAAACCCTGTCGGCGAATACCCTTGCATTTTGTAAATTTGGCCTCTTATAAATAATTGATACAACGTTGAAAAATAATATTCTTATTGTTGATGATGTGCATGCCATATTTATGGAACAGGCCGAAGCTAAAGGTTACACCTGCGATTACCGTCCGCTGATTAAGCTTGACGAAGCCATGCAGATCATAGGCAACTATGCCGGTTTGGTGATCCGTTCAAAATTCAGGGTTGATAAAGCTGTGCTTGATGCCGCCACCAATCTGCAGTTCATAGCCCGTGCTGGTGCCGGTATGGATAACATTGATGAAGATTATGCTGCTCAAAAGGGTGTAACCCTTATCAATGCTCCTGAAGGTAATTCTGATGCTGTAGGTGAGCACGCCATGGGCTTGCTACTATCATTGATGAATAACCTAAACCGCGGCGATGCCGAAATCCGTGATGGCAAATGGCAGCGCGAGGCTAACCGGGGCTATGAGCTTAAAGGCAAAACAGTTGGTATTATAGGCTATGGCCATATGGGCAGCAGCTTTGCCCGTAAACTTTCGGGTTTCCAGGTAAATGTTATTGCTTACGATAAATATAAAACCGGTTTCAGCGATAAATATGCCCGCGAGGTAAGTATGGAAGAAATTGTAAAGCACAGCGATGTGCTGAGCCTGCATATTCCATTAACGACCGAAACCAACGAATTGGTAGATGACGAATACCTGTTCCATTTTAAAAAGCCGATATTTTTCCTGAATACCTCTCGTGGTAAAACCGCTAAAGTAAGCGCTGTACTTAACGCTATCCGTGAAGGTAAAATTTTAGGCGCAGGCTTAGATGTGCTTGAAGTTGAAAAATTCCCTGCCCTTGCCGAACAGCCGTGGTTTGAAGAGTTAAGGCAAAGCGGAAGGGTATTGTTAAGCCCTCACGTTGCCGGCTGGACATTTGATTCATATAGGAAGATCAGCGAGGTAATGGCTGAGAAGCTGGTGAATGTCTGAATCAGAATTTACCGAATTTTGGAATTTGCAGAATGCAGGAGTCTTCTGAATTCGAATTAAACGAATTTTAAGAATTTATCGAATTACAAAGCATTCTGCCAATTCTTTAATTCAAAAAATTCGAGTTCAGACAAAAATTCTGATTCAGACAAAAAAACTTTCAACCCATTGTTAACAATCTTTTTTTGAATTGTAAGCCTATTCCCCCAACTTCGCAGTCCGAATTTTGATTATGAGTATTCATTATAAAATAATAGCAGCAGAGCTTGCCGTTGCCGAAAAACAGGTAACCGCCACTGTTGCCCTGCTTGATGAAGGAGCTACTGTTCCGTTCATTTCCCGTTACCGTAAAGAGCTTACCGGCAGTTTGGATGAGGTACAGGTTGCCAATATTCGCGACCGTGTACAGCAATTACGTGAGTTGGATAAACGCCGCGAGGCTATACTAAAGTCGCTTACCGATTTAGGCAAATTGACGCCCGAGCTTGAAAAGCAGGTTAACGAGGCTGAGACGATGGTTGCTTTAGAGGATATCTACCTTCCTTATCGTCCAAAACGCAAAACCCGCGCTACCGCGGCCCGCGAAAAAGGGCTACAGCCATTGGCCGATGTTTTATTGGAACAAAAAAACATCGACCCGGAACTGATTGCTGCCGAATATCTCAGCGATGAAAAAGGTGTTGCCAGTGTTGAAGAGGCATTAGCCGGTGCCAGGGATATCATCGCCGAAACCGTCGCAGAAAATGCCGAGGTACGTACTAAGATCCGTGAGCTTTTTGTGGAGAAAGGCACCTTTGCTTCAAGAGTAGTAGAAGGCAAAGAAGAAGCTGGGATTAAATATAAAGACTACTTTGAGTGGACAGAGCCCGTTAAATCGGCCCCGTCACATCGTGTATTAGCAATGCGCCGCGGTGAAAAGGAAGAGATCCTGTGGCTCGACCTGAAACCAGAAGAAGATGATGCGCTACATGTACTGGAAGCCTCTGTTATCAAAGGCAATAACCAGGCTTCGGGACAAGTTCGCTTAGCCATAACTGACGGTTACAAACGCCTGCTGAAACCTTCAATGGAAACAGAGGTACGCCTGCTTACCAAAAAGAAAGCCGACGAAGAAGCGATCCGGGTATTTGCTGAGAATGCCCGCCAGCTTTTACTGAGCGCCCCGCTTGGTCAAAAACGGGTTATGGCGCTTGACCCGGGCTTCCGTACAGGCTGTAAACTGGTTTGTTTGGATGAACAGGGCAAACTGCTCGAAAATACTGCCATTTACCCGCACACCGGTGCAGGGCAGGCACGTGAAGCCGAGAAAACGGTACAGCACCTGTTCCAGAAATATAGTATTGAAGCTATTGCCATAGGTAACGGTACGGCCGGTCGCGAAACAGAAGTTTTTGTGCGAAACTTGAATTTGCCGGGTGTAACTATCGTGATGGTTAACGAAAGCGGTGCCTCTATCTATTCGGCATCTGAAGTGGCAAGAGAAGAGTTTCCTGACTATGACGTCACCGTAAGGGGGGCCGTGTCTATCGGTCGCCGTTTGATGGACCCATTGGCCGAACTGGTAAAGATCGATCCAAAATCAATTGGTGTGGGTCAGTATCAGCATGACGTTGATCAAAACAAGCTTCAGACGTCCTTAGATGACACTGTGATCAGCGCAGTGAACGCGGTAGGCGTTGAGCTTAACACAGCCTCAAAACAGATCCTGGCTTATGTATCCGGCCTTGGACCGCAACTGGCACAAAACATTGTAGAATACCGTAATCAAAACGGCGCCTTTAAACGCCGCGAGCAGTTGAAGAAAGTTCCGCGTTTAGGAGATAAGGCATTTGAGCAGGCGGCAGGTTTCCTCCGCATTCACAACGCCGAGAATCCGCTTGATACCAGTGCCGTTCACCCTGAGCGTTATGGTTTGCTGGAGCAAATGGCTAAGGATTTAAAATGTACAGTAAAAGATTTGATGGGTGACGCCACCCTGCGCAAAAGCATCCCACTGCAAAAATATACATCCGAAACAGTTGGTTTGCCAACCCTGAACGACATCATGGCCGAGCTTGCCAAACCGGGCCGCGACCCCCGTGAACAGTTTGAAGCATTTAGCTTTACTGAAGGTGTTAATGCCATCGGCGATCTTAAGGTAGGAATGAAGCTTCCGGGTATCGTTACCAACATTACTGCATTTGGTGCTTTTGTTGATATCGGCGTTCACCAGGATGGCCTTGTTCACCTGAGCCAGATCACCAACCGTTACATTAAAGATCCTAACGAAGTCTTGAAAGTACATCAAAAGGTTGAGGTAACCGTTACCGAGGTTGACGTGAACCGCAAGCGGATTGCCCTATCTATGAAGGAGAACGACAAAAGCGAACCAAACCAACGCCGTAATGACGACCGCCGTCCACAAGGCAGTAACAACAAGCCAAACTTTAATAAAAGGGTTGAAAAAGAGCCCGAAACCGATATGGCTTTGAAACTGGCTGCATTGAAGGGGAAGTTTAAGTTATAAATCCTATGATTTAAAAAGCGTCATTGCGAGGCAGGAAGCAATCCCAAACTATACAGAGACGCTTGTATAGCCGCTCTGGTTATCGAAGAAGATTCTTCGCTATCGCTCAGAATGACAATCGTTTTGAATGTGTTACGGAGCAGAACCGCAAGCTACCAATGGGTGTCATGCTGAGCCTGTCGAAGCATAGTGGGTAGGGTCTCTGCGCACGACCCTTCGACAGGCTCAGGGTGACAGGCCTTTCCTTCAACGTAATTTTCTCTTAACCGTTTCCTTATAAAACAAAAAATCCCCAACCATCAGGCTGGGGATTTTTATTTATATCGTCTAAATAATACTTACGCAACTGTACCCTCTTTCAACTTCTCTGCATTCTCGGCAAACTGAAGTGATTCAAGGATCTCCTGCAGATCACCGTTAAGTACGCCTGGCAGGTTGTAAATAGTCAAACCAATACGGTGCTCGGTTAAACGTCCTTGCGGATAGTTATAGGTACGTACCTTGGCCGACCTATCGCCGGTTGATACCATGGTTTTACGTTTTTTGGATGTTTCGGCAAGATGCTTTTGCAGCTCCATTTCATACACCCTCGAACGTAATACCTGTAAAGCTTTATCGTAGTTTTTTAATTGCGATTTTTGATCCTGGCACTGTGCTACGATGCCTGTAGGAAGGTGGGTTAACCTTACGGCAGAATAGGTAGTATTTACCGACTGACCACCCGGCCCTGAAGCACAGAACAAATCCTTACGGATATCACTCACCTGCAGGTCAATATCAAACTCATCAACCTCGGGCAATACTACTACAGAAGCTGCTGATGTATGCACCCGGCCCTGTGTTTCGGTATCTGGTACACGTTGTACTCGGTGCACGCCCGATTCATATTTAAGGGTTCCGTAAGCGTCTTCGGCGTTTACGTTAAATACAATCTCTTTATAGCCGCCGCTGGTACCTTCGGTATAGTCAACCAACTCGGTACGCCAGCCGCGTTTTTCGCAGTAACGCATATACATGCGGTAAAGGTCGCCGGCAAAAAGAGCAGCTTCATCACCACCTGTACCGCCACGGATTTCCACAATGGCGTTTTTAGAATCCTCGGGATCTTTAGGGATCAGCATCAGGCGAATTTCTTCTTCCTTTACTTCCTGTTGAGCAAGTAATTCGTCAAGCTCCATTTTGGCCATATCACGAAACTCTTCGTCTTTTTCGGTAGCCAGGATCTCTTTATTGGTATCGATATTGCTCATGATATTGCTGTAGATGTGATACTCATCAACAATTTTGGCAAGATCTTTATATTCTTTATTCAACTGGGCAAAACGCTTCATATCCTGCATCACTTCAGGATTGCTCAATTCACCTTCAACGTTTTTCCAGCGCTCGTATATCAGCTCTAATTTATCTAACATATACTATAAATAATGGTGCAGCTAAAAACTGTTTTGATATTGAACCGGCTTATGAAAGATTTAACGTTTCGGGGCGGTTTACAGGCTTGCTGCAAAAAGTGCACAAAAGTACGCATTTTTTCTGTAAGAAAGCTGAATCATATAGTTACTAACCTATGCTCTAATCAGTTTATTACAATCATCAAACATTGATGCCCGCCGATGATATATAAAACAATCAAACTAATTAATCTCGTGATATAACTGCTAAAGATCATTAATAAACTGGCTGCTTATTTAGTGCTATCCTTAAGCAGTGGGGCGGATTAAGTATTACTGTTAACCGGTTTAGCGAAAATCTTTCGCTGAGGATACCTATGGGCTCTTTACAAAAGCTCGTGAGGAGATGATTTCATCAATCATTTAATCCAATTCGCTTCCTCATTTCCTGATAATGTAATTACAGTATTTGAACCTATAAACTCTTTTTTTGTCTTGGTAACAAGCTTAAATTGCTTTTCTTTAAATACAGATGATAAATCAACAGCAAAATGCCTTGGTTTATTTGATAAGTTCTTTAATTTGAAGCCCTTTGCGGTAATTGTATAGCGTATATTGTATAACGGGTTTGTAAATTCAATAGTTCCGTAGCCATTAACTTTAGGTTTAATACTTAAGTCGGCATTTAAAGTATGTTGGAGGCCTAAATAATTATCTATAAGCACCGATGTGTAAACGCAAGGGTATTCATAATACATATCGGCGCCATGCCAGTCCTTATTATCAACATAGTACACATGGTTCATGTCATATCGTTCGCCCATATAATAAGAATCTTTAACGGCCTCGGCAGCTACCGTTTTAAGCTGATTATAAAGCATATCATTATTATTGAGCCATTTCCAATATGAAGCATCCCACCACCAGTAACGCCCGGCAGCACAAAGATCATAAGGGCCGCCATCGCCAATTTCGTTTTTGTCATAAGCCGCTACATCTGCCGATATGAAACTTGGAAACCTTTGAAACTCGGCCAGATTTGAATTAACCAGTTTTGCTACTGCTTTGGTTTGTGCGTCGGTTGTATATCCAAATATCACAGGCAATATGTTTGCCAGCAAATGGATATGATTGTGTTTTACCCCGCTCCTATCTACCCAATCAACAAACCGTTGTTCCTTTGCATCCCAAAAACCCTGTGGTAATGGCTGAACCAACTGCGCGGCTATTTTTTTTGAAATTCCGGCGTAGTAATCAGACTTATCCCCCCGGTTCAAAATCCCTTCCATCTGTGCCAACAACTTAAAAGTATAGGCAGCCAACGCGCCCGACATGGTTTCCCGGCCATCTTTCATTACCTGGTCTTCATAATATACGTCTGACCACACACGGCCGTACTGATCAGTGTTTGCAATGGTAAGTGCGGCAGCCTTTTCAAGATTTTCGATGTTCTTATTGAGCCAGACAGAATCCTTGGTAGCTTCAAAATAATGAAAAGCTTCTTCCTGAATTTCCATATTACCAGTTAACAAAAACATGTTGGCATTTACCTTATTGTTTTGGCTGTTCCTGCGAATGTGGTATTCGCGTTCGCCGCTGGGCTGAACGGAACAAGGATCCCGGAAGAGCCCTTCAGGATCATCCTGCATTAATTTAAACTGTAGCTCCATCATCCGTTTCACAACATCAATATCAAGGTCGGATGCAAAAGCAAGCCGTCCCTTTATTTGAAATTCATGATCAACATCGGGATAGGACCCGGCATAAGCTTTTGGGTTTAAAGTGCTGATGACGTATCCGCTTGCGTAGGGATAGTTTTTTGCTTTAGTTTTTTCTATTACCGATTGTAACATCGTTCCCCAGTAAAAACCTGCTAAAGTGTTCGCAAAAGCATCGCCACCTTGTATGTTGAGCGCATAGCGGTTGTTAAAACAATCACTATGCGGGCGGGCCTCGGCAGTATGCAACTCAAATTTTTTAGAATATACACTTACTTTTAATCTATCATTTTCTGTAATAACCGTAACGGAGTCGCTTCCTGATAATTTGATCAGATACGCATTATCTTTTGAAAGCGCATCCTGAGGCAGGACCCACAAATTTGTATTCGCGCTAATTTTACCAGAAGCATCATTTAAAGGAAGAACGTACCATTTATCATTTTCCCGGCTTACACCCACACAGGTATGGGTTTGAAAAGTAAGTTCAACCGGATTGTTACTATCCAGCACACTTAAAACGGAAAAGTCCTTAGTGGTTTTGGTATTAGCATTCTTGATATTTAGCAAAATGCCCGGAGACTTAATTTGAGCGCAGGCAACAATGCCATTTAACAAAAAAAGTACAATTAAAAGTTTTCTCATATAGGTTACAAATTGGGGGCATCGTAAAATTTCAGTATTATTTTAGGTTTTGCGCATGTATTGTATCGCACAGGTAGTTAATGTCAGTTTTACAGTTATTTTGCTTTGAAAAAAAAGAAGGCATAAGGTATTCTTTTACTCCTTATTGCCTTTCTACTTTAGGTTTATCCGGTAACGAATATAAATGTTTATTATCAAATCTGTCGTAAAACTTTTTTGTTAAGTCCATGAATCACAACGAGCCTAAGGGCGTAAAGCTATTGGTTGTTGCTCGTTTTTACGCCGCGTTCGAAATATACTTCACCAAACTCCTTTTAGCCACCGGCAGCAGCGTTTGTTCAAGCGGGAAAGTAATATCGCTGTGTACATAGTAAACAGCCGGGTTGGGCATAAATTTATTCCGGTTAATGAGGTTCAGTTTAATACTTTCGGGTGTGTTGACGATGCTTTGCTCGTAGGTGTCAACAAAAGCTATATTAATACCGCGGTATTTATCATTCTTCCCTTCAAAAATGGTGATCTGGTACTCATAGATCCGGTTGGTACTTTCCTTACCGTTATGTAACGAAAAGTAGCCATGATAAGGCATGAGGGGGATGATGCCTACCGGGTCAATATTTACGTGGCTTTCTACAAAATCGTAAATATCCCTGCCGGTTTTTATAGCCGGGTCCATTTTGCCGAGGGCATAAGTAATAATGTGTTCTATCTCCTGCATGCTTTGATCATCCATAATGATCTTTTGATAGGTGAGTTTTACCGCATCAATATCAGCCTGGGTTAAGCGCTGCGGAAAGGCCTGCTGCAACAGCGATTTGTTCTTTTTAAAATCGATGAGGTTATTATAGTGAAATATCAGGTCGGCCAGGTTTGGGTATAACCGGCTGTTATCAAAGTGGCTGTTAATTTCCTGGAGGTAGCTTAACAGGATATATTTTTTGTATTCAAAGTCAATATGACCTTCAATAAACCAGTTTGCGCCTAATTGTCTCATTTTTCCGCCTCCTTTTGATAGCTTAAATTAAACAAAAAACACCAACTTTGCAATATGCCCTATGGAACCCTATATTTAATTCCCGTACCACTGGCCGATGACGCGGCCGCAAAATCATTTACGCCCTACCTTGTTGATACCATAAACAGTATCAAAGAATACATCGTGGAAAATGAAAAAACCGCACGCCGCTTTTTAAAAGAGGCAGGACTAAAAACTCCGCAAAGTGAGCTTGTGATCCACGACTATGGTAAACATAACCGTGAAACGGGGAATGCCGAATTTTTTAAAGGCCTGCAGGCAGGTAATGATGTTGGACTGATGAGCGAAGCCGGCTGTCCCGGTGTAGCCGATCCCGGTGCCGAAATTGTGGATAAGGCCCACCGCATGGGTATTAAAGTTGTGCCTTTAGTTGGCCCAAGTTCTATTTTGCTGGCGTTGATGGCTTCTGGATTTAGCGGCCAAAGCTTTGCTTTTCATGGCTACCTGCCTATTGATAAACTACTTCGTGCTAAAAAGATTAAAGAGCTGGAAAATACGGCCATAAAGCTTGATCAAACGCAAATGTTTATTGAAACCCCTTTCCGTAATAACCCTATGCTGGAGGAGATATTGAAAACCGGCAATCCCAAAACCAAGCTCTGCATAGCCTGCGACCTTACCGCCGCTACCGAATTTGTACAAACTAAAACCATTGCCGATTGGCAAAAGAAAGTTCCGGAATTACATAAACGTCCAACCATCTTTTTACTTTATCACAGCAATAAATGACCATAAGCCAGCAGCATACCCAGGTAGTAATAGTAGGTGCCGGGCCATCAGGTTTGATGATGGCCGCCCAGCTTTTACGCTATGGTGTGCAGCCGGTAATTATCGATAGCAAACAGGGCCCAACCTCGCACTCAAAGGCGCTTGCTGTTCAGTCGCGGTCTATGGAGATTTACCGGCAGATGGGCGTTATTGATAAGGTGCTCAGTGACGGTAAACGGGGCGGCGGCGTACAGTTTAACCAGGAGGGCGAAGAAGTTGCCGGTCTTTCGCTTGCTAATGTTGGCGAAACACAAACGGCCTTTCCTTTTATCCAAATGTATCCGCAAAGCAAAAACGAGCGGCTTTTGCTGGATTTCATTACCCTCAACTGCTGCCCGGTATACTGGAATACTTCGCTGCTGTCACTAAGCCAGGACACTAATAAAGCAAGCCTGCAACTGCAAAGCGGCGAGGACAAACAAACCATAACTTGTGATTGGCTTGTCGCGGCCGATGGTGCACATAGCACGGTGAGGAAGCAGTTGAACATCCCATTTAATGGCGATACCTACCAGCACCAGTTTTATTTGGCCGATATAAAAATAGAAGCTGATTTTGGCGATAAGGTTAACCTGTTCCTTTCAAAAAAAGGTTTCGCAGGCTTTTTCCCCATGCCCGATGAACGAAGTTATCGTGTAGTAGGGAACCTGCCCAATGAGTTTGATAAAAAAGACGAACTTCAAATTGAAGAAGTATTACCTCACTTGCGGGATGTTACCAAACAACAGATCATTGTTGAACATACCAATTGGTTCACCACCTATCGCCTGCACCACCGTATGGCCGATAAATTCAGGGAGCAGCGTTGCTTTTTAATTGGCGATGCCGCGCATATCCATTCGCCGGTTGGCGGGCAGGGCATGAACACCGGTTTACAGGATGCCTATAACCTGGCCTGGAAAATAGCAGGCGTGGTTAACGATCAGCTTAAAGTATCGGTTTTAGATAGCTACGCACAGGAAAGGATGCCTGTAGCCAAAGACCTCCTCAACACCACCGACCGCATTTTTAAAATGATCCTGTCGCGCAACTGGTTCATTAATTTATTGAAGAAATATTTGCTGCCCGTTGTTTTAAAATGGGTATGGAGTAAGCCCAATCTGCGTGAAGCCTTTTTTAAACGGGTATCTCAAACCGGCATAGGCTATCGGCACAGCACAATAAACCTTAACTTAAGCCACGCCAGCCAGATCAAAGCAGGCGACAGGCTGCCGTACCTCAAAGTGTTCGACGAAAAAAGGCAGCTGGAAACCGACCTGCATGAATGGTGCAGTAAGCCGGGTTTCACCCTCATCTGTTTAGGCAAACTCAAAGAGCTCGACCTGTTTACCGTAGCCAAATGGATCACCCAAAACTACGGAGCCAGCCTCAACTTTTTTTACCTGCCCCCATCAGCAAAAAACCAACATATCTTTGATGCTTTCGCCATCAAGGAAAATCAAAAGAAAGCACTTATAATCCGCCCGGATATGCACATCGGCTTTTTAAATGATGTGGTGGATATTGATATGATGGATAATTATTTGTTGAATGTGGTGGGGCTGAAGTCCATAGTCGATGGTCCATAGTCCATAGATTTAAGCTCCCTTAATTTGCAATTAAGCATGGATTGCCATGGACTATCGACCATTGTCCATCGACCTACCTAACCACCATCACCCAGCCGCTAATTACATTCCCATTTTTTAAATCTATTACATAATAGTATGTTCCCGATGGGATGTCCTGTCCGCTGTATCTGCCGTCCCAGGCTTTGGGGTAGCCGGTGCTTTTAAACACCAGCTCGCCGTAGCGGTTAAATACTTGTGTAGTTGAGGTTGGGTAGGTATCAAGTGCCTCAATGGCCCAGGTATCATTAACCCCATCCCCATTAGGTGTAAAGGTATTGGGGATCACCACTTTTTTATAAACGCGCACAAATACCTGGTCGGTAGCTTCATCGCCGCAGCCTGAATTTGATACTGCATGCAGGGTATAGGTGATATCTTCCATTGGCGAAGCCGTGGGCTTAAGTTCAAGACTGCTGCTCAGGTTATCGGTCGGTGTCCAGTAATAGCTTACATTGGTTCCTTGGGTGCTGCCATTAAGGGTGGTTGTTTGTCCCTGGGTAATGTACCTGTCGGGCCCAGCGTTGGCTACGGGCTTTTTAAGTACATTAACCTGTACCGTAGCTGTTGATGTACAGGTGCCATTGCTTACTGTTACTGTATACAATGTGGTATCTGTAGGGCTGGCGACAGGATTGGCAATGTTAGCATCTGAAAGGCCTGTAGTTGGCGACCATGAATACGTTGAACCTCCCCTGGCATTTAAGGTAATCGAACTTCCCTCACATATTGGCTCAACAGCATCAACTGCTGCAACAGGCTGTGCATTCACCACAACAGTCACTGGTACTACTACCTCGCATCCTGACGATGATTTAACCGTAACAGAATAAATACCGGCCGCGGCCGCGGTTACATTGCTGATGGTTGGGCTTTGAATTGCTGATATAAACCCATTTGGCCCCGTCCATTGATAGCTCACCCCGGTTGATGCACTTAACGATAATGTTGTCCCCGCGCAAACCGGTGTATTAGCCGTTGCTGTTGATGAAGGCGGCGCGCCAACCGTAAGTGTAAGCACATTGGATGCCGACCGGCAAAGCGCCGAATTGATATTACCAGCCTGGGCAGTTACTGCGCGATAATAGTAAGTACCAGCTACCGTTGGCGATGTGATCTGGTAACTTGAACTGGTGCTGTTTGCCCCGGTCAAATCTGTCCAGGCGCCGTTCCCATTTTTGTACTGCCATAAAACGGTATATCCGCTGGGGATAGTAGTGCTGAGCGTATAGGTTTGCGGAATATCCGAACAAGCCGATGCCGTGATAGTTGAACTTGAACTGCTGAAGCTTGCCGCAATCACCGGCCCGTAAGGCCGGAAAACGATATCATCAATGGCAAGGTCGTTTGCGGGAGCCCCGCCGGCGCTGTTATTGATCATTTTGATAACTACATCGCCAACACCTGCCGGCAGTGTAAAATTAAACGACTTCTGTATCCACTGATAATTACTGCTGGTACGGGCAATGGTACCGCTAGTAAAACTTTGAATAGTTGTTCCGTCGGTTTTTTCGATAGCGAAGGTGATATTTGGCGGGCTGATGTCATTGCTTCTCAGCAAATTTACTACCCAGGCCGAAAACTGGTAAGTAGTATTGGAGCATAAACCGGTAATGGTGCGTTTATAAAAATAATCGGTTTTGGACACGCTGGCATTTACCACCATCATATACCCGCCGGTGTTGCCCGTATGGTCTGTAGCCGACCACCATACATCGCCGGCACCCGCAGTAGTATTTTCAATAGTGTATGAACCATCGCCCGGAAAATCATTACTGCTATAGGTATAGCTCGTTGAACCAGAATCGGCAGGCAAGGCACCCGAATGGGTTGAAGTCCCTGAACCAAAGGTGATACTCACTACGGGGTCGCCGAGGCTTTGCGCATTTGCTTTGCGAGCTAATAAAATAAGAAAAAAGCTGATTAAGGGGAGTAACTTTTTTGCTTCCAACGGAATACTGTTTTAAAAAAGCGCCTGTATGTAACTATTAACATACAGACGCTACTATCGCAACTATTATGAAAAGGGGTATTATATAAACCGTTTATGGGGTTATAATTGGTTTATGCCGTAAATATGCGGGCGCGGGTAGTTTTCATCAATAATGTATCGATGAATAGGAGTTTTGTATAGGTGAATGTAATTTGGAGAAATTAACGCTACTTCTGTTTAGACCAGTTGCGTGCAAAATTGTTATAGGTTTCACTTACCGGCAACTCTACTTCAGTAAGCTGCACCTTACGGTTCTGGATAGACCGGATCTTGTTAACAGGTATAATATAGCTGCGGTGGATACGCTGAAACTTAGTTGGAGGCAGTTTTTCCAATACTTTTTTCATCGGCATCAGTGTAAGGATGGTTTTATCATTGGTGATATGGATCTTGATATAATCCTCCATGCTTTCAATGTACTCGATAGTATTCAGGTCTATTTTAACCATGCGGTATTCGGAATATACATATAGGCTTTCTTCAGTCTCTTCGGCAGCGGGCTTGTTTTTGTATTTGTAGTAATCAACGGCTTTTTCAACAGCTTTGGTAAAGCGATTAATATCTATCGGTTTTAAAATATAATCAAGCGCTTCCAATTCAAAACCCTCAAATGCAAAGTTTTTATAGGCGGTTGTGAATATCACTATGGGTTTCACCTGAAGGGAGCGTACAAGATCTATCCCCGTAATATCGGGCATGTTGATATCAATAAAAAGCAGATCTATCGGGGTATTCTTTAAAAACTCGGCGCCGGATATGGCATCTTCAAAAGTATTAACCATTTGAAGCGCCGGAAAGCGTGATACATAGTCACTTATCAGCCTTAAGGCAAGCGGTTCGTCATCAATGGCTATACATTTGAGCACCATAATTTAAGCTTGTAAAGTAAGTTGTACAATATACTCATTATTCAGGCTGCTGATGTTTAACAAATACTTGCCAGGGTATAAATGCTCAAGGCGCTGCTTTGTGTTTTTTATGCCGATGCCCGTGCGTTGATACTCGCTGTTTTTTACATCAAAGATCCTGTTTTTGCAGTAAAAGGAAATATTGAGCTCGTGAATATCAATCCTGATACCTATATCAGATGGTTCATGTTTGCTCACCCCATACTTAAAAACATTTTCGATAAAGGTCATTATTACCAGCGGAGCTATTTTTTTTCTGCCGGGATCTCCTTCAACCTCAAAATTAATTGTCGTGTTATTGCCGATGCGAAGGCGCTGCAGTTCGATATAATCGCTGATACAACCAATTTCGCTTTGCAGCGGTACAAAATCTTCAGTAACATCATCGGTAACATAGCGCATAATGTTCGAGAGCTTCATGATGCTATCGGCGGCGTTATCATCTTTGAGTGCGGCAAGTGTATAGATATTATTAAGCGTATTGAACAGGAAATGCGGGTTGATCTGCGCTTTAAGGAACGACAGTTCGGCGTCGGTTTTATCGGCTTCAGCGCGGGCGGCGCGCTGCTCGGTAAGCTGCCATTGCTGCACCGTTTTTATAGCCATACTTAGCGCCATGACCATCAGAAAAATAAACAGACTGGTGCTGTCAAGCGGATTCATAGGTTTGCGCAGACGCCTGAAATCGTTTTTTTGCCCCAATGAATCGGGATGGAAATTTGGAGGCCGTTCAAATTTACGCAGGGTATCTGAACGTGGCCCTCCAGGCCTATGATCACCAAAGCGGGGCAGGTCAAAAGGCGGCGGTCCCGACATCGCTATCCCGTTTCCCGTTCTCAGGTCCTCGGTACTGCCCAGCAATTTATCAAACGGACGGAGTAAGTAAACACTTCCTAATAAAACAACACAAATAATACTGTAGATCAAATACTTCTTTTTTAAAAAGAACTGTGGAATAAACAGGTAAGCATTGCTGTAAAAGAGGGCGATATAAGTGGTGCAAAACACCCAGTAAGCAGGCTTTTGCAAAAAAGAGGTAATAGAAGTATCGTATAATGACCTGCTATTTAAAAAAACCAGCGGAAAGGCCATGAAGAGTAACCAGCCGGCAATATGTATAACAACCGAAAATACCTTAAAACGCGACATTATGTAAAATAACGCATTATGTTACAGCAATAAAAAAAGTAGCGGTAATTTCAAGATGTTTATGAAAGAATCGTGCTTGTGAGGCAGGAAGCAATCCCCAATGAGCAGAGCCGCCCTGTACAGTCCGCGATTGCTTCGTGATTTGCAATGACGGCTCACTTATTTGCTTTTAACCCCTACTTTGTACTTCTGACTCAAACTTACCCATGAATAGTTTCGCCTTTGCCATAGTTTTGGATCACCTGGGCTTCATATTCCAGGAATTGTTTCCATCGGGCTTCAACATCAATTTCTTCGGCATATTTTTTTGCCAGGCGAATGAACATAGAGTAGTGGGTAGCCTCACTAACCATCAGCTCATGGTAAAAGGCAGCCAGTTGGTCATCGTTGATATTTTCGGACAGTACCTTGAAACGTTCACAACTGCGGGCTTCTATCATCGCCGAAAATAAGAGCCTGTCAATAAGCTGTGCTTCGCGGCCGCCGCCAATGATAATAAATTTCCTAAGCTCGTTGACATAATTATCCTTGCGCTCGCGGCCAAGGATATAACCACGCTCAAGGATAATATCGTGTACGCGTTTAAAATGATCCATTTCTTCCTGTACCAGCAGGGCCATTTCCTGTACCAGTTCGCTCAGGTTTGGATTTTGTACAATAAGGGTAATAGCATTACTGGCAGCTTTTTGTTCACAAAAAGCATGATCGGTCAAAATTTCTTCAATATTGCTTTCCACCACGTTCTTAACCCAAAGCGGATCGGTTGGTAACTGAAGTTTTAAAATGGTTTTCTCGCTCACAGTACAAAGATAGTTGATAGAGGTGAAAGGTTAAAGGCGAAAGGTAAGGTGTTTGTTGTGGGACAAATAACAAAGGCCATCTTTTGATGATGGCCCTTATGTTCTGTTTCGATACTACTGTTCTATCTTTTTAAGCTTGATATCAAATATCACTATGGAGTTGGGAGGTACCTGGCTGGTACCATATACGCCATAAGCTAACCGCGAAGGGACAATAAGCAAGATTTCTCCGCCAGCGGCAATCATCGGGATGCCTATCTGCCAGCCGGTTAGCAACACATTAAGTTTATTGCTGTAATCGGTTTGTCCATTTATAGTCACCCCGCTAAGCAATTGCCCCGAATAATCGATGGTTACCGTTGCCTTTGGTCCGGCGTGAGTGCCCGTTCCCGGGGCAATAACCTGGTAATAAAGCCCTGAAGTATCTTTTGTGGCGCTGATTTCGGAATGGGCCGCAAGGTAGTTTTTGATATTGCCATCCTCATTCAAAACATCCTGCTTCGGATCGGCCGCTTTATCTTTAAAACATGCCGACAGCACCAATAGCGGCGCAAACAATAATAGCAACAGTCTTTTTCTCATTCGGGTTATGGTAATTAGCTAAAACTAAGCAGATCAATTGTAAATACCAAAACCGAATTTTTGGGAATCGAGCCCGTTGAGGTATTGCCGTACCCTTCTCTTGAGGGGATTACCAAAATAATACGGCCGCCTGTTTTAACGTACGGCAGGCCTGATTGCCAACCAGGAATAAGCCTCTGCAGGCTTTGGTTGATAGTACCAGAATCAAACGTAGTTCCATTCAACAGCTTGCCAGTGTAGGTTACTTTAACTGTTGATGTTGCGGTTGGTTTTGCTCCGGTTCCCTGGTTTATTATTTTGTAATAAACACCTGAATTATCACTTGTGGCATGGTAGGCAGTATCGGTGCCAATGTAAGTTTTAATAGCAGTGTCATCTGCAGCTGCCTGTTTTGCCGCATCGAACTTATCTTTTGAGCATGAGACGAGGATCACCAATGGGGCGAATACGAATAATAGAAATTTCTTCATTTAGTTAATAGTTCTGTTTAATTAGTTTGACGGGCAAAAGCTACAGAACGCTACAATAATTGAACTTATTTCAGCGGTGTTAGTTAAATTCTGTTAAATCTACAGAGAAAACCAATACAGAATTTTCGGGTATGGGGCCCGGGCCATTTGTACCATAAGCCAGGCCCGATGGTACGATAAGTAAAATGCTGCCGCCTTCTTTAACCAATGGGATACCTATTTGCCAGCCTTTAATCAGGTGATCAAGAGGGCTCGAATAACCGTTGCCCTTATCAACCACCATATCATTCAACAAAGCGGCGGTGTAGTTTACTGTAACCATTGAGTTGTCTTTTGGGTGATCGCCCCTACCTTCGGATAAAATCTGGTAATAAATGCCGGAGGGATGTTTTTGCATTTTAAGCTGCGGATTGGCTTTCAGGTAAACGCGAATGAGTGAATCGTCTGTTTTAGCTTGTTTAGCCTGGTTTAACTTTACTGACTTATCACATGACATCATCAATGTAATGACAACCGCACTTAGTAATAAAATGTATTTTTTCATGATGAGTATCCAAATAAAAGCCCCCTTTAAAGTAAAGGAGGCTCAGTTTATGTTTTGGGTTTATTAAACCGTTGTTTTAATTTTCAGCTCGGTCATTTGCGCCTCAGCAATGGTTGATGGTGAATCGATCATTACATCGCGGCCCGAGTTGTTTTTAGGGAAGGCGATCACATCGCGGATTGAATCCAGGCCGGCAAATATCGATGCCAGGCGGTCGAACCCGAAGGCGATACCACCATGCGGAGGAGCGCCATATTCAAAGGCATCCATTAAAAAGCCAAATTGCTTTTGTGCCTCTTCTGGCGAGAAACCAAGATGCTTGAACATCAGCGCCTGCAAGCTGCGGTCATGGATCCGGATTGAGCCGCCGCCGATTTCAGTACCATTTATTACCAAATCATAAGCATTGGCGCGTACAGATCCCGGTTCAGTATCCAGTAGGGCAATATCCTCCGGCTTTGGTGAGGTGAACGGGTGGTGCATAGCGTGATAACGGCCGCTTTCCTCATCCCACTCCAATAACGGGAAGTCAACAACCCAGAGTGGTGCAAAGGTATTTTTATCGCGCAGGCCTAAACGGTTACCCATTTCCAAACGCAGTTCATTCAATTGCTTGCGCACCTTATCTGCACCTCCGGCCAGGATCAGCATCAAATCGCCTTTTTCGGCGTTGAAAGCGGCTGCCCAGTTGGTCAGTTCGTCTTCGCTGTAAAATTTATCAACTGATGATTTCAGCGTGCCATCCTCGTTGTAACGGCAGTAAATCATACCGGTTACACCAATTTGCGGGCGTTTTAACCATTCGGTCAATTCATCAACTTGCTTGCGGGTATAGCTTGCACAGCCTTTGGCATTGATACCTACAACAAGCTCAGCATTATCAAAAATACCAAAACCTTTGCCTTTAACAATATCGTTCAGCTCAACAAACTCCATCCCAAAACGCAGATCGGGTTTGTCTGATCCGTATAAACGCATAGCGTCTGAATACAGCATGCGCGGCAGTTCAACCAGGTCAATGCCTTTTACGGTTTTGAACAGGTGGCGGGTAAGGCCTTCAAATATATTCAGGATATCTTCCTGGCTCACAAATGAAAGTTCACAGTCAATCTGGGTAAACTCAGGCTGGCGATCGGCACGTAAATCTTCGTCCCTGAAACATTTTACTATCTGGAAGTAACGGTCAAAACCGCTTACCATCAGCAATTGCTTAAAAGTTTGCGGTGATTGCGGCAGGGCGTAAAACTCGCCTGCGTTCATGCGGCTTGGCACCACAAAGTCACGCGCACCTTCCGGCGTCGATTTGATCAGGACCGGGGTTTCTACTTCGATAAAGTCAAGCTTATCTAAATATTTACGCACTTCCTGCGCCATTTTGTGGCGAAGAACCAGGTTGTTGCGGATAGGGTTACGGCGAAGGTCGAGGTAACGGTATTTGGCGCGAAGCTCCTCGCCGCCATCGGTTTCATCTTCAATCAGGAACGGTGGCAGCTTGGCCGCGTTAAGCACTTCAATATCGGTAACGGCAATCTCTATTTCGCCGGTCGGGATCTTGGTGTTTTTGCTGGCACGCTCAATTACATTACCGGTAACTTTGATCACAAACTCGCGACCAAGCCCGCGGCTTTTTTCGCGCAGGGAGGCATCGCTATCTGTGTTAAATATCAATTGGGTTAAACCATAACGGTCGCGCACATCAATAAAAGTGGTACCGCCCAAATCGCGCGATTTTTGTACCCAACCGCATAAAGTAACGGTTTGGCCTAAATGGCTGATATTTAATTCGCCGCAGGTATGAGTTCTAAGCATAACAATGTTTATATAAAAGTTTGCAAAAGTACATTTTTGAGGTGAAAGCCGAAAGGTAAAAGCAGAAAGGCTGGAAAAACTACTTTAATTATGCGCCAATAAATAGACCGCAGCGGCCCAGGCATTGCATATTATATTAAAGTAACTTGTAAATGCCTGTCAAACCTTATTTGTTTTAGTAAACAAACTCAACGTTTTTAAACTCAGTATCGGCTTTTCGATAAAATGCCATGATAAAGCAGCTACAACTAAAGCTAATGGAAATGTACAAATAAAATGCACAAACGGATTTAATAACCCTGCTTTTGATACCATTAATTGCTGGATGGGGAATGCATAAATGTAAAGCCCGTATGAATAATCACCCAGTTTATGAAAGCTTTTAACCTGCAATTTAGGATGGTAGGCAAAAAACAAAATACCATAAACAAGCAATACATAAAATGCATAAACAACCAGCCGCGGATAAAAAAATACAGGGATCTTAAAATTCGACAAGATAAGCCATACAGCAAATAAACCCAGTAGTATGGGCAGGCATAACACCATTTTATTACTTAATAAATAGCAAACTGCACCAAGTAAAAATATAGTCGCAAACGAGTGCACAAAGATCATATAATCGGCCGAGTAATGCATGTCTTTAAAGTAGAGGCCAACAATAAACAATGCCGGAAGCGTCATTATAAGGGTTTTGAAATATCTTTTCCAGATAAGCAGTAATACACCGCAAAGCAATACGCCCAAATACATCAGCAGCTCGGCCGGCAGTGTCCACATAGGGCTGTTTACACTGCCCGGATATGGGTTTTGCTCAAATGTAGCAGGCAGATAGTTTGAATAACTATGTAAAGTGGTGAGCTGATAAATAAATGCATAAACCGTTTTATTGGAAAAATAATCTTTTAAAGACAGGGTTGTGCAAATTGGCCCGATAATAAGGGCGCAAAAAATGGCTGTGCCAAATAAGCCTGGGAAAATCCGTAAAAAACGTGCCCATACAAAGCCGTTAAGTGTAGGTTGCCTCAACATGCTTTTAGTTATCAGGAAACCGCTTATCGCAAAAAAAACATCAACACCAAACCCGCCTAAATCAAACTTCTGCATAACGTGTGCGTACGGACCAGCAGAATAAGTACCTGTTAACAAAAACGAGTGGGAAAACACTACGAAGGTAGCAGCGATAAACCTGAGCAGATCAAAATTGTTTTTCCTTCCTAAGTCTAATTGCTGTAATGTTAAGGCCATTTGGTAACAAAGTTAAAAATAATCTTTGCCCGGCATTCGGCATCATAACTTATATTCAGGGAACTTTAATTTTAGGTGCTTTAACTTAAGTGCCGGCGATTCGATAAAATACCAGGAAGATATTGCCAGTATTAGCGCCAGCGGGAATGATAGCGTAAAATGTAACAATGGTTTTAAACCAGGGAGTTTAAAAATCAGCATTTGCTGTATGGGGAAAGCATAAATGTAAAGCCCATATGAAAAATCGCCTAATTTATGAAAGTTGTTTACTTGTAGCTGAGGATGATATACAAAAATTAAGATGCCGTATACCAGGGTAACATCTAAAAAGTATTCTTTAAACAGCGACTGAAAATGAAACAAGGTGCCCAATACAAGTACCATGATTATAAAGAGCGGGATGTTCAATAATATTTTACTCCGTAATAAATAACTGAGCATGCCCAATAAAAACAATGCCGCCCATGAATAAAAGTGTCCTTCATACCATGGGGGAAGAGGGATGAACCCCCTGCACAAAATAAATACAGCCAGCAATACAGGTACTGATATGAATATCTTTTTAAACTGTTTTTTCCATACTAATAACAGAACGCCAATAATTAACACCAATATATACATCATTAATTCTGCCTGTAATGTCCAGATTGGGCTATTTACTAAATTAGGGAATGGATTGCTTAAAAACACACCAGGTAAGTAGTTATTGAACATATGTAAGGTGGTAAGTAGCCAAACAAAATTATATGCTTTGCCGGAAGCGAAATATTCATGCACAGACAAAGTAGTACAGACAGGGCCAATAACAAATGCACAAAACAATGATGTTGCCAGCAGCCCCGGAAATATGCGGAGAAAACGCGCCCATACGAAACTGCTTAAAGATGATTGCCTGAACATACTTTTAGTTATCAGGTAGCCACTTATCGTAAAAAATATTCTTACGCCCAAGTTCCCCAGATCCAAAAAATTCCCTGTCAGCCTCACCAGGGGTTCTCTGTGAAAATTACCGGTAATCAAATAAGAATGTGAGAATATTACCAGGGTAGCAGCGATAAATCTGAGCAGATCAAAATTGTTATTCCGTCCAGTATCTAATTGTTTTACATTGAACATTATAACAAAACTATAAATAATACGCTTATTGCTTTTAATTCTCCTAATAAAGCTGTTCAATTTATAAAAATTCCTAATTCTCAAATCAAATCCTATCTTTGCCTCAATATAATTCTCAAGGGGTGCCTTGCTTTGGTTGCAAAACAAACTGCAGATTGTTTTACCAAACTGAAAGACAGGCTGAGATCATACCCAGGGGAGAGAGTTGATAAGTACAAAGTTTTAAGCTCTAAGTCAATCAAGACTTCAGACTCAAGACTTCCAACTGAAGACTTCCCCCACACCTGATCCGGATAATGCCGGCGGAGGGATAAAGGTAAATAAGTTAAGTGTACTGCCGTTTTACCCTGGCGTGCAGATGGTTTAACTCAATTTTTGTTTTACAACATTTTGAAAAATTTATTCGTGGCTGTTATGGCCTTGCTGCTGCCTGTCATGGCATCGGCCCAACTTTCTATTTCAGGGAAAGTGACCAATCAATCCGGCGAAGCACTGCCAGGCGCAACTATTACTATTTTAAATCCACAGTTAAGCACTATTACTGATGCCACCGGCAAATACAGCTTCAGCGATCTAAAAAAAGGCAATTACACTGTTAAAGCCAGCTATATCGGTTATCAGCCGTTAATCAAAAGTGTAACGCTTTCTGCAAATCAAACAATCAATTTTTTATTGGGCGGCAGTACTTTAACTGCAGATGAGGTTACTGTGACTGCAACCCGTGCAGGCAAAAACTCGCCTACAGCTTTCACCAATCTCAGTAAGAAAGATCTCGAAAAAAACAACTTCGGCCAGGACCTGCCTTATCTGCTCAACCAAACCCCATCGGTAGTGATCAACTCTGATGCAGGTACCGGCATCGGCTATACAGGTATCCGGATCCGTGGATCTGACGCATCGCGCATTAACGTAACTGTTAATGGTATTCCATTAAATGACGCAGAAAGCCAGGGTTCATACTTTGTTGACTTGCCCGACTTCGCTTCATCTATCAATACCCTCCAAATCCAACGCGGCGTAGGTACTTCAACCAACGGTGCGGGCGCATTCGGCGGCAGCATCAACGTGCAAACTGCAACCCGCAGGGATACAGCGTATGCCCAGCTTGATAATTCGGCAGGTTCATATGGTTCATTAAAAAACACGGTAAGTATGGGCACCGGCCTGCTTGGCGGCAGGTTTAGTGTTGACGGCCGCTTATCACGCATCCGCTCTGATGGGTATATTGCCCGCGCATCATCCCGCCTGAAATCATTTTTTGTAAGCGGCGCTTATTATGGTGATAACAGTACGTTGAGGCTAAATGTATTCTCGGGCCATGAGCGCACCTACCAGGCCTGGAATGGCGTGGCCGACTATGTTATAGGTGATGACAGCCGCCCGGATAACCGCACGTATAATGAGCTGGGTGATATGGGGAATGGCGCATTTTACAAAGACCAGGTTGACGATTACCTGCAAAACCACTACCAACTGTTGTATGATAAAAAATTCTCGGATAAACTATCATTCAGCGGTGCTTTGCACTATACCCATGGCGAAGGTTACTACGAAGAATACAGGAAAAATGATGCTGTGAGCAACTACGGTTTAAAGCCGGTTATTTATGGCACCGATACCATAGCCAACACTAACCTGGTTCGTCGCCTATGGCTTAATAATGATTTTTATGGCGTTACCTATGCTTTAAAATATCAGCCCACTACAAAATTGAACCTGAACCTGGGTGGTGCTTACAATCAATATAAAGGTGCACATTACGGCAATATCATCTCCAGCGAAGAAAGCATCGGTGTTGGCCCTAATTATGAGTATTATCGCGATAACGCCAAAAAGAATGATTTCAACATTTTTGGCCGGGCCGAATGGCATGTAGATAAATTTTTGCTGTATGCCGATATGCAGTACCGGCATATTTATTACTCGTTTTATGGTATCGACAAAAACCTGAACAATGCCCAGCAAACAGCGGAGTTAAACTTCTTTAACCCTAAAGCCGGCATTACCTACCAGTTTAATGAGCATAGCAATGTGTATGCCTCATTCGCAGTAGGTAACCATGAGCCTAACCGTGATGATTACGTGGACTCGCCTCCGCAAAACCGTCCCAAGTCAGAAAACCTGAAAGACTTTGAGGCAGGTTACCGTTTCAGCTCCTCTATTTTCAGCGGAGAGTTGAATGGCTTTTATATGTTGTATAAAAATCAATTGGTATTAACCGGTTCGCTGAATGATGTAGGCAGCCCGGTACGTACCAATGTTAAGGATAGCTACCGTGCAGGTTTGGAGTTTAGCGGAAAAGTGAAAATTACCAATCAGTTAAACTGGAGTGTTACTGCTACGCTCAGCACCAATAAGATCAAAAACTATCAACAGTTTTTCTCCAATTATGACAACGGCGCGCTGGTTCAGGAAACATTTGCCAAAACTGATATCGCCTATTCGCCGTCGCTCACCGGTTCAAGTGTGATCAGCTACAGCCCGATAAAAGGCGGGGAAATTGCCTTCATCAGCAAATACGTAGGTAAGCAATACCTTGATAATACCATGAACCGCAATCCCGAAGGCTTTGGCATAGCACCAGATAATGCCGCTAATCCTTATGCTGCCAACCGCCAGTTGAACAGCTTTTTTGTGAATGATGTAAGGCTCAGGTACAGCTTTAGCGTTCGGTCGGTTAAAAACATAACTGTTGGCCTGCAGGTTAATAATATCTTCAGCGAGAAATATGAGAACAATGGTGCTACCTATCCGGATATTGAGGGCGGTCACCTGGTAAACTATAATTACTTTTTTCCGCAGGCGCCGCGAAACTTTATGGCTTCGCTAAGCTTAGGATTTTAAATGAGCACTAATTTTATATCGACACTAATTTTTCGAATTGAAACGAATTTCCCGAATTAAAAATTGGATATACAACACTTAATACAGCTGTTCATTGAACAAATAAAGGAAACTACCTGGCTGCAATGGCTTGCCGTTGCGCTGGGCGTTACCGAAGTATTACTGGCCCGTGTAAATAACATATGGCTGTACCCGGCAGGAATCCTGGGTACGGCCATATCCATATACCTGCTAATGGACGTGCACCTGTATGCCGAATCGGTACTGAATGGCTACTATGTGGTTATGAGCGTTTACGGCTGGATCTATTGGGTAAAAAAACGCGACGAGCCCCCGGTAAAAGTTACCTACTCTACCAAAAACGAATGGGTTATAAGTTTGGCGATAAGCATTGTGGGCTGGGTGGTGTTCTATTACATGATCAAAAACCTGCCTGCCAAATATTTCACCCCATCCAATGTACCAGGCTGGGATGCTTTGGTATCCTCAACCGCCTGGGCAGGTATGTGGCTGCTGGCTCGTCGCAAAATGGAGAACTGGATCTTTTTAAACATCTCCAACTTTTTTGCGGTACCGCTGCTGTTTTACAAAAAGCTGCCTATGTTTGGCATGCTTACCATCTTCCTGTTTATAGTAGCTATATGGGGATATTTTGAGTGGAAGAAACAGGTAGAGACAGAGAGATTAGTGGTTAAAGATTAGCGGTTAGGAAAATATTCAGTACTATATATCTTGTTGTATCAGGTGTTCAACTTTAAAAGTATGAACACCTGATAATTTTTCAGAAATAATAAATATTGATAATCAATAACTTACAAATACACCAAAACGTTCATTATGCCGGAATGAATAAATGTGCATTGATAATCAGTGCTTTAAAAAATTCGGTTCAAAAGGCTGAACACCCGTTTTTTAAAAGTTGAACACTGACAAATTACTGTCAGCATCTTTTGTTATTCCGCGTGTAAATTTGGCAGCGCCTATTACGCTTTCAGCCTTTTGCTTTCGGCTTTAAGCTAAAAAATAATTTATTTCATGCATCCATCACAAAACTTAAAACCCGAATGGGTTGATATCATCCGCAACGCAGCACCCGAAGCCGAACAGGCAGGCAAACTGCAGCCCGGTCAGCTGGAGCTTATTTATGAGCAGGGCTGGTTTAAATTTTTGGTACCACAAGCTTATTCCGGTCTGCAACTGGCTTTGCCGCAAATGGTGCGGCTGGAAGAAAGCCTGGCCTGGGCCAATGGCAGCCTGGGTTGGGTAGTAACCCTATGTAGCGGAGCAGGCTGGTTTGGCGGTTTCCTTGATGCTGGGTTGGCAGCCGAGATCATGGCCGATCCGCAATTGTGCCTGGCCGGCAGTGGCGCATCAACAGGTACAGCTACCATTAATGGGGATGGTTACATTATTAATGGAACCTGGAAATACGCCAGCGGTGCGCATCATGCAACACACATCACCGCAAACTGCATCATTAAAAATGGAGAACAAACTGTTTTGAATGATGAGGGTGATCCGCTGATACTACCTTTTATTTTCGACAAAAAAGATGTGCGTATTTTTTCGGCCTGGAAATATGTTGGGATGATGGCCACCGGGAGCGACGCCTATGAGGTAAAAGACCTGTATGTTGATAAAAACCGCTGTTTTAAGATCGACCCGCAATACACCGTTGTAAACGAGTCTTTGTACCGCTACCCCTTTCTACAATTAGCAGAGGCAACGTTAGCGGCCAACCTTTCGGGCTTAGCTGTTCATTTTCTTGACCTCTGTATACCGGCGTTTGATGACCGGATGAAAAACCCACGTTTAACCGAAGCACAAAAAGGATATATCAAACAGTTACTGGCCGATCAAACTATTTTACTTAATGAAGTTCGCGCTGAGTTTTACGAGGCTGTTGATAACTCATGGAATAACTTTGAATCAGCTGATAATAACGGCTTACAGGGAGTAAGTGCGATGAGCCGTAAGCTGGCCAAAGTTTCGCGGGACAGCGTAGATAAACTTTATACCCATTGTGGATTATCGGCTGCAAATCCAGATACAGAGATCAACCAGGTTTGGCGGGATATCCATACTGCCGGACAGCATTCACTGTTAACATTTGAATTGTAAGAGAACAATATCTGCAGATTGCTTAAAGATATTCGCTTAACTCGTTTCTTAAAATAGCTATCAGTTCAGGGTCATTGAACTGGTAGTTATCTTCAATATCAAGCACAATCAGCTGCCTCCCATTTATGCTGAAGCGTTGCTTCAGTATTTCCTTATGCTTCTGTTCCATCACAAAGATAACATCGGCACGGTCAATCATTTTTTGATTTACCCTAACCCGCGCTTTATCACTTGTACCTGCCGAAGAAGCTTTATGCACAGGATGGTTCCTGAATAAAGCCTCGGCCGTAGGGCTGCGCCATTGGTTTTTGCTACAGATGAAAAGAAGGTTGGGCATAGGTAGAATTAGTTAAACATAAAAAACCATGTTATTGCGAGGCACGAAGCAATCGCACGGAAGTGTGGCCGCTCTGTATAGCATGCGATTGCCACGTCGCGCCCAAGGCTCATTGCCGTGATGCTCCTTACAGCAATGACATATTTTGTTTGGCATTGGCCTAAACTTGACGTTCACTCAGGGTCCTTAACGTCCCATCAGGGTCTCTCGCAGAAGCCCCAGATGTATACGCCATGCATAATTTCATTCCAGTAAAACACATCTTTCGCCTTTTACCTTTATCCTTTCACCTCAAATTAAACCTTCACAAACTTCTTTACCGTTTCGGTCACATGCGCCAAATGATGGTTGCTGTGCCAGGCATATGTAGCAAGGCCTTTTTTAAGTGATATCGTTTCGCCCGAAGCCGGATGTACAAATGTACGTGCCCATTCGTTTTCAGTGAAACTTTCAAACAAGGCCACAAAATGCTGATGGATACCTTCCAGCATTTTTAATGATGGCTCAACCGGCAGGCGGTAATCGGGCAGCAGGGCCCAGTCGGCCTCTTCATATGGTTTTATGGTTGGGGTATTTTCGGTTAGGGCAAGCTTAAAACGGGTGATGGAATTCATGTGGCTATCGGCTAAATGATGAATCACCTGGCGCAGTGTCCAGCCACCGGTACGGTATGGAGTGTCCAACTCCTGGTAATTAAGACCGGCAATTGCATGACGCAGCTTCCCCGGCAGGGTGGCAATATCTTCTATCCAGCCGCGCATATCTTCGGTAGTGTACGAAGCCGGGGGGGCAAACTTCCCGATAGGGTATTTCATTTCTTCGTCTGTCATCATAACTGTTAAAAAATTTAAATTAGTTATTATTTTATAGTACCACAAGCTTTTGACTTATTTTAGCGTTCTGTAGATTGTTAATTTAACTGATGATAAAAAAGTTACTGGCCGTACTTTTTGTTTTTAACTGTACGCTCTCCTTTGCACAAACCATTAAAACCGACATATTAGTAATAGGCGGAGGCGCAAGCGGAACAGCGGCAGCGATACAGGGTGCGCGAAGCAAACTAAAAACCATGCTGGTTGAACAAGGCCCCTGGCTGGGCGGCAGCATGACATCGGGCGGGATGTGCGTTATTGACGGAAACCGCAATTTACCAACAGGCATCTGGGGCGAATTCAGGCGCAGGGTACGGGATTTTTACAGCAAAACACCCGGATATGATACTGCTTACAACGCAGCCTTAAGATTTGAACCCTATACCGGCGCAGCCATCCTCAAAAAAATAACCGATACAGTAAAAAATCTCACTGTAAAATTAAACACTCCATTTGCAGGCATTAAAAAAGATGGTACAGGCTGGGATGTAAGCATTTCCATCGACGGAAAAACAACCATCATAAAAGCTAAAGTAGTAATTGACGCCACCGAAACCGGCGATGTAGCTGCCAAAGCAGGCGAAACCTATGTTTACGGCTTCGAGAGTAAAAAACAAACTACCGAGGCCCTTGCACCTGATAATGAATCGGCACAACTACAGGACCTTACCTGGATAGCCATTTTGAAAGATTTTGGCACTTCGGCCGATAAAACTATTCCCAGGCCCGAAGGATATGATGCAGCCGCATACGCCTGCCTTAAAGGGAAGAACATCAAAAAAATGCTTGATGATGGCAGGCTGCCCAATGATAAATACATGATCAAATGGGCCGAATGCGGGAACCAGTTCCCCGTTACCGCAGATAATTTAAAACCCGAAAACCGGGAGGCTTTTTATGCCAAAGCCCGCCTGCATACTTTAGGTTTGATATACTATTTGCAAACCGAACTGGGCTACAAAAACCTGGGGTTAGACGAAGGTTTTATTACGCCCGATCACTTACCATATATCCCGTATTTGCGCGAGGCCGGTCGCGCGACAAAGGGTTTGGTAAGGATGATGCTGGATGATCTATACAAACCGTACGACCGGGAATCAAAACTTTACCGCACAGCCATTGCTGTTGGCGATGCCTCTCCGGGCCAGCACTATACCGATGCAAGTGCTCCAAAAGTTAATTATCCACCTTTCCCTGCTTATGGAGTGCCGCTGGGTGCCATTGTACTGAAAGACCTGGATAATTTACTGGTAACGGAAAAAGCCATGTCGGTAACGCACCTGGTAAATGCCAGCACTATGTACCCATCGGTACAAATGGCTATTGGGCAGGGAGCCGGGGCAACTGCCGCTTTCTGCGCTTTTTTTAAAACTACAACGCAAAACTTAAATGTGCGCATAATCCAGGGCGAACTGCTCGACTTTAAAGCATGGGTCATACCTTTTACCGACGTAAAACCAACCGACCCGTATTTTAGGGCTATCCAGCAGATAGGGGTTTCCGGATTATTAAAAGGGGTACAAAAAACAGAGGGGAACACCGCCCGGTTGCTGTTTCAGCCCGATTCATTAGTAGCCACTGCCGAAATAAAACCAACGCTGGAAGAAACCTATACCCGTGGCTTTTTATGGTTCAATAAAGAAAAACCAGGCCCGGTATTTACGGTTAGTAACCTGTTGTCATTTATCAGCGAAACCACCCTAACCGATCCGCACACACTGGAAATTGCTATGCAGAAGGCATGGAAGGAGCAATATAAGTTTGCATCTCCTTTTGATATGAAACGCCCCGTAACCCGCCGCGAATTTGCCATATTGGCCAACAGGTTTTTTAACCCTTTTGCCCGCTCGGTGGATATTGCGGGGAGGATGGTGAATTAATGATAGAAGTGTCATTGCGAGCGCAGCGTGGCAATCGCACGGAAGCAAATCCGCCCTGTATAGCACGCGATTGCTTCGTCGTTCCTACCCTGACATAATTAAATTCCGTCATGTTGAACTTGTTTCAACACCCCACTCGCTAAGCCACATGCTAAGCAAATCGCTACCTTTCTTGTGGGGTGCTGAAACAAGTTCAGCATGACGACGAGGAGATGTTATTGCACCTTCAGAGTTCGGCGGATTTAAACGCTATCCATGACATAATTTTAAAAAAAACTGTCATCCTGAGGTACGAAGGATCTTCTTCAACAAGCATGGCCGTTATACAGGGCGAAGAAGATGCTTCGTGCCTCAGCATGACAAAAGGGCAAATGTCATTTTCTCCTTCAATATCCCTTGATTTTATCTACTCAGCATGAAAAAATAAAGGTAATGCTGAACTTGTTTCCCCCCCTCATTAGCCCCTCTACATATGCAAGTTTTTACAACTCCAGCTCCAACTGATCCCCTGGCCCAAGCTCTTTATCATCACGTTGCTTAATCGCTATCTCTCCGAAATTCGAAAGCGAAATGCCCAACAAACGTACTTTTACATCATCAACACCTGTTGCGGCCATGAGTTGTTTGGCCGTATTGCTGATAGTTTCCAGGTCGTTTACCGGCGTTGGAAATGATTGGTTTCTGGTGATCTGTTTAAAATCGTGATACTTTACTTTGAGGGTGATGGTGCGGCCTTTTAACTCGTATTTAAGCAGGCGATTGTGTACAGTGACCGCTATTTTATCAAGCTCGGCCTCCATCTCTTCGAGTGTAGTCAGATCATAAGCAAAAGTATCTTCAGCGCCCAGGGACTTGGTTTCGCGATGGGGTTGTACTTCCCTGTTATCTATACCACGCACTATCTGGTAGTAAAACCGGCCTGCCTTGCCAAAGTGCTTGATAAGTTCCTGTTCCTCCAGCCGTTTCAGGTCGGCCCCGGTATGCAGGCCCATTTGCTTCATTTTTTGAGCGGTCACCTTGCCCACGCCAAAAAACTTTTCGACAGGCAGTTGCTCCATAAAGTTTTCGATGCTTGATGGACCAATAAATTTAAGGCCATCAGGCTTGTTAATATCGGATGCTATTTTGGCTACAAATTTATTGATAGATACGCCCGCCGATGCAGTAAGCTGCAATTCATCTTTAATGGCTTGTTTAATAAGTTTGGCTATATCAATGGCCGAGCCGATACCTTGCTTGTCGTTAGTTACATCAAGGAAAGCTTCATCAAGTGAGAGCGGCTCTATCAGATCAGTATATCGACTGAAAATTTCCCGGATATGCTGCGATACCTCCTGGTAAACATTAAACCTGGGCCGTACAAACAAAGCATGCGGACAAAGCTGCAACGCTTTCTTCGATGACATAGCCGAGCGTATCCCGAACTTCCGGGCCTCATAACTGGCGGTAGCTACCACGCCTCCCCGCCCTTCAGGCAAGCCGCCAACCACCAAGGGTTTGCCCCGATACTCCGGAAAATCCCGCTGCTCAACCGACGCGTAAAAAGCATCCATATCAATATGGATAATTTTACGGTGGATATTAGGTGATTGCTCAGTCATGGCGATGAAAGCAAATATAGGCGGGTTGCATGCTTGCTGCAAAGTTTGGTTAGCAGGTTTAAGTGTCGAGGCTTAAACTCAAATCCTACCGCAAGCGTCCTCGCTTTTGGGTATCATGCTGAGTTATGCAAGCGGTTCATCAAGTTGATTACCTGAACGCGGACCACAAGTGAGGACACTTGCGGTAGCGAAAATAGCATGTTCAAGCCAAGAAGATCCGAGAATGCTTTTAATAAATCAACTTTCCGTATCTCCTGGCAAAAACTTAAGCTTTTGCTGAAAGTACATGTCCCAGCTGCGCTGTTGCTTGCGGTCGGTCATGTGGGCGGTATCCTCATCATAATCGGCATTCAGCTGTTTATATTTGGCATCGATGCGGTTAAAGATGGCCATGGCTTCGTAGTTATAATTATTGCTGAAGCGGGTACGGCCTACTATTCTCAATAGTTCCTGCTGCTCTAAAAAGGCAATGGTGTAGTGGCCCTGCTCATGCTTGAGGATCTCGCTGAGCTGTTGCGGGGTGCCAACCCTGCTTTTATCAAGCCATGATTTGTTATTATTAAGGATAAGCCTGATGTTAAAATTAAGCCGATAACCGCCCTGCTCTCGCCGGGCCTGGTATCGGTAATCGATGGTGCAGTTGGTATAAGCTACAACGCCGCCGGCATTAGCCCGCGGCGTTCCCCAAAAATCATTGGCGGTAAGCTGATGAAATGACTGCGCCGAAGCCGGCGTGATCATCGCTAAAAAACACATGGCTGTGAAGCCTATCCCTTTCACTATACTTCTTTTCATTTAAAAAAATGGCGGTTTTAAACTTTTACTTTTTGACGTTGTCGGTATGTAAAAGGTTTAAGGCCATCATTTCTTTTAACGTATGTTGCATCTGATCGGTTGAGCCATCAAGGAAAATAACATTCCCCTTTGAATTTTCGGAGAAGTGTTTGATGGATTCTGTCCACATGGTGAACAATATCACCGAGGTATCCATATTGGCTTCGGCCATTTCTTTGGCAGCTACGGTCATACCACGGGCAACTTCCTCACGAAATAGCGCTATACCTTGTCCGCGTAACTGCGCTGCCTCACGCTCGGCCTGGGCCGAAATTTTGATAGCGTTACCCTCCGCCTCGGCAGCTTTGGTTTTGGTAATGAGGAGCGCCTGGCCTTCGTTTTCGGCAGCGGCTTTTAAGTTGTTTGATGCTACTACCTGGCTCATTGATTTCATGATCACATCGTCAAAAGTGATATCGTTCAATTGGAGATCCTGAAGGTGGTAGCCCCAGCCTTCCAGTATTACATCCAGCTGTTCTTTTACGTGTTCCACAATATCGCGGCGTAATATCAATACCTCGCTCTGGCGTTTGGTTGCCACAAAGGCGCGGATCGAACCTTCAACGGTGCGGATAAGGGCCTGCATCAGGTTACGTTCGTCAACAAATTTAAAAGCTACGTTCTTGATGGTTTCTTCCTGCTGGTCCAGTACCGAGTACAGCAGCATAGCTTTGAAGTAAACATTAGCCTGGTCGTAAGTTACTGCCTGGAACTCCAGCTCCACAGAGCGGTTTTGGATAGAGATTTTAGAATAGATGTTTTCGATAAAAGGGATCTTGAAATTCAATCCCGGAGTAAGGATACGGCGGTATTTGCCAAATACGGTTATTACGACTATTGTGCCCTGTTTTACAGACACAAACGAGGTAAAAATGGTAATGAGGATAACAACGAAAATGATGATTGTTATTAATGATCCAAATGATTCGGGCATGGTTTGGTTTATTATGTTTAAAATAAAAGTAGTATTAATTATTGGTGTGTTATTTGTTTTTTAAAAAATGCTCATAAAAAACAGCACACCTGTCATGAACTTAAAACGAACATTCGGAACCATACTGAGCGTGCTTGGTATAGTTGGCCTCATTTATACCGGTATAGCTATCATTAATCATAGTGCGCAGGTAACTACCATGGTAGTAATAGGGATCATTTCATTAATTTTTTTCACAACAGGTATCAGCCTGGTGCGGAATACTAAAGATGAAGCGGCTTAAATAGTGTGTTAGTATTGCAAATCGCATAATTTACCCACCAGGTCTGCGCTTCGCTGGACCACTCTCTTTATCCGAAGGATAAAGAGTGGAAAAAGAATTATAAACTAAAATCCCCTCTTTACGCTTGCGTAGAGAGGGGTGACAAGCGCAGCGATGTCGGGGTGAGTTAATACTGCGCTCAATTCCTACCCTACTTTGCTATTTAAAGGCTCTCGCTTTGAATAACAGGGTTAAGACTGATCTCGCCGGTATCGGATATCAGTAATCCGGCATTGGGAAAATCGGCCTCGGTTAGTTCCCTGATCCGGATGGCAGCCCTGTTAAGTGTATCCAGCTCCAAACCTTTATCATGCGCCTGCCTTAGGGATATAATACGGCCATTCAAAAACTCCCCCTTTTTGTTCAGCTTCACTTTTAGTAAGGGGGCAAGGCCGCAAACACCGGCTACACTCACACTTTTATAAGTGCAAAAGTTACCGAGACTGTAAGCGATCAACCGGTTCTTATAAACCTCCATTGCCCGGCTCACATGCGGGCCGTTCCCCAATATGATATCAGCACCTGCATCAATCGCATTATGGGCAAAAGCATTTACATCGCCACGTTTCTCGCTGACGAATGATTCCATAGCAAAGGGCACATGCCCATAGGCTACACCCTCGCCGCCGCCATGAAAAGATACGATAAGGATATCGCAGCGTTGTTTCAACTCACTGATAATGCGGCTGGCGTTTTTAAGATCAAGGATTGGTAAGGTATTGGCATTAGGGGCAAAGGCGCAAAAGCCATATTTAATACCATTGCGTTCAAATACAGTGGAGGGGTGGCTAAGCAGTCCACCATAATTAATACCTATGCTATCCAATACACGGGTAGTACTTACGCGCCCGGTATCGCCAAAGTCGCCAATGTGGTTATTGGCCAGGCTAAGTACATCAAAACCGGCGTCTTTAAAAACGCTTGCATAGGCTGTTGGCATCCTGAACAGGTATGCTTTGCTTTTTTGATGTAACTTATAGTGGGCAGGACTACCGCCATCAAGCAAACTACCTTCAAGATTTCCGAAAGTTACATCGGCATTTCTTAATTCACCGGCAATAACATTAAAACTATTTTTGGCGCTGTCGGGTGGCAGGGTGTAATTATTGGGGTAGGAAGTTCCGAGCATCATATCACCAACAGCTGCTATGGATATGGATGAATCATGCTGAACAACGGCTGCGGCTGTTGTGGTATCGGGTTTAGGTTTGGGAACAGGGGCCAGCACTTGTTTTTTATTTGGCGGGTGGTTACACGCCTGTAAAAACAGCGCCAGGCTGGCTGCTGTAAGCAATAAAAATCTCATTATAAAAAAAATCCCCTCATTGAAAATGAAGGGACCAAATTAGTTTATTTATTTCAAAATCGTTTAGTTCTTGCTTTCGTCTACGTCGTCGCCCATATCGTTGTTACCCGTGGAGGCCGAACCTTTAAACTCATCTTTAAACGAAGCTAACAACCTGCCGCCTTTATAAAAGAAACGGCTGTAGTAAGCATCGTCAAGACTGCTGATAGCTACACCTCTTGATGAAGCATGAGCAAATTTGTTGTTGCCTAAGTAAATACCTACATGCGAGATGCTGCGGCTATGGATCTTAAAGAAAACCAAATCACCTTCTTTTAACTCATCTTTACCAACAGGGTTAACCATGCTGAAAATATCGCGTGAGTTACGTTTAATATCAAGGTTAAAAACTTCGCTATACAATTCTTTGGTGAATGCTGAGCAATCAATACCTCTTCTTGAGCTTCCGCCAAAGTGATAAGGGGTACCAATCCAATCGTAAACAAAGTGAAAGAGTTTCATGTTTGAGGTAGTAGATAAAGCAACTCCCATAATTTGGGAAAAGTATGCTTTACCTAAGCTTTCCTGGTCGTCTTTGTTGTCTTCACCGGTGCCGGGGGCACTTTTGGTTTGAGCTTGTGAAGCTACGACTATGAAAAGTAAGGCAATAGCCAGGGCAAATTTCTTCATTTAATCAGTTTGTTTGTTGAGTTAGGACAACAAATTGTTTATTAAATCAGACACTATGTCTATCGTGCTCTACAAAACTATTTATATTTTTTAAAATTGCAAATAAATGTTGCTTATTTTTCAAAAAATATAAAAAAGTGCTTTTTATTACACATTTATTTAATAAACAGGCTTTTGTACGTGTATCAATGTAATTTGGTTGTAATTATTTGAGCGCTTTTTTTAGCTTTTGGATAAAAACAACCCTTCTTAAACTTCACAAAACGATAATTTATTGCCTGTAGGTGTACTTTTTTAAGTTTTATTTTAGCCGGATCAGCTGTGCCAAACTTATAAGGCATTGATTTGTTGACGTAAGGTGCCGCTGAAGGCCACCAAATAAAATTTTGCAACAATTTACTTGAGGCTTCGATATTTTGCAGGATATAATTAGATTTGCGCTTTACTCCAAAAAGGTTGTTTAATACATGAGTTCAATCGAAATAAACAAGGACACCTACCTGATGTGGTACGAACAGATGCTGTTGATGCGTAGGTTCGAAGAAAAAACAGGACAGTTATATGGACAACAAAAAATCAGGGGCTTTTGCCACCTGTATATTGGGCAGGAGGCTGTTTTAGCCGGAGCTATGTCTGTAATTAAACCTGAAGACAGTATGATCACTGCGTATCGCGATCATGCTCACGCGCTTGCTAAAGGTGTAACTCCAAACGCCATTATGGCCGAGATGTATGGTAAAGCTACAGGATGCTCAAAAGGCAAAGGTGGTTCTATGCACATGTTTGATAAGGAAAAACATTTTTATGGTGGCCACGGCATCGTGGGCGGCCAGGTACCACTAGGTGCCGGTATCGCTTTTGCTGAAAAATATAAAGGCACCGAGTTTGTAAACATTGCCTATATGGGCGATGGTGCGGTACGCCAGGGCGCGCTTACCGAAACTTTTAACATGGCTGCGCTTTGGAAGTTACCTGTAATTTTTGTTTGCGAAAACAATGGTTATGCCATGGGTACTTCAGTTGAGCGTACTACCGCGCAAACTGATATTTATAAATTAGGTTTGCCTTATGGTATCCCTTCATCAGCGGTTGATGGTATGGACCCGGCTGCTGTACACGTAGCAATGGACGAAGCCGTTCAGCGTGCACGTGCGGGTGAAGGCCCAACTTTCCTTGAAATGCGTACTTACCGCTTTAAAGGTCACTCCATGTCCGATCCGCAAAAGTATCGTACTAAAGAGGAGCTGGAAAGCTACAAGGCGAAAGATCCTCTTGAGGTTACCAAACAAGCCATCCTTACTGAAAAATATGCCGATGAAGCATGGTTTGATGAAATGGATGCTAAGATCAAAGCTATTGTTGATGAGGCGGTTAAATTTGCCGAAGAGTCGCCATGGCCTGATGCTTCAGAATTGTATACTGATGTATATGTTCAGGAAGATTACCCTTATATCAGGGACTAAGTTTTAAGTCATCAGTCGATAGTCATGAGTATTAAGTTTTTTGACTTTAAACTTTGAACTTCCGACTTTCGACAAAGAACTAACTATATTTATACAGAATTTATAATACTATCAATATATGGCCGAAGTAGTAAAAATGCCTAAAATGAGCGATACCATGACCGAAGGGGTATTGGCGAAATGGCATAAAAAAGTTGGCGATAAGGTTAAATCGGGCGATGTACTGGCCGAGATTGAAACCGATAAAGCTACCATGGATTTTGAATCGTACCAGGATGGCGTATTGCTGTACATCGGTATACAGGAAGGCGCTGCTGCCCCGGTTGATTCTGTAATTGCCGTTTTAGGTAAAGAAGGCGAAGATTACAAATCCTTACTTGATCAGGCTGGCAGCGGCGCTGCTGCAGAACCGGCCAAAGAAGCAGCACCTGCTGCTGATAAAGCACCTGCCGCTACTCCGGCACCAGCCGCACCAAAGGTTGATCTGTCAAGCATCCCGGCTACGGTGATCCGTATGCCATTGCTGAGCGATACCATGACCGAAGGCACCATCGAAAAATGGAACTTTAAAGTTGGCGATAAAGTAAACGCTGATGATTCACTGGCAGATGTGGCTACCGATAAAGCTACCATGGAAGTTGTGGGCTATGAAGCCGGCACCTTATTATATATAGGTGTAAAAGAAGGCGAAGCCGCACAAGTAAATGGCATTATTGCCATTGTTGGTAAAGAAGGCACTGACATTACTCCTTTATTACAGGATGATGGTTCGGCCCCTGCTGCTGAAGCTGCGCCTGCTGCCGAAACTAAAACTGAGGCTGCTGAAGCAACTGCTTCTGCTACTGAAAGCTCATCTTCTGATGACAGCCGCGTAAAAGCGTCACCGCTTGCGCGTAAAATAGCTAAAGATAAAGGCATCAACCTCAATGATGTAAAAGGCAGTGCCGATGGCGGCCGGATCATTAAAAAGGATGTTGAGGAATATACACCATCTGCTAAACCAGCGGCTGCGGCTCCAGCTACTGAGGCTGCACCTGCCGCCGCTCCGGCCGCTGCTGCAAAAGCACCTATCGTATTACCAACCTTTACAGGCGAAGAGAAATTCAGCGAAAGGCCGGTTACTCAAATGCGTAAAGCTATTAGTCGCCGCTTAAGCGAAAGCTTGTTCACTGCGCCGCATTTCTATGTAACCATGACCATTGATATGGATCAGGCTATTGCTGCCCGTACCCGTATGAATGAGATTGCCCCGGTTAAAATTTCATTTAATGATTTTGTTGTTAAAGCTTGCGCCGTTGCCTTAAGGCAGCACCCTGCAATTAACTCATCATTCTTAGGTGATAAGATCCGCACCAGCGAGCATGTTCACATCGGCGTTGCTGTAGCTGTTGACGAAGGTTTGCTGGTTCCGGTTATCAAATTTGCTGATGGCAAGTCATTAAGCCACATTTCGGTTGAAGTGAAAGAGTTTGCCGGTAAAGCAAAAGCTAAAAAACTACAGCCAAATGAAATGGAAGGCTCAACTTTCACCATCTCCAACCTTGGTATGTTTGGTGTTGACGAGTTTACTGCCATCATTAATACCCCTAACGCATGTATCCTTGCAGTAAGCGGGATCCAGGCTGTGCCGGTTGTTAAAAACGGTGCCGTAGTACCAGGTAACATCATGAAGGTTACCCTGAGCGCCGACCACCGCGTGGTTGACGGAGCTTCAGCTGCAGCCTATCTGCAAACGTTAAAACAATTATTAGAAGAGCCTGTAAGGCTATTGATATAAGTCGGAAGTCTTTAGTCGGAAGTCCGAAAGATAAAATGAAAAGCGATGGGTTTAGGCTCATCGCTTTTTTTGTTTTAGAAAACTGCCGCGGGTTTAGCGATAGCGTAACCCGTGGTGTAAAACAGCTTAAGTTTTCAACTTAAGCCCCCTTCAAATATCTCCGGCCGCGGGTTTAACGACCGTATAAACCGTGAAGGTGTGCAACTTAAGCAAGACTGAAGTTGAAAACTTCAATTATGCTGAACCACGGGTTACGCTGCGCTAAACCCCCGGCAGTATGGCATGGTTCTGTTAACGGAAGTCTTTATCTGCAAAAAATGATACAATGACCTAATGACTTCAATGACCTATATGTGTATATTCACGGCAAATTTTGATGTATGACACTTTATAGCTTTTTTAAGGAATTTCATTCCGGTTTCAGGTACATTGTTATTGTATTGGTATTGCTGGCCCTCGTGCGTGCTTTTATGGGCTGGTTGGGTAAAAGACCTTATGGTGAGGGCAACCGCAAGCTTAACCTGTTTGCCATGATCTCGGTACATACACAATTCCTGCTGGGCATCATCCTGTTTTTTATCAGTCCGATGGTGCAGTTTAGCAAGGATACTATGAAAAATCCTATCACCCGTTATTTTACGGTTGAGCACTGGGTGATCATGCTCATTGCCATCGCTCTTATCACTATCGGGCATAGCAAATCGAAGAAAGCTACGCTGCCTGAGGCTAAGCATAAAGCCATCGCCATCTTTTATTTGATAGGGATTGTGCTTATTGCGGTGGGTATTGTGCTTATTCCACAGTAATTCTACGTAGCTAATAGGATTTAGCAAATAAATAATTTCATAAAAAATTTGACAATTCAAATTTCTTTATAAATTTGTGACCACGATGATCAAAAACATACATACAAACAGCTGGTGGCACCAATTAAATTGGCAGCCGGCTTGCGCTTTTTGATCAGAGAAACCTAATCAATTGTGAACCTAAATAGGAAACCCGGCGACCCCAATTCGCCGGGTTTTTTTGTTTTAAGATATTTAAAAAAATAAGATGAGCACATTTAAGATTACTACCACTTATAAAAAGCTGCTGGCCGATACCACCACACCGGTTAGCATTTACCTTCGCCTGCGCGATGTATTCCCCAACTCGCTGCTGCTGGAAAGTTCCGACTATCACAGTCGTGAAAACAGCACCAGCTACATTTGCTGCGAGCCGCTGAGTGGCATTGTGCTGAACAATGGCGTGCTGAAAAAGCAATACCCGGATGGCAGCCATGAAACACATGAGCCCGGCACGTTTGATCTTATTGAGCAGATCAATAGTTTCATCGGTAGTTTTGAAACCGATTCGCTGCCGCTGAAAATGATCACCAATGGCTTGTTCGGCTATTTTACTCATGAGGCCGTTGAACATTATGAAACCATCAAACTGAAGCAAAGCGACAATACCGATCGTAAAATCCCGGTAATGCAGTACCATGTTTACAGGTACATCATCGCTATCGATCACTTTAAGAACGAGCTTTACATTTTCCATAACCAGCCCGAGGGCGCGCCAACCAATGGTGGTATCGAGAAACTGGAATACCTCATCAAAAACAAAAACTTTCCCGAATACAGCTTCAAAAGCAATGGCGATGAAAAATCGAACCTTACCGGCGATGAGTTTATTGCTATAGTGGAGAAAATGAAGCAGCATATTTACCGGGGTGATGTTTTCCAGATAGTGCCTTCAAGAGCATTTTCACGTACTTTCCTTGGCGATGAATTTAACGTTTACCGAGCCTTGCGCTCCATCAACCCATCGCCATACCTGTTTTATTTTGATTTCGGCGATTTCAGGATCTTCGGTTCATCACCCGAGGCGCAGATCACTATTAAAAATAACGTAGCCAATATATTCCCGATAGCCGGTACCTTTAAACGCAGCGGCGATGATGAGAGGGATGCAGAGATCGCCCGTAACCTGGAAAATGACCCCAAAGAGTCGGCAGAACACGTAATGCTGGTTGACCTGGCTCGTAATGACCTGAGCCGTCATTGCGAAAACGTGACCGTTAAAGCGTTTAAAGAGGTTCAATACTATTCACACCTCATCCACCTGGTATCGCACGTTAGCGGCAAGCTTAAGCCCGGTGTATCGGCATTTAAGGTAGTGGCAGATACCTATCCCGCCGGAACCTTAAGTGGCGCACCAAAATACCGCGCCATGGAGATCATCGACGAAAACGAAAACATCAAACGCAGCTTTTATAGTGGCGCAATTGGTTTCCTTGGCTTTAACGGGGACTTTAACCATGCCATTATGATCCGCTCGTTTTTGAGCAAAAACAATACGCTGCATTACCAGGCAGGTGCAGGTATAGTAGCCGGTTCCATACCTGAAAGCGAACTACGAGAGGTTGATACTAAGATCTCGGCCTTAAGAAAGGCCTTTGAGTTGGCGGAGGAGTTGTAATTAGTGATTGGAGATAAGAGGTTAGTTGAATTTTAAGAAAACGGACATGAAAAATATTTTAATAATAGATAATTACGATTCCTTTACCTACAACCTGGTGCATTTGGTTAATGAACTTGGCTTGGAGTGCGAGGTTTGGAGGAATGATCAGTTTGCAATTGAAGATGTGGATGCTTTTGATAAGATCATCCTTTCGCCGGGGCCGGGCATCCCTTCTGAGGCTGGTTTGCTGCTGGATGTGATAGAAAAGTATGCGCCCACAAAAAGCATATTTGGCGTATGCCTCGGTCAGCAGGCCATTGCTGAAGCCTTTGGCGGCAGCTTGTATAACCTTAACCAGCCTATGCATGGTATAGCCACGCCTATAAAAGTTACTGATGATGGAGAGGGACTTTTTGCCGGCTTGCCCGAAAGCTTTAAAGTTGGACGTTATCACTCATGGGTGGTAAGCGGTAATGATCTGCCCGATTCATTGCAGGTTACTGCTATTGATGAGGCCGACAATTCCATCATGGCGCTTAAGCATAAACAGTATGACGTATGGGGCGTGCAATTCCATCCGGAATCTATCCTTACGGATTATGGTAAGGAGATGATGCAAAACTGGCTAAAGGCTTAGTTTTAAGGAATAATGATAACTTTGAAAAAATAAGCTAATACAATTGTTAAAACGTCCCATCAGGGTCTCTCGCAGAGGACCCTGAGGTCTACGCTATGCGTGTAGTGAACCTCAGGGTCCTCTGCGAGAGACCCTGAGGAGACAGAGCTATCGCTCAACATGACAGATTTTAAAAATAGGGCCACAATGACCATACTTGATAAAATAGTTGCCAATAAAAAAAGAGAAGTTGCTTCGGCAAAAAAACGTACATCGTATACTGTACTTGAAGAGTCGGAACATTTTCACCGGGATACCCACTCCTTCAAAGAGTTTCTGCTTGATCCGGCACGTACCGGTATCATAGCCGAATTTAAACGTAAATCGCCTTCAAAAGGCATTATTAACGATAAGGTGAGGGTTAGTGCCGTTACCACAGACTATGCCGCTGCGGGCGCTTCTGCGCTTTCTGTATTGACCGACCGTAACTTTTTCATGGGCCGCAAAGCCGACCTGTTGAAAGCCCGTTCGGTAAACAGCATTCCTGTATTGCGCAAAGATTTTATGATTGATGAGTACCAGGTGATAGAAGCCAAGTCGTTAGGTGCTGATATCATTTTATTGATAGCCGCTATATTAACTCCTGCCGAAATTGACACCATGGCTAAACTGGCTAAAAGTTTAGGCTTAAATGTATTGCTTGAGGTACATAACCTGGAAGAACTGGAACGCAGCATCAACCCTAACCTGGATGCAATTGGCGTAAACAACCGTAACCTGGCAGATTTTACAGTGTCGGTAGAAACTTCATATAAACTAGCTAAACATATTCCCGCCGAGTTTATGAAGATCTCGGAAAGTGCCATCAGCGATTCGGAAACTATCCGCCATCTTAAACTGGAAGGTTTTAACGGTTTCCTTATCGGCGAAACTTTCATGAAACAGCAGGACCCCGGGCAGGCTATGCGTGATTTTGTAGCTTTGTTATAAAGCGTGCCGCCTATCTCTCCAAATACAGTACAATATTGCCTGCCGTAAAATGATTATCAGGTTGTTCAACCTGATTGTACAAAATACACTATTGAAATTTGTTTTGATGCCCGGTTATTTCCTAACCGGGCATTTTTTTAACCAGTAAAAGAAATACTTTCACCCTGGCGTCATTGTTCATTTTGTTCATGTTTTATCGAACATATTTTTAGTATTTTACGTAAAAAGGCACACATCATTACCAGGTTGGTATTAATTAATGTAATTATCTGCCAATCTTAAAACTGTGCTCAATAAGGGGAGTCGTTAAAAATGAGCCGCTTGCAGCCACATTTATTGAGTATAAAGAGACTTATGAAGAACATTAATAAGCCGTTACTTGTACTATTCCTGCTGATCCTCATTTCATTTGCCGGGTATAGTCAAACTTGTACACTAAACGTAACTATATCCTCACCATCAAGTACTATTTGTTCGGGAAAAAATGTAACATTAACCGCCAATGTAACTGGTGGTACGGGCCCTTTTACCTATATCTGGAACACCGGCGAAAATACAGCATCTATCGCAGTAAATAAGGCAGGTACCTATACGGTTACCGTAAGTGATAAAACTCCAGGTTGCCAGCCAAAGGCTGCAACTTTTCAGGTTGCTGCCATAGCATCTCCTAATCCGCCTACAGTTGCGAACCAGGCTGTTTGCTCCAACACATCAGCAACATTGACAGCGACAGCACCCGGGGGTACTTACCAATGGTATGATGCTAACGGCAATTTCCTGTTCACCGGTAATCCATATGTAACAGGTCCAATTACACAGGCTACAATCTTTTATGTAGAAACAACTGTAGGAAGTTGTACCAGTACAAGAAGCTCCGTTACTGTTTTTGTAACCGGCGGGCCAAGCGTGCAGTCAGATCCCGTGTGCTACGGTTCTTCGGCAACATTAAAGGCTTCGGGCGCTAATAGTTACGCATGGTACGCCAACGCTTCGGGCACAGGTACTCCGTTAAGCAATGATGCTACTTTTATAACGCCTGTTTTATTTGCAAATGCTACTTATTATCTTTTTACCGTAACTAACGGCTGTGCCAGTTCCGCTATACCTGTAGTTGCCAGGATAAATGCCCCGCCTGCTGTTCCGGTAGTGACCCCTGCTAATAACAGTGTTTGTTCAGGGTCCTCTATCAACTTACACGCTGATGCATCGGGCGTAGTGGAATGGTATGATGTGCCGTCGGGAGGAACGCCACTAATTTCAAGTCCGGATTATACAACGCCGGCACTTACGTCACCGATAACCTACTATGTGCAAACACGGGTAGGCGATTGTACAAGTAACCGTATAGCAGTACCGGTATCTGTAACGCCAATACCGGCGGCCCCACCTTCGCAATCGCCGGCTACATGTTATGGCACCCGCGCTAACTTAACTGCCGAGTCATCGCCCACCGGAACCTATGCCTGGTATACGGCAGCAACCGGCGGCACGCCAATAAGCACAAGTAATGTTTTCCAAACCCCCGTTTTAACAAGTAATACAACTTACTATGTTGAGCATACTACCGGCAGCTGTACGAGCGGTCGTACTCCGGTAACAGTTATTGTTAACCCAGCCCCGGATGCTCCGGTTGTGCCCGACGGGCCTGTGATCTGTAATGGCTCTTCGGCTTCTTTAACAGCAACGTCTGCGCAGGCCGGAACTTTTCAGTGGTTTACTGCTGCAACCGGCGGCAATGCTTTATTTTCGGGCAATACGTTTACAACACCGGCTTTAACAGCTACCACTACTTATTACGTTCAGACAACTGTAGGGACATGTATAAGTGACAGATCAGCAATTACAGTAACGGTACTTGACGCTATCCCTGTTCCTACAGCGCCGGGAACAACAGCATGTTCCGGCACTTCGGCCACGCTTACAGCAACCGGCTCACCCGATGATTATGAATGGTACGACCAGCCCACAGGCGGTAATCTTTTAATAACCGGTAATACCTATGTTACACCTGAGCTAACAGCAAATGCAACGTATTATGTGCAAAGTACGGCCAATGGCTGTGGCAGTCCGCGCGTTGCAGTAACCGTGCAGGTAAATCCACCTCCTGCTGCGCCTGCCGTTAATGGAACAGCAACCGTATGCCCTGGCCAGCCGGCTACTTTAAGCGTTCCGGCTTCGGGTGAAACAATTCGGTGGTATACCGATGCCACCGGCGGTACGCCGGTACATACGGGCAACACTTATACTACCAATCCCTTATTCACTCAAACAATTTTTTACGCCGAAGCTGTCAATGGTTCATGTATTAGTACGCGTACTGCTTTTACAGTATCGATAACTTCCATCATTGATCCCCAATTCAGATATCCATCGGGTACTATTTGTACTTCGGGAAGCAATGTTACGCCAACTATTTATAATCCGGCCGGAGGCACTTTCTCAGCAACACCTGCAGGGCTTGTTTTTGTAAGCAACACTACCGGCGAGATCAATGTAGCTGCAAGCGCATTAGGAAAATACACGGTTGTTTTCACGTTTGGAGGCACATGCGCAGGAGCAGCCAGCCAAAGCATATCCATTGTAACATCACCCGATGCCAATTTTTCATATAATAGCCCGATCTGTAATGATGTAAAAAATCCGCTGCCTGTATTTCTGACAGGGGCCAGCGCCGGTATTTTCAGCGAACCATCGGGCAACTTGAAGTTTAAAAATGTAAGTACTGGTGAGATAGATCTGGCAAACAGTCAGCCGGGAACATATACCATAACCAATACCATAGCCGCAAGCAGCGGATGTCCGTCAAGTGTTGCCACCGGTACTATAACTATTTATAATAAAGTTACCATTTCTGCCGGGCCTAATCAAACCAAACCACAGGGTGTTCCGGTGCAGTTGGCCGGTAGCGGAAATACAGCAGTGAAATGGACGGGCGGTGCGGGTACATTTTCTGATGCCACACTCAAGAACGCTGTTTACACTCCTGCGGCAGGCGAGACAGTAGCTATACTTACGCTAACCTCAGATGATCCTGCCGGCCCTTGCGGTTCAAAATCAAGCACAGTTACCATAACTATAAATCCGGTGCCCGCCGCGCCTACTGCATCAGGTAAACCTGTTTGTGTGGGCAGTACCGCTACCCTTATAGCCACTGCGCCGGGCGGAACATACCGCTGGTACAGCGATGCTACAGGTGGCACAGCGCTTAAAACCGGCCCTATATTTACTACCCCACCAATACTTAATGACATTACTTACTACGTTGCAACAACTGTAGGTGGTATTACCAGCGCGCGTACTCCTGTACTGGTTCAGGCAGTGCCTCCTCCAACAGCGCCAACCGTTAACACAGATAACAAAGTAACCGTTTGCGAAGGGCAATCCGCGATACTTACCGCGAGCGGCTCAACGGGAACTTATATATGGTATAATGTTCCTGTTGGAGGAACCCCTGTAAAACAGGGTAATCCTTTCGCTACAGCTCCGATAACTATCAACAGAAGTTATTATGTAGAAACTAAGGTTAATGACTGTATCAGTGAGCGCACCAAAGTTGATGTAGTGGTTACACCTGCTCCGAAAATAACAAGTGGCGCCAACGACGTTGTATGTAGTGGTACCGCGCTAAATTATACAATGACAGCCGACCAGCCCGGTACAACTTTTTCATGGGACCGTAATGCTGTTGCCAATATAAGCAACCCTGCCGCTACCGGCCAAACAACGAGCTCAATTACCGAAACCCTTATCAACACCAATCCCAATGGTACTGCTGTTGATGTAACTTATAATATAACACCATATTTAAATGGTTGCCCCGGGCCTGTGTTTCAATACATAGTAAAGGTAAATGCTACCCCTGTTGTTACAAGCGCTCAGCCCGACCCGGTTTGTAATGGCACAAGTACCAATTACCAGGTTCAATTTAACACTCCGGCAACCAGCTTTACCTGGAGCCGGGAAGCTGTTCCAGGTATCACCAATGCTACTATAACAGGCCAGGCAGCACCCGTTATAAAAGAGGTACTTTACAATACCACTGATGCTCCTATTGAAGTTACCTACATGTTTAATTTTAAAACCGGCGACTGTCCGGGAGTATCGTATCCACTTAAGGTAACAGTTAATCCGGCGGTATTGATCACCAATACACCACTCTCATCCCCGGCATGTAATAACACGCCACTGGGACTAACTTTAACATCAAATATATCCTCGGCCACTTATTTATGGAGCCGGCCGGTTGTGCCTGGTATCAGCAATGCCGCGGTTACCGATCAAACGGCAAACCCTATCAATGAGACGCTGGTTAACACTACGACAAACATTATTCAGGTTCCATATACCATAACGCCGGTAGCATTTGGCTGTCCGGGCACCCCCGTTAAATATACGATATTTGTAAAGCCCCAAACACTAAGGATAGACGGGCATAGTAACACCCCCGTTTGTGAGGGCAGTGACATTGTGCTGCAAACCCAGCCCATAGCAGGTACCGTGACATATTTGTGGACCGGCCCCAATAATTACAGCTCGGAAACTCAGAGCCCAAGCACAACTATTCCAAACGCTACAGCCGCCAATGCGGGCACCTATCAATTATCTTTGGTGGTAAACGGCTGCCCGGGTGAGCCAAGTCCCATACCGGTTGTGGTAAACAGTATCCCAATTGTTGACGCGGGCCCCTCACATTCAGAATGTATTAGTGTTCCGTTCATACAACTTGAAGGCAGTGTTAGCAGGACCGGGATCTGGAGTGGCGGCGCAGGGGGGACTTTCGCTAAGCTTGATGATCCCACAACACAATACTTTCCATCAGCAGCAGACAGGGCTGCAGGATCGGTTAAATTAACCCTTACATCAACAGGTAATGATTGCGCAGCGGTACACAAAGATGTTACAATCACCTTTGCACCAAACCCTGGCGCCGATGCCGGGCCGGCAAGCATTGACAATGTTTGTAACCAAAATCCAATGGTAGCATTAACCGGGCAGGTATTTTCAGGCACTACCGTAAAATGGACTTCAGCATCGGGCTTAGGTAAGTTTATCCCTTCGGATAATGTGCTTAATCCAACCTTTCAGCCTGATCCTATTGATATTGCCAAAGGCTCGGTTAAATTAACGCTTACCGCAACGCAGGCCGATGATTGTCATACGCCTACTGATGATATCACCATTAATTTTGTTCCGCCCCCAACAGTGCAGGCTGATGCCGCCGGAGATACGAGATATGTTTTAAAAGATCATACCATCACCTTAAATCCTGTGGTAGGCAGCGAAAACGCAACCTACGAATGGACACCGGCCACAGGTTTAGATAACACTACTGTTAAGAATCCGGTTGTAACCGGCGATCAGGATATCACTTACCAGCTTAAGATCACTGATAAATCAAACGGCTGTGTTAACTTTAGCCAGGTTGCCGTTAAAGTTTCGCCGGTGATAAACATCAGTAATACCTTTACCCCTAATGGCGATGGGATAAATGATTACTGGGAAATTAAAGGCCTTGTAGCATATGAAAACAGTACAGTTGATGTTTATAACCGTTACGGGCAGCCATTATTTCATTCTGTTGGATATCCTAAGCCATGGGATGGCACTTATCAGGGAAAACAGGCTCCTTCCGGCACCTACTACTATGTAGTAAATACGAAGATGAATAATGTTGTTTTATCAGGTTACGTGGTGATTTTAAGATAACGAACGCTGCCGTGTTTAAAGTAGTTTTAATATTATTAAAAGTGTCACAAACGAAAACACAGCCATATTCATGAACTGTTTTGCCCTTTGGTTAGCCTGCACGATTTCGGATGCACGGCCATTGTCAATAAATCGGTAGTATCTGCGGCTATAGCCGTATGATATGATGAACAGGATTAAAGGGATATAAAGCAGTAAATATTTCATTAACATAAAATTAAGCATAGCTTGTATTTTATGTTAATGATTAAGGCAAACTGAACGGAATGAACAAAACAATCCTATTTCGATTCTGGCCCCTTTTTATTGGCTGTTAACTAACAAATTTGCAGCTGCCTGAGTGCTGCATTTTTGATATTTTACATAGGCCGCAATTGCCCGGTTCCGAATACTTGCTTTCGACTCGTTATTGATATAGCCTGTTACTGCATCATGAAGTGTATAAGCTTCGGGACACATGAGCCCGGTTGTCCAAAGCAGGGCATTGGTTTGGGTAGCAGTAATAAAACTGTTAAAATATTTTTTGCTGGTGCAGGCCAAAATAATGCAGTCTCGGGTTTTGTGGTCTGTGTTTTTAAATTCATTGGGCAGCCTGAAATCCATGAGGCCGTCATGGCCAATATAAGCAAGCAATTGTGCATTGCCATTAATACCTATGACCTGCCTGTTGTAATGTATGGTATCTTTTAATTGGCCCGCGCAACTGAACAGAAAATCTTCGGTAGTTTTTTCAATAGCCTGCCCGTCCCATGCGTCGGCTACTAAGTAAATCCTTTTTGTACGATGCCTGAAGATGAGCCTTTCCAATATTATTGAGGCTCCCTTTTGCTTTTTAAGCAGTTGCCAGTCTTTACTTTTTTTAAAATAAGTGCGCACGCCGTTATCACATCCCCAATATAAATTGGTTTCAGGGTCCTGGCCGTTTCCAATAGCAGGCGGCACCGGTACTATCCCCTGGTATTTATTGTCGCACAAGGCAACAAAAACATGGATCACTTTAAATGCGGTATCGGTATAAGCAATGCTTTTAAGTTTGGCCACAGCACTATAGCTAATATCAGCCTGGGCCAATTGCTTTACGGGCGATTTACACGAGCAGATGACTAAGCACACCACTACTGTAAAAAAACAGACGTTGATGTGTGCAGTGCTATTCATTACTCGTTATTTAAAATTTCGCTTCACTATTTTGTTGATAGCCATTCCCCAAAACTTGCCTAAAGCCTCAGCTCCCTTTTTATTAGGGTGGAGGTAAAATGTGCCTTGCTTACCGTTTTCTGGAATCAGATCAGTTAAATGATTTTTTTCAAAATAGGCGAACGCTTTGGTATCGCCAACAAAAACCTGCTTAGGGTTTGTAGCGGTATAGGTTTTTACAAGCTCATCTATCATCGGTACATAGCTTTGCAGCCGGCTCAGGCCTTCCTGCAAATATTTTGCCCCGTTATATGTATTAGGGCTATACCATAGCGGATGCTGGAAAATAATGATCGCTCTCGGGAAATCGGCTAATAATTTATCAACTATCGTCTTTAAGTTTTTTTGATAATCTTCGGGCGATACCGGTGCTCCGTGCGGCCCGTGTATGGCGCTGTCATTTGTGCCAAGCTTTATCGAAAATATCAGCAATGCATCCTTATTGGTAAATCCATTCGCTGCTTCTTCAACTTTGGTAAAAGTACCGGTGCCGGGCAAAAAATCAAGCGTGGTATAACCGCTGTGCCCCTGGTTACTGAAGTTTACCGTATCCAGATTCTTTTGTTTTTGTAGATAAGCGGCTGCTGTTGCGGGCGGGGCTTCGGTTGCTGCATTGGCCAGTTGTGCGCCCTGGGTTATGCTGTTACCTATGAATATGATGTTGACACTGGACCTTTTATGCTGTGCAAAGGCCTGATTAATTGAAAACAGAATAACAATGAATAGAAGCCGTTTTTTCATGTGGTTTATAAAATCATTTTACAATGTTGTATTTTTTTAACACCCGTATTACGGCATCATGCGGCAGGGCATAAGCCTTGTTGCCATTAATGCCTTCCATGGTATCGGCGGCAACCATGGCATTGATAATAGCTTCTTCAACAGATTGTACCGTGGCCTCATACAGCGGATTGATCTGGTCATTTGCAAGCATTTCAACCCGGGTACTGCCTGTTCGGCTAAAAGCATCCGGATTAGCCGTTGAAAATGCAAGAAAAATATCACCGGAACCATTTTCTCCGCGGCCGCCTACTTTTCCTACACCTAAAGCAACCCGCTCCGAAAGCCGCTTTAATTGATGTGGCAACAAAGGTGCGTCTGTAGCGAGTATAACAATGATACTGCCATCGCCTTCCTGGTGTTTTGATTGCGGCGGGGCTTTCATCTCATAATTCAGGGTGTCTTTTAACTCCCGGCCAACCGGCACTCCTGCTATGGTAAGGTTCTTCTTTCTGCCAAAGTTTGATTGTACTAATACCCCTAAAGTATAGGTTTTATCATTTATTGTAACAACCCTTGATGCCGTACCTGTACCGCCTTTAAACCCCAGGCACATCATCCCGGTGCCGCCGCCTACATTTCCCTCTTTTATAGCACCGGAAGCAGCATTGTCCAGTGCATCAAACGCGTTGCTTTCTTTAACCTGGAAACCGTAAATATCATTCAGCCCGCCGTCATAAGTTTCGGCTACTACAGGATAGGTATACCAATATTTTTCGTTGCCGTACCAGTTTGTATTTACAAACCACTTTAATACCGCATCGCGGACCACGCCTACACTGTTAGTATTGGTGATCATGACAGGGGTTTCCAAAAAGCCCGATTCCGTTAACCAGGTGGTACCTGTCATTTCACCGTTGCCATTTAAGGTATACCAATTAGCAAAAACCGGATGGTGGCTAACCTTACCATTTGGAAAAATAGCCGTAACCCCGGTACGTACAGGCCCTTTACCAATTATGTTTTTCCCCGATCCGGAAATAATTGTACTGTAACCAACTTCAACGCCCTGCACATCGGTAATAGCATTGTACTTGCCGGGGGTGCCTTCAAAAGGGATACCGATATCCCGTGCCCGGGGCTTTTGAGCAAATGCGCATATTGCAAAAAGCAGGAACATAGAGGTACTAAAATAGCGGAGGTTTTTGAAGCGTATCATGGGTGATGGATTTGGTTAATTAAATATATCCACAATATTTTAGTTTTAAGCCCCCCTAACCATAAATGACCCTGTGCAATTGGCAAATTACATCATTGCCATTTAACCCCTATATTCCAGAACATGAAAGCCCATTTATCAACCTGGCCGTTTATAAGCTGTGCTGTACTTTGCCCTGCACCGTGCCCGGCATTGGTTTCAATACGGATAAGCGTTGGGGCTGCGCCCTGTTGGTATTCCTGCAAACGCGCTGCAAACTTGAAGGAGTGGGCAGGTACTACACGATCGTCATGATCAGCAGTTGTAATCATGGTAGCCGGATAAACGCCCGGTTTAAGGGCATGGTAAGGCGAATAGTTATAAAGATATTTAAACATCTGTTCCGAATCTTCGGCGGTACCGTAGTCATAGCTCCAGCCGGCCCCGGCAGTAAATTTATTATACCTCAGCATATCCAGCACTCCTACGGCAGGGAAAGCCACTTTAAACAAGTCGGGGCGCTGGGTTAACATGGCGCCAATAAGCAAGCCTCCGTTCGAGCCTCCCGAAACAGCGAGATAATCTTTAGAAGTGTATTTGTTTTTGATGAGGTATTCGGCTGCGGCTATGAAATCGTCAAACACATTTTGTTTTTTTAGTTTGATGCCTTTGCGGTGCCAGGTTTCACCATATTCGCCACCGCCGCGAAGGTTAGGTACAGCATAAATGCCGCCGTGTTCAAGCAATATGATGTTTGATGTACTGAAAGCCGGGGTTAAACTAACGCCGAAACCTCCGTAAGCATACAGCAATGTTGGGTTTTGTCCGTTAAGTACCGTCCCTTTTTTATAGGTGATGATCATCGGCACCTTAGTTTTATCCTTTGAGGTATAAAACACCTGCTTTGATTCGTACTGTTCAGGATCAAACTTTGCCCCCGATTTTTTATAGACCACCGAATTACCGGTTTCGATATCAAGCTTAAAAATGGTAGGCGGGTAGATATAATTGGTAAAAGTATAATAAGTTACCTTTTCCTCCTTCTTTGTACCAAAGCCTGAAGCCGAACCGATTGAGGGCAGCTGAATAGTACGTTCAAGCTTGCCGTCCATATTGTATTGTTTGATGAGCGAAGTTGCATCCTGCAGGTATTCAGCAAATATTTTTCCGCCACCGGTAGTGGCGCTTAGTACATTTTTAGTTTCAGGGATCAGATTCTTCCAATGGGTAATGCCGGGTTCGGCTGCATCAACCGTAACAATCTTAAAATTGGGTGAGTAAATGTTGGTGAGGATATAAAGCTTACTCCCCACATTGTCTAAAACACTGTGCTGGTTATCAAAGTTGTTCACAATGTTGATGATCTGGCTGCCAGGTTTACTTAAATCCTGGATATAAAGTTCATTACCGGTTGTTGAGGTAGCAGCGGTGACCACCAAAAAGCGTTCATCTTCGGTAAGGTAAGCGCCTATGTAACGACGGGGTGTTTTATCACCGCCAAAGATCAACTTATCAGTACTTTGAGGTGTACCTAACTTGTGATAGTAAAGCTTATGAAACTGTGTCATACCCGAAAGCTGGCTGCCCTCGGTTGGTTTATCATAACTGCTGTAATAAAAACCGTCGGTACCGTGCCATGCCAGCCCGCTGAACTTTACGTCTTTCAGGGTATCGCCAACAACACTTTTATCTTCGGTGTTGATAACGATGACCTTGCGCCAGTCTGAGCCGCCTTCAGAGATCTGGTAAGCTGCCAGTTCGCCGTTTTTGGTAAACTCGATGCCTTGCAATGATGTAGTACCATCGGCAGAAAATTTATTGGGATCAAGGAAAACCTCGGGTGTGCCGTTATCACCCAACTGACGGTACAATACATTTTGACTTTGCAAGCCATCATTTTTATAAAAATAGATGTATTTACCCTCCTTAAAAGGAGCGCTGTACTTTTCATAGTTCCATAAAAATTCCAGGCGTTTATGTATTTCGGCGCGGTAAGGGATTTGGTCGAGATAGTTGAACGTTACCTTATTTTCCTCCTGCACCCAGGCCTTGGTATCATCGGCATGGTCATGCTCAAGCCAGCGGTAAGGGTCGGGTACCTGGGTGTCGAAATAGGAATCAACAACATCAACTTTTTTTGCTTTGGGATATGGGAGTGTTTTTATAGTCATTTGTGCATGTGTATAGCTGCAAAATAAAACAGCTAATGCTAATAAACAGAACGTTTTTGTCATGGTAGTTTAAATTACAGGCAACTAAAGATAGCCATTTAGAGCACATTGCCATAAAGCTAACGCCCTTCAAAAGGTTAAAAGTTGTTAATTTTGCAGCTGGTTGCTGTTTAATTGGCCGTTGCGGGCTATATTAGCGGCGTAAAAAAACTGCGGTAAGGGAAGCGCAAATAACTAACAATTAATTCCTTAATTTTTTACAGATGGTTACTGCCGTGATTTTTAGTCCGAAACCGGGCCGGGGCAGTACATAAGTATCAATAATAATGCGTTTTTTTACACGTTTGCTTTGCAGCAAAGTATGCAAGGCAAAACTTACGGTAATACAGTTACATAATAACAAAGATGAAACAAACCCTTACTTTTTTTACAGCAGGCCTTTTAATGCTGCTGGCATTTACTTCAAAAGCTCAGGATACCAACGATAAAGATGATGAAACCAAAGTAAAACTTAAACCTTATGTAGGTTTAAGTATGGGGATTTCCTATGCACTGGGAGATTTTGCAAAAGCAGACTACAGTAACAATAAATCAGGTTTTGCAAACAGGGGCGTTACCTTTCAGCTTGATGGAGCATATTATATCCACAGAAATTTTGGGATTGGCTACACCTTTTCATACCAGGACCAAAGCAATTTTTCATATGATGACGACCTGATATTATCGCAGGGCTATACTACCGATTTTAAAGCAGATCAAGGCACTGTAACAGCTGATAAACGGTATCGCAGCTTTAACCTGTTGGTAGGCCCGCAATATACTTTTGTATGGCGCAGCTTATCGTTTGATGTAAGGGCATCGGCAGGCGCTATAAAAAGCCAGACTTCGCCACTATTAACCATAACCGTTACCGGCGTTGATGCACAAACTGGCAGTATTAGCCAGGCAAGCTCCAAGGGCTATGCTTTTGCATATGGCGGCAGCGCGGCAATAAGGTTTGATATGGGCGCCGGTTGGGGGCTATCTCTTAAAGGAAACTACGTTAAATCACCGGGATATGATGTAACAACAACTGGTCGCACGTTAAATGTTGGCCGTTTGGTAACCAAGCAGCCAATTACTGAAGGTCAGATAGTATTTGGCCTATATAAAGCATTTTAATTATAAAAGCTAAAGGTCGGAATGGAAAAAGCTTAAGGCAAGTATTGATTCCGAATAGAATATTCTCATCCATAAACAGAAAAAGCAGATCAACGATCTGCTTTTTCTGTTTATGGATGTTTGGTAAAAGTTATCAATTAACCGTAATCTGTTCCGGTTTATCGGCCACAATTTCGGGCTGGCCTTTAAAAAATTCAAATGTGCCGGTTGCACACACATGCTTACCTTTTATGCTGGATAGGTCAAGCTTTATTTGATTCCCTTTTACAGCTATGGTATATTTTTGCCTTGGATAAGCCGCACCCATATTTAACAAGGTAAGCGTATCACTTACAGCTTTATAGGAGTAAACAGTATCACACAAAGTACCCACTTTGCCTATATTGTTCTTGAAATCAGCTACGGTAAAGCCTTTAGGCTGTTGTGCCAACGCTTTGCCTGCAAAAGCGACAAGGATCAATACCGGCAGTAATAGTTTTTTCATTGTGTAATATATCAGTGTTTTAATGATTGCTGGTCATCATCCTTTTTATCCGGTGCCGGGGCATAACCATCCTCAAAGTTTAAAGTGAATGATGATTCGGATGCGCGGCTGGCGGCATTCAATCCGGCTATGTCCGGCTCACTGTTGTCAATTATTTCGTTGCCGGTATCCTGGCCTTCATTTTGCTCAAATTCGTTACCCGGATCTTTGTTTTCCTGGGCGTCATCAAGATTTGGGTTTTCGGGGATTGCCATAATTTTAATGTTTTAGTGTATTGTGAATAACCACTAAGGTACGCCGTTGTTTTGTGGTTATTGTGTAACAATCTTTATCTTTTCTGTTTGGCTGTTAAAACGTATTTTTGCCGGATATGCCGGTTCGCGACAAACTCTATTTTGCTTCTGATTTTCATTTAGGTACGGGAACATACGCCTCAAGCCGCCAACGCGAAGACAAGATAGTGCGCTGGCTCGATAGCATTAAGTATGACGCTGCCGAAGTGTTCCTGGTTGGCGATGTTTTTGACTTTTGGTTTGAATACAAATCGGTAGTGCCCAGGGGATATATCCGTTTTTTAGGCAAGCTTGCCGAACTTGCCGATGCAGGTGTAAAGCTTTACCTGTTTAAAGGTAATCATGATATGTGGATGTTTGATTATTTTGTAGAGGAATTTGGCGCTACCATCATCAGCAATGAACTAAAAATTGAAAGGGGCGGCAAAAAGTTCTTTATTCACCATGGAGATGGACTTGGCCCCGGTGATAGCTTTTACAAGTTCTTAAAAGGGTTTTTCAGAAGCAGGTTTTGCCAATGGCTGTTTGCACGGATCCATCCAAATCTTGGTGTAGGCATAGCCAATAAGTGGAGCCGCCATAGCCGCGATACCAATGAAAAAAAAGAGAGCCCCAAACCTGGAGAACAGGAGTGGCTGGTGAGTTTTTGCCGCGAAGAACTGAAATCCAACTTTTACGATTACCTTGTTTTTGGGCACCGCCATGTTCCGCTCGATATCAAATTAACGCCGCAAAGCCGTTATGTCAACCTTGGCGAATGGATCTCGCAGTTTTCCTACGCCGTTTTCGATGGCAGGGAGCTGAAGTTGAAATATTTCGAGAAGACTGCTGAATAGCGCCCGGCTATTTTAAAGCAGTTAACCGCCGTTGAGTTCAGTAACGGTTGGCGTGTGTAAAAAAAGCATGGCCTTAATGAGCTATTTGATTAAACACCTTGCCTCAGTAGTCAAGTAGCTTCTCCATACTCGCCTCCAATCTCGCCTTGGCTAAAAACTGGTCTTCCAAAGCTTTATTCATGGGGATAGCAGTATCAAGGCTACCGCAACGCATCACAGGAGCATCAAGGTATTTAAAACAATGTTCGGCTAAATGAGCGGCAATTTCGGCACCGAAACCGCTGGTGAGGGTATCTTCATGCAAAATCAGCGCGCGGCCTGTTTTTTTAACACTGGTTTCAACTGCTTCCTGGTCCCAGGGTTGCAGGCTGCGCAGATCGATGATCTCTATGGATTGATCGGGATGTTTGTCAGCATATTCCAGCGCCCAGTGTACCCCAAGGCCAAATGTGATAATACTGGCCTTATCGCCTTGTTTGATGATGTTGGCCTTGCCAATTTGTATCATTACGTCATTATCAGGCGCATCGGCACTGATACTGCGGTACAGGTATTTGTGTTCAAAGTAAATTACAGGGTTGGGGTCGTCAATGGCGGCAAGTAACAAGCCTTTGGCATCTGCGGGGAAGGCTGGATAAACAACTTTCAGGCCGGGCGTTTTGGTAAACCATGCTTCGTTGCTTTGCGAGTGGAAGGGGCCTGCACCGGTACCTGCACCTGCGGGCATCCGGATTACCACATCAACGCCCTGCGCCCAGCGGTAATGCGTTTTGGCAAGGTTATTAATAATTTGATTAAAGCCACACGTGACAAAATCAGCAAACTGCATTTCAACTACCGCCTTGTAGCCGTTAAGGGCAAGGCCCATGCCTGCGCCAACAACGCCCGATTCACAAATGGGCGTATTCCGCACGCGGGCTTTACCAAACTCTTCCACAAAACCCTGGGTAATTTTAAACGCGCCGCCATATTCGGCGATGTCCTGGCCCATGATCACCAGGTTAGGGTGTTTGCGCATGGCTTGTTTAAGCCCGTCGCTAATGGCATCTATATAGCGCTTATTGCTAACCGGCGATGATTTTGGTTGTACAGCCGGAAAACTGTATGGTTTGTACATATCCCGTATTTCGGTGGCTACATCCGGGATAATATCAGTTTCGGCATATGCTTTTTCAATCTCAGTTTCAATAAGAGTGGCGAACTCTTTACGGATAACAGGGATCATATCTTTAAATAATACGCCTTCGGCAAGCAGGTATTTTTCAAAGTTTGTGACCGGGTCTTTTCCTGCCCACCATTCAAATAAATTATTTGGAACGTATTTAGTACCCGATGCCTCTTCGTGGCCACGCATTCTGAAGGTCATGCATTCCAGTAAAACAGGGCGCGGGCTTTCGCGAAGGGCTTTATTGAGTGTTTTTATGGTATTATAAACCTCAAGCAGGTTGTTGCCGTCAATGCGCCGGCCTTCAATACCGTAACCTATGGCTTTATCAACCAGTTCACGGCAGTTATATTGCTCGCTGGTTGGGGTAGAAAGGCCATAGCCGTTATTTTCGATCAGAAATATAACCGGCAGTTTCCATACAGCGGCAATGTTCAGGGCCTCGTGAAAATCGCCTTCACTGGTAGCTCCTTCGCCGGTAAAAACAAGTGTTGATTTTTTCTTGCCCGATAATACATCGGCCAGGGCAATACCATCGGCCAGGGCAAGCTGAGGGCCAAGGTGTGATATCATGCCAATGATCTTATACTCCTGGGTACCAAAGTGAAAAGAGCGGTCGCGCCCTTTGGTAAAGCCTGATGGTTTGCCTTGCCATTGCGCCATTAATTTTGATAGTGGGATTCCCCGCGAGGTAAAAACGCCGAGATTGCGGTGCATGGGCAAAATATATTCGTCGGCATTCATGGCGAGGGCGCTGCCTACAGCTATGGCTTCCTGGCCAATACCCGAAAACCATTTGCCTATGCGGCCCTGCCTCAGCAGGATCAGCATCTTCTCTTCAACCATGCGCGGAAATAGCAATTTTTTGTAAAATGCCAGCAAAGTATCATTATCGAGGTTTTTCCTGTCAAAAATCATAACGTAAAACTACTGAAGTTTTTAAAACTTTGTATGTTTGATGATACTATCAAAAAACTATGAAGCGCAACTCTATTTTCATCATTATATTACTGCTCATGATTGGCTTTGCGGCCAGCTCGCAGGATTTTTTCTTATTGCCACATAATTTTTACGTTCATAAAGGCGATAAGCTTAACCTGCATTTGTTAAGCGGCAATGAGTTTAAGCCCGAAAGTGAATTTAAATACGCCACTGCAAAGGCAACTAAGTTTATGCTGTACGAAGGCTCGAAAAAAACAGACCTGTCAAAAATCAGTAATACGGCCGATAGCAGTTTGCTCACCTATCAGCTGCAAAATTCCGGTCTTGCACTTTTTGAGCTGGTTAGGGAGGATGAAACGGAATCAGAAAGGAATAAATTTATCAGGGCGCTTGAAAGCGAAGGCCTTGATAAAATGGCCGAAGAAGCCAGGGCCAGCAGCCAGCAATACTTTGTTGAAAAGTATCACCAATCAACAAAAACCCTTATTTCTGTAGATAAGGCAAATGGAAAAGACTTTGATAAGGCGCTGGGAGAAGAATATGAAATTGTGATCCAGCAAAACCCCTATAAATCCGAATACGGAGATGATGTTACCGCACAGGTGCTTTTTAAAGGCAAACCCATGAAAGACGCTGTAGTGATGCAATATGTACGTACCATAAATGGCACTATTGTTCCGCAAAAATTGTTGAGCGACAGCAACGGCTTAGTGTTTTTTAAACTAAGCCGCGAAGGGGTGTATATGATCAGTTCAACCCATGTTGAGCCATCGCAGGATAAGAAGGCCGATTATGAGAACTGGACGGCTACTTTTACTTTCGCATTCAGTAATACTGATGATGCGCCGAATACCTACCGCGAATTTGGATTTGGGAACAAGCATTAATTAACTGTGTTGGGACGATGAAAGTTGTTCTATTAAGAAAACAAACAAAATCATGTCATTGCGAGTAGCCCTCAGGGAAATCCTGAAAAAAAATTCAATGATGTATAAAATATATTTCAGCGATGGTGTGTGTGGGCCGCGTTAGTGATAGTGGCGGATACCGGCCTCGTGGTTAATGCCTTGTGCAGTATGAGCGGATAGCACGGGCCGTAGGCAACGCCCATATTTATAAATAGATCAAAAAATACACTTAATAGTCAATAACTTACAATTATCATTGTAAGGCACGAAGCAATCTTACTGAAGCATATCCGCCCTGTATAGTATGCGATTGCTTCGTGCCTCGCAATGACATATTTTTATTTTCCCAGCACTGTGCTGTTATATAACTGTCTCGCCATTTAAAACTCCACGTGTGCCCTTAACGAAAACACATTTACCGGTCCCCTGTCTTTATTGTAAGCAGGGTTCAGTAAAAACTGGTAACCGGGTGTAAGCCAGAATTTCTTTTGATAAGCATTGATCTTATAGTCAAGCTCGGCAATAAACTCGGTGCCGTAATTAAGTTTACCATCGCCGATGATGAAGCCGTAGCCGCCCGCTGCAAGGTAATCGCGGTGAGCGTTTGAGATGCCGTTAGCTACAAAAGCCAGGCCCAGTTCATCATCTCCGCGGTTCCATGAACTGCCTTTAAGTACGCCGCCAAAGCTTAAAGAGCGGTCTATCTCCGTAAAATACCATGTTTCAGTTTTGCCATTATTGTAACTCACTTTGGCAAATACCCCGAAATCTTTGGTTAAGTATTGGTCGGCGCTAATGCCAAAACCATATTTATGCCTGCCATAAGCCTGGGTGGTATCAACATTAGGCGCGACCGGACTTAAAGCTAAAGCCTGGCGATAATCGCCCATTTTGCCATTGTTCCTGAAACCCAGGATCCTGAACGTACCTTTTTGACCGTTAAGCGTATACCGTTTTTCGTACTCTAAAGTTTGGGTATTGGCTTTGCCTATTTTTTGGTCCCAGATGGCGCCGTTAGCAGTAGTGGTTGACATAGTGAAGGCGAAACGCAAGGTCCAGTTAGGCTGCCCCAATTCGGTATGGATGCCCATAACATAGCCACGGGTATTGGCGGGGTAATCCCATGCGCCATTATCCATTAAGCTCCAGTTCATGAACTGTGTACGCGGATCGTGGCTAAACTCATTGCCGTCATAGAAATCGGCCATGCCAAATTTACCTACGGTAACCGAAAGGTAGCGTTTGCTTTTTAAGCCGGCCAACTGGTTGGCATCATCACTTATGGTATCTTTATCTTTACCCCATTCAAAATTCTGGGTAAAATATAAGCGGGCGATATAGATCTTGGGCTCAGCACCGCCCACACGGAACGTTTCGCCATTAGGGAAGCCGGCCGCCCCTAAAGTTTTGCTCAGGCCGGCACCACCTGATAGTTCAGGGTTGAAATAAGCTTCGGCACCTTTCCAAAGCCTTGCACCGCCAAAAAGGGTAGTGGTGATAGAGCTTTGTGTTTCTTCTCCTGTAAGCAAACTGTTATCTCCGGTATAATCGGCATGGAAAGACGGTTTATATTGGGTGATTACCGTTTGTTGGAAATGGAAATTGAACCGCTGACGTTTAACTGTATCCTGCCCGAAAGTAACAGCAGCAATCAATACGGGTATTACAGTAAGTATAAGTTTTTTCATGGACTGTCAATTTTGCGCAAAAGTAAGCTTTCGCGTTAATTATGAACCACATTCCTCAAAAAACTGTTTCAAATATTCTTCCATAAAAGCATGCCTTTGCGCGGCAACCGCTTTCCCGGCGGGTGTATTCATCTTATCCTTAAGCAATAGCAGCTTTTCGTAGAAATGATTAATAGTTGGGGCCGTTGTACTCTTATATTCCTCTTTGGTCATGCTAAGGTTTGGCTTGATCTCGGGATTGTACAATTCACGGCCTTTAAACCCACCATAGGTAAATGCGCGGGCAATGCCGATGGCGCCAATTGCATCCAGCCTGTCTGCATCCTGCACTACTTCTAACTCAGGTGAGTGAAAAGATTTTTTATCAAAGCTGGCCTTGAACGACATATGCCGGATGATCTGCTGTACATGTTCAATAACAGCAGCATCAACATTCATGCTTTGCAGGTAATTACCGGCGGTACGCGGGCCGATCTCTTCATCGCCGTTATGAAATTTACTATCGGCAATATCATGCAGCAAGGCAGCAAGTTCAACTACAAGCTGATCAGTTTTCTCTGTTTGATTGATGAGTTTTGCGTTTGTCCAAACGCGGTGAATGTGCCACCAATCGTGGCCGCCTTCAGCATCCCTGAGGGTATCGCGCACAAAATTTACTGTAGCGCCAATGAGTTTATTATGTTCCATCTTTTGCAAAGATACTAAGCAAAAGACAGAACATTGGGATTGTATATAATAACCTTAAGCAGCTACCACTTTTTCTGTATTGATAAGTTCGGCAACTTCAACTTCCAAAATAGAAGCGATCTGGAAGAGCCTTTCAACGGTTATTTTTGTATAACCTAACTCTATTTTACTATAGGCATTTTGCGATATACCTAACTTAGCCGCAAGGTACTCCTGGGTATAATTTAGTCCTTCCCTTGTATGCCTTATGTTAGCAGCTATGGCCTTGATCTTGAAATTTAGCATATCTTTCATCCGATTACATATTAATTCATTTATAACTAACGAGAATATTCTGGTTACGGATTTTGGATTTTTGAAATTTTTTTAATGAACGGCCACTTGAAAGGCAATTTATTATGATTTTTTTAATTAAAGATTAATGTCTTGTGTGAAGATGTGTGTAATCTTGTAGATTTTGAGCGGCTGCGTTAATTAATAGTAAAGGCGAAAAAAAAATATTTTTTTATAAAAAAAGCGACAGAATGTGAAATCTGTCGCTTTAGAGTGCTTTGTATTTTTAAAACTACTCGCTCAAATCGTAACTAACCGTTACTGAAGGTAATAAAGTAGCTGTTTCAAGCGGAACCTGGTTATAGGATATGATAGGCCTGCGCTTGCTGTAATAATCAAATGCCGCTTTTATGGTTGCATTGCTTGCATTTGCCGGCGCATTAAAGTTGATAGAAAACGGCAAAATGAAATCATGCAATTTTTCATGATCTGGGATGATCCATTTATGGTTTGATTTTTTCAGCGCATCAATGATGGGCACTACCAGTATAGCATCATCAGCATAGTAAACTATGATCTTTTTAATGGTGCCTTTATCATCAGCAGTAAATTTAAACACTGCGGTGCCGGTCGCCTTCTTTTTGATGATCTCGGGTGATACAACAAGACTGTCTTTAAAAAAACGGTTCATGATAGGGCTGCCGCCCTGAAATGGAAATGCTAATTGTGTTTGTGCCTTAACCAGTACCGATGATAAAATAAGTGTTATAAATAACAGGATCTTTTTCATTTAATTTTCTTCTTTTGGTTCGCGTTTGCTGCCCAGGTATAGTTCATACTCAAACAAGCGGCAATCGAGCTTACCATTATAAAATTCAATTTTGCGGGCAGCCTTCAAGCCTATTTTCTTGGCCAGGTCGGCATTGCCCGTAAAAACGTAACCATTATACCCGAGGCATTTCTTTTTCAGGAAATCGCCCATACGTTTATAGGTGATCTCCAGTTTAGTGTGTACACCCAAACGCTCGCCGTATTCAGGGTTAAACATCACTACGCCTACTTCGGCAGGTACCTCGGTATCTTCAAAGTCACAAACGTTAAAATCAATCAAATGTTCTACACCAGCAGTTTTTGCATTTTTGCGGGCAATATCAACAGCATCTTCAGAAATATCTGTTGCAATGATCTTAAAGCCGGTTTCTTTTTTTGCTTTGTCCTTTAAAGTGCGGCGTTCGGTAAAAAATACGGTTTCATCATAACCCAATATATGCATGAAGCCATAATTCATTCTGAACAAGCCCGGATGTTTATCGGTGGCCAGCAATGCTGCTTCAATAGCCAGGGTACCCGAACCGCACATGGGGTTAATGAACGTGCTTTTCATATCCCATTTGGTAGCCATGATGGTTGATGTCGCCAAAGCCTCAAGCATAGGTGCTTTGCCCGGTATTTTACGGTAACTGTGTTTGGCCAGGGTTTCGCCGGATGTATCCAGGAAAATTTCGGCACGGTCATCCTGCCAGTAAAGGTGTACCAGGGTTTTATTAACCTCCGGGCCCGAATCCGGCCTGATACCTTTGATAGATTTGATCCTGTCGGCAATGGCATCTTTTACCTTTACGTTGGCAAACAGCGGGGTAAGGATGTGCTCGTTATTTACGTTTGATGATACCGAAAAATAGCCGGTAAAATCAATCAGCTTTTCCCATTCAATGGTTACCAGCTCATCGTAAAGCTCTTTCGGGTCGCGGGCGGTAAAAGTTTTTAGCGAATACAGGATCTGGCTTGCGCAGCGCAAATTCAAATTAAGCGGAATGGTATCTGTAACGGTACCCTTTAGTTCGACCCCTGTGGGGAAAACACGTACCGGCTCAAAGCCTAAAGCTTCAACTTCCCGTTGCAGGTAAGTTGAAAGCCTTTTGTTACATGTAATTATGATTTTACTTTCGGTGTGGAAAACTTGCATATTAATTCGGTAAAATTAAGAATTAAAAAGCCCCTATTTTAATTTCTTAACTATTAACTTTACATTTTAAATTATTTGAAGACTAATTATGGAAGTTAAAGGTAAGGTACATGAAGTATCGGCTACCCAGCAAGTAACCGATTCACTTAAAAAACGCGAACTTATACTTGAATATATTGAGAACCCTCAATATCCTGAATATTTAAAGTTTGAAGCTATACAGGATCGTTGCGCTTTGCTTGACACTGTTAAAGTAGGTGACGATGTAGAGGTTTCTTTTAACCTTAAAGGCCGCCCGTGGACAGACAAAATGGGTAAAAAAAGTTATTTTAACTCGTTACAGTTATGGAGGGTTACCCCGCTGGCTGCCGCTAACAACGCATCTGCTGCGCCGCAATATGCAGCTCCATCTGCTGATATCAGTTCATCTGCCGATGATGACGATCTGCCATTCTAAGTAAAAAGCGTAAGCAAGATATTTCAAAAGGCCCTGGTAAAGGGCCTTTTGTTGTTTGTAAACATTGAGCCTTAATAAGCTTTTCTTAACCTATCCGCAAATTCATTCGGTAACGGGCTATCCTCAACTGCTCGCGCAGCCCTTTCAACATCATAAGCAACACGTATAAATTCAACCTGAACACTGCTTGGATCAGTAACAGAGCTTGTTTTGCTGAGTGTTAGAATCACATAACAGCCGTTGGGGTTACCATCTTTCGGTTTACCCACAGAGCCCAGGTTAATAACATGCTTATAGCTGTAATCATCAACTTTGAGTATACGATGATAAGGCTTGTGCGAATGGCCGACACACAAAATGTCAGCATTTGCTTCATCCATCATTTCCAAAACGTAAGTTTCATCAGTATCTTCTAAAACGTATTCGTTAACGCTCCGGGTACTGCCATGAGCCAGTACGATGTTTAACGCATCGTCATTTAGTTCAAATTCCAGCCGGATATGAGCAGGAAGTGTAGCAAGGTATTTTCTGCCGTCAGTATCGATTAAATGATAGGCGTAGTTTTTACCAGGCTCGCTTAAACTGCGTTCTGTTGTTACCAGTTTTTTTACTTTCAGGTCATGGTTACCTGCAAGCGTTGCAATATTACGTTTGCGGATTTCAGCAATCACCTCGTTAGGCCAAACATTGTAACCTACGAGATCACCGAGACAATAAACGGCATCTACATGACGGGCATCTAAATCTTTCAGCATGGCTTCCAAAGCCGGGAGATTGGCATGGATATCAGAGAAAAGTGCAATTTTCATTATTCTACAGCAGTTATAGTTTTAGACGTGTAATATTTTTTACGGAAGTAAAAAGCGAGGTTAACCAATGCAATCAGGGCAGGCACTTCTACCAGTGGCCCGATAACCCCGGCAAATGCTTCGCCAGAGTTAATGCCGAATACGCCGATCGCTACTGCAATGGCCAGCTCAAAATTATTGCCTGTGGCAGTGAAGGCAATCGAAGTACTCCTTGAATAATCGGCACCGAATGATTTGCCCAGGAAAAACGCGATCACAAACATGATGGCAAAGTAAATCACCAGCGGTATTGCGATCCTCACAACATCCATTGGTATTTGCACGATCAGGTTACCCTTAAGGCTGAACATCACCACAATGGTGAACAGTAAAGCAATCAGGGTCATTGGCGAGATGAACGGTACATATTTGGTTTGAAACCATTCCTCGCCCTTGATCCTGATCAGCGTGTATCGGCTGATAACACCGGCTGCAAAGGGTATCCCTAAATAGATGCCTACGCTTTTTGCGATCTCGCCAATGGTGATATTCACAGCCAGCCCTTGCAAGCCGAATAATGGCGGCAATACTGTAATGAACAGGTAAGCGTAAACGCTGTATAACAATACCTGGAAGATGCTGTTTAAAGCGATCAGCCCAGCAGCATATTCACGGCTGCCTTCGGCCAGTTCATTCCATACCACCACCATCGCAATGCAACGGGCAAGGCCAATTAATATCAGGCCGACCATGTAAGCCGGATGATCCCGCAATAAAGTGATTGCCAAAACAAACATCAGTATCGGGCCAACGATCCAATTAAGCACCAGTGAGGCGCTTAGTACTTTGGTATCCTTAAATACCTGTCCCATGTTCTCATATTTTACTTTGGCCAATGGCGGGTACATCATCAGGATCAGACCAATAGCCAGGGGGATATTGGTCGTCCCGCTTGAAAAGGAATTGATAAAGCCTGAAGACGAGGGAATGAAATAGCCAATCCCTACGCCAATTGCCATGGCAAGGAAAATCCAGAGGGTCAGGTAACGATCAAGGAAACCTAATTTTTTACGTTCGGCCACGGGGGCACAGTTGTTTGCTGACATGTGATTTACTGTATAGTTAATGTTTTGATGTGGGTAGGTGTTAGATAAGTTCATTCAGTTGCTTATTGCATTAAAGCAATATTGCGATTGATATCGATAAAAAAAAGCTCAGCAGCAGCTATCGTCACAATTTACCTCTACAAAGAAGCTGGCAAGCAACGTTCTGTATTTTGCCCAGGTTTTATTGTTGATACAGTAACACATGCTGGTGCCTTCAATTTTTCCTTTGATGATCCCTACATCTTTCAACTCTCTCAGATGTTGGGAAATGGTAGGTTGTGCGAGGCCGAGCAGATCGACCAGATCACTTCCTATACATTCGTTGGCTTTAATCAGGTGTTCAATAATTGCAATACGGGCAGGGTGCGCCAATGCTTTTAACATTACCGCCAGCTCATTTTGTGCATCCGTGAAATTTGCTGTTTTTGTTACTCCCATATTGCAATGTCACGATTAAGTGGTGAAATAAAAAAGCTTCTGCCCGTTATTTTTTCAATCATTCTGATCTCATGCTAAATTTTCTCTTACAAAGTTTGCGGAAAAGATTTTTATCAGATCCCTCACCTCGCGGAATTTATCCATGATCTCTTCGGGTGTACCTGTTGCTTTTGCCGGATCAGGGAAGTTTTGGTGAAAGCGTTTAACATTGCCCGGGAAAAACGGACAGGCTTCGTTAGCGTTATCACAAACAGTGATCACCATATCAAACGGGATGGCCGAATATTCGTCCACATGGTTTGAGGTGTGTTTTGAAATATCAATATGATCTTCGGCTATCACCTGTATGGCTTTAGGGTTTACGCCATGTGTTTCGATCCCGGCGCTGTAGATGTTTGCCTTGTTCCCGGCATAAAACCGTAAATAACCTTCAGCCAATTGGCTACGGCAGCTATTGCCCGTACATAGTACTAAAATATTCTTCATGTTTTCTCTTTAGTTGATCCCTGTAACTTTACTTCTTCGTTCCAATAGCAATACGTTTCGCCACACACCGTTCATTTTGCCGACCTTTTCCCGGTAACCAATTTGCCTGAAACCGTGCTTTTCGTGTAATGCAACGCTTGCGGCGTTTTCAGGGAATATTCCGGCCTGTAGCGTCCAGATATTTTCCGCCTCGGTATCGCTGATCAATTTTTCGAGCAAAGCCGACCCAACTTTTCTCCCTTGATAGGCGGTGCCTATATAGACACTCACTTCGGCAACACCGGCGTAAACGCAGCGACTTGATACCGGCGTTAAAGCAACCCATCCGGCAATTTTGCCATCAATCTCTGCAACGAAACGGTGCTTTTCCATGTGCGCTTTATTCCATGCGGGGCCATTGGGCGCGCTCGTTTCAAACGTGGCGTTGCCCGTTGCAATCCCTTCCTGGTAGATCCGCATAACGCTTTCCCAATCTCTGGCGGTCATCGGTCGTATTTGCATCATTGTGATTTTAATTGATATTTACAGAAACCGGTTGTTTTTTAGCAGCAGCCTGAACCGGGTGCGCAGCTTTGCGCAACGGCAAGGTTTTTCAATTCAACTTTTTGCTTTGCAGGTGCAGGTGTACAACATTCTTCGCCTTTATCATTAGTACCGCAGCTTCCTCCTCTTGTTTGGGCTTTGCATTGAACAGCATCCGGGCGCAGGTCAACGATCAGGTTATCGCCATCGATGATAAACTCGCCGGGGAACATCTGGCGGGTATCAAACTCCGAATTTCCAAATTCGATCTTTACCGTTCCAAGCGGGTTAAGCGGCAATGATTTTTCGACAATGGCAACGATAGATAAAGCCTTGCTTACTTTCATTGATCTTTCCTGCTGCTCGTTTTCAGGCTCCCAAAGCTGTACGATAATTTCTGTCCAACTATTCATAACACCACCGCAATCAACAGAAACAATGGGTGCCTGTTTAATCTCGGTAATGTGGTAAGAGGCATCAACCCATTTGTTTTCTGCATACTGGAACTGCAAATTAAGATCGGGGTTCTTTACCAGTTCTTCTTTGAACTGGCTCCAGTTCAGGCTATCTACTTTGTTCATGGTTACGTTCTCCTTTACTTGTTTTATTGTAATATTGCGATTGATTTTTTCAAATTTTTTTAACAGCAGGATTTGGTTTTACTGTACGACTGCATAAACTGGCCTAACTGGTTTTCCAGTTTTTCCCAGGCTTTCGGCTCTATACAGTAACATACACTTACACCCTCTATTGTACCTTGTATCAACCCTGCATTTTTGAGTTCTTTTAAATGCTGTGAAATTGTCGGCTGTGCCAAACCAAGTTCATCCACAAGATCACCGCAGATACAGGCATTGGTTTTGATCAGGTATTGCAGGATGGCAATGCGGGCAGGGTGCGCTAATGCCTTTAGCATCGTAGCTAACGCATTTTGCTCATCTGTGAATATTTCTGTTTTTGTAAGTCCCATGATAATTATATCGCAATATTACGATTAATGCTTTATAGTGCAAATATTTTTTGCTGATCCATTATAAAACTTTCAGGTGTCGACGCAATAAAACCGTAGAAAACAACACTTTAATATTAATTACATTTGTTAAATTTTGTTAAATGCAATTTTTGTGTGCGGATTTAGGATAATTTTGTTGTTCAACAAATGAAGAAGAGGAGCATAGGTTTAATAATTGGCTTAATGAGCTTTGCGCTGTTGGGCGTAATGGCTATGCAATTTTATTTCCTGAGGCAATCATACCAGATGCAATCCGATTCTTTCGATCGCCAGGTGAGGGAGGCTATGAACAATGTGGTGGATAAAGTTACCCGCCAGGATGCCAATAACTTTTTGAAAACCAAAACCCAGCAGGCGGCCATCAGCACTGATAATGAAGAAACGGGTATCAGCACTATAAAAGTAACAGGGTTACCTAAAGAAAAAAAACATTCTACCGCCCGTGAAAAGCGAATTGCTTTATTGCGTGATAGTTTGCAACGCATGATCCAGCGCAAAAAAATGGATGATGAGCTTAACGGCTTATTACAAACTGAAGGTACAGTTGATTTTAAAGTGCATGTTGAAGAATATACCGATGAGTTTGGTGTAGTACATGAACAACTTACACCCGAGATTGTGCATACCCGCATCACCCGCAGGGTAAGCCATTCCAAAAAGCTTCATAAATATGATACGCTGAGATATGTTTATGTCGATCCGCAATTTGGCAAGCAAATGATCTCGGTACCACGTATCAATCCGTTATGGGTACAGGAGCAAACCCGTAAGCAAAAAGAGCGGCAGGTTCAGCAGATCAAAAAAATGCTTGAAAACGATTCGCTTGAAAAAGCCACCAGTGTGAGCAGTAAACCAACTGTTATCGAAAACCTGGCCGAAGAATACCGTAAATCGGGCGAGCCATTGGATAAAAGGATCAACCCGTTCTGGATAGATTCATTGCTGCGTTTTGAGCTTCATAATAAAGGTATTTTCCTGCCTTTCAGCTATGAGGTTACAACTGCTAACAGTGATTCACTGATATTTTCAAATGCCAGCGATAATCAGGGCGAAAAGCTGCCCGTATTTGTGGCGGCAAATACTTATCAAACACCCATTTTTACCAAAGAGGTGATTAATGATCCGGGGAAGATCAGGCTTTCATTTCCTCAAAAAAACTCACTGATATTAAGTAACATGACCGCCACTATGGCTACAACCGGTGGCCTTACCATGGTACTGGTGCTTTGCTTCGGGTATACCATATTTTCGATATTGAGGCAGAAAAAGATCTCAGAAATGAAGATCGACTTTATCAATAACATGACCCACGAGTTTAAAACCCCGGTTTCAACCATTATGATAGCCAGCGAAGCTTTAAGGGACAACGAAATTGCCGAGGATAAAAGCCGGGTGGCCCGTTTAGCCAACATTATTTTTGAAGAGAATGCCCGGTTGGGCAGTCATATTGAGCGCGTTTTGAACATTGCCCGTATTGAACGCAACGATTTTAAACTGGAGAAGAAACCGGTTGATGTGAACGAAATGGTTAGTATCGTGCTTGACAGCATGGAGCTCAAGCTGCAAAAATGCAATGCTAAAACCACGCTGCACCTCGATGCCGAAAGCGCTTATATCATTGCCGATGAGCTGCATTTTTCGAACGTATTATACAACCTGGTTGATAATGCTATTAAATACAGCAACGAGGCCCCCGATATCACTATAAGTACATTTGTTAAAAGCGGCCAGGTTGTTATTAAAGTAGCTGATAAAGGTATAGGTATGAGCCGCGATCAGCAATCAAAAATATTTGAGCAATTTTACCGTATCCCTACCGGTAACGTGCACAATGTTAAAGGCTTTGGCCTGGGTTTAAGCTATGTTAATACCATAGTAAAACGCCTTAATGGTACCATAAGCGTAAAATCAGAAAAAGAAAAGGGCTCGGAGTTTGAGCTGAAGTTTGCGGTGGCGTAATTTTAAGTCGGAAAGTCGGGGTGTCCGGAAATCCGTAAAATAAGTTCAGCCTATCTTTCGATATGAATAAAGAACTTCCGGACTTTCCGACCTTGGACTTCCGGATTAAAAAATATATGAAGAAAATACTACTGGTTGAGGATGATGCCAATTTAGGCTTGTTACTGCAAGATTATCTGCAATTGAAAGGTAAGTTTGATGTGGTGTTATGTAAGGATGGTGAAGAGGGCTTGCGCGCTTTTACCAAACAAACTTATGACCTGCTGATACTGGATGTGATGATGCCTAAAAAGGACGGCTTTACCCTCGGTAAAGACGTCCGTAAAATCAATGCCCAGGTGCCTATTATTTTTGCTACGGCCAAAGGGATGATTGAGGATAAAACCCAGGCCTTTAATTTAGGAGGGGATGATTACATAACAAAGCCTTTCCGCATTGAAGAATTGCTGCTCCGTATCAATGCCCTTTTAAAACGCACAGAAAACACTGGCAAAAAGGAAGAGGAAAAGCAAACTGCCTTCAAGATTGGCAGATATACTTTCGATTATACAGCGCAGATGATCACGATTGCCGAAACCCAGCAAAAGTTATCAACCAAAGAGGCCGAGTTGTTGCGCCTGCTATGCGTACATAAAAATGAGGTGCTTACCCGAGAAGAAGCCCTGCTGAACATCTGGCACGATGATAACTATTTTAATGGCCGAAGCATGGATGTATTTCTGAGCAAGATCCGTAAGTATTTAAAGGATGACCCCAACGTTGAGATTATTAACGTGCATGGACGCGGATATAAGCTGCTGATCAACTAAGTTGATGCTTATTTTACAGGCGCTTTAAAATAACCTCTGAAATAATATTTTTTAGCACTTTGTTTTTTGTCGCTGCTGTATGTAATTTCTTCGAACACTGCGTTAACATAACCCGCAATCGTTTTATGATCGTTATGATCAAGTATAAGTTTACTGCAAACGGGCTTATATATTAATTTTTCGTTAGGTGTCAATTGAGGATAGATGATCTTCGGCTCAAAAGAAAATCTATCCTTTTCAATATAAATATTAAACTCATTGGCATAAGCAGGTAAGCCATCGGCAAAGTTCAACCTGATAGTATCTTTGTTTTTTGAGGCGTAGCAATATCTTATTGAATAGCCTCCCTGTATATCGGTTTGGCAATTAGCAGTGAAATATAGACGGGCAACTTTGCCTTTAATTATTTTTCCACTTTCGGTGTCCTCAAACTTACCGTCTTTAATCTTTATAATATTCCATGGATACGCCCATTTTTTAACGAAAGTAAGCCGCGATTCCGGGATTTTACCAATAGCTACTGTAGCCCCTGTTTTTGATTGGGCAAGGGATGAGGATATTATTAACATCCAATTCACAAAAACTAATAACTTTTTCATATTAATCTTTATCTGAAATATCTTCACCAAAGTGGATGATATTGCCGTTATTGTCCAGGATGCTGAATTCTTTGGTTTTCCAGGGCCTTATTTGTAAATCGGCATTGGGGTGCACTATGCCCCGCGGTTTATATTCGGCATAAAGGGTATCGACATCGGTTACAAATATGTAGCAGCCAGTGTTTTTAGCGATTTCAGGATTATCACACGGCCATAAATGAATAAACAGGTCATCTCTATGCATAATGAGGTAGCCATCCCAGCTTGTATTGAAAGTAAAGCCAAGCTTTTCGGTATAAAATTTTACGGTTTCTTCTTCGTTCAGCGACGCTAAAACGGGTATGGCTGTTTTGAGCATAAACGGGCTAATATTGCTAAAAGTACAAAGATCATTCAAATCTTTATGCTTCCCGGGTAATTATTTGAGGCCGGGATATAAGTGCTTAATAAATAATTATTTATCAGAAACTGTTGCATCTGTTTTAACCCAGACGTAATTCTATAAACAATGCCGTATTAAATTTACATGTAACACGATTGATACACTTGCTTGGGGGTATTAGGACGCTGCTATTTGGTAATTAACTGGAAGTCATGTAAATTTCATTTTTATAAAAACCTAAATGGCAAAAAAAACACTCCTGGCCTTAGTCATCACATGGGGCATCATAACAAGCGGTCATGTTTCTGCACAAACAGGTATTGATAGTACTGCTTTGGGCCTGGTAGTTGCCAATTATAATACTGCCATTGGGCAGCAATCACATCTGTATAACGGGCCGGAATATGAATTTTATGACCCCATAATAAAAGGGAATGCTTATGTTTTTGATAATAAGTCTTTTACGCCAGGTTCTGTAAAATATGGCACGGTGGTTTACCGCGATATTCCGATAATGTATGATTTGAACAAAGATGTGGTTGTTGTACTGCTTTATAATCACTTTACAAAATTTTCATTACTGAGCGAACGGGTGCCTGAGTTTTGGTTGCTTAACCATCATTTTATCCGCCTTAATACCGATTCGACAGGTAAGGCCGCACTTGCTACGGGTTTTTACGATCAGTTGTACCAGGGTAAAAATGTTGGGATCATTGTAAAAAGGGCCAAGAGTATTCAAACCAACACCGGCAATAATGCTATAGAAACTTTTTTTAGCGAAACGAAGGATTATTATGTTAAGAAAGGAAACAATTATTTAAGTTTTAGTGGCAAAGGAGGGCTGTTAGCTATTTTTAAAGATAAGAAGAAAGAACTGCGGCAATATATAAAGGCAAACAATCTTGACTTTCAAGAAAATTTGGAACAGGCTGCGGTAAGTGCAGCTACTTATTATGATCATATAACTAACTAATGCGCTGCGCCACGTTAATGCCAGGCCAAATTGATATTGCTTTGAATGTATACGGCAGGAAAATAAAATAACCGGATGAAAAAAATTTACTTTCTAAGTTTCTGTTTTTTGATTTTAATTAAAGTTTGCCATGCCCAGCAGGGACAGGGAAAATCAATCAGCGTAAACTTTCAGCAAGCTACCATTGAGCAGTTTGTAACAGAACTGGAAGCAAAATCAGGCTTTCATTTTTTTTACGATCCAATACAGTTTGACAGTTTGAAGGTAACACTGCAGGCAACTAATAAGCCTATTGAAAATATATTGAGCCAGGCTTTTAAAAATACTGATTTTAGTTTTGCCATCACCAAACAGCAACAGGTATTTTTAACTAAAGGACGCGAGATACAAACAGGCCTCGCCGTAGGTTATTTTGGTATCACAGTGGCCAATGCAACTGCGGCTAATATAAGTGTTTCTCCTGCTAACGCTGATCCTGATAAAGATAAAAAGATCCCTGAAGCAACTACCGAAAATAAGCTATACGAAATAGGGCTTAAAACCAACACTATTGAAGCAGGAACAGCAACACTTTCCGGTTACGTAAAAGAAGCAAAATCGGGCGAATCGGTAACCGGTGCCAGTATTTATGTTACCAATACAAAAACGGGGGTAGCTACCGATCAGTTTGGCTATTTTACTATCAAACTGCCAAAAGGCAGGCAGGTTTTAAGTGTAAGGGGGATTGGCATGCGTGACACCCGCAGGCAGATCATTCTTTACTCGGATGGGAAGATCATTATTGAAATGCAGGAACAGGTAACCAGCCTTAAAGAAGTAAAGATCTCTGCCGAAAAAGTGGCTAACGTACGCAACGTACAACTGGGTGTGAACCGGCTTGATATTAAAAGCATTAAACAGGTGCCTACCGTGTTTGGCGAGGCTGATATATTAAGAGTAGTACTCACCCTGCCGGGTGTTCAGTCGGTAGGTGAAGCTACAACGGGCTTTAATGTACGCGGGGGATCGGCCGATCAGAACCTGATCCTGATGAATGATGCTACCATCTATAACCCTTCGCATTTCTTCGGCTTCTTTTCATCGTTTAACCCCGATATAGTTAAGGATATTGAATTATACAAAAGCAGTATCCCTGAAAGATTTGGAGGCCGCTTATCATCGGTACTGGATGTAACCAACCGTGAGGGTAATAAAAAGAAATTTACCGGATCGGCAGGCATTGGTTTGATCACCAGCCGGCTTAATGTTGAGGGGCCTATTATTAAAGATAAAACCTCGTTTTCATTCGGCGGCCGTACTACTTATTCCGATTGGCTCCTTAAACTCCTTCCTGATGCCTATAAGCACAGCTCTGCCTCATTTTATGATCTTAACCTGGATATAAGTCACCAGATAGATGATAAAAACAACCTGTATCTAACCAGCTACATAAGCAGGGATAAGTTTAAACTTAATAGCGATACTGCCTACAGCTACAGCAATAGGAACATCAACCTTAAATGGAAGCATAATTTTAACAATAAATTATTCAGCGTTATTACAGCCGGGATTGACAGGTACCAATATGATGTTTCAAGTGCAGATAACCCGGTGAATGCCTACAAGCTGAATTTTGATATCAATCAAAGTAATTTCAAAACAGATTTCACTTATTACCTCAACCGTAAAAACACCGTCGACTTTGGATTGAGCTCTATTTATTATAAGCTTCATCCGGGTAGCTTTCAGCCCCTTGGTGCCCAGTCATTGGTGGCGCCTGACGTGGTGGCCACGCAACAAGCCCTGGAAAGTGCCTTATACCTTGGCGATAAATTTGATGTGACCGACGATCTGTCGATCAGCGGTGGCGTAAGGTACTCCATCTATAATTTCCTGGGGCCGCAAACGGTTTACAACTATGCCCCCAACCTGCCTAAAACAAGTACCAACCAGTTGGATAGTACCAATTATGCGAGCGGTAAGTTTATTAAAACTTATTCGGGACCCGAGATCAGGCTCTCGGCAAGGTACCAGCTGGGCGACAACCTATCTATAAAAGGCGGGTACAACACACTCAGACAGTATATTCACCTGTTATCAAATACAACAGCGATATCCCCTACTGATGTTTGGCAATTGAGCGATCCCAACATCAAACCTCAATATGGCGACCAGGTATCACTGGGCCTTTATCATAATTTAAAATCAAATACCATCGAAACCTCTGTTGAGGTTTATTACAAACGCTTAAGGGATTATCTTGACTACAAAAGCGGGGCAAACCTGGTATTAAACCATCATATTGAAACCGATGTAGTAGGTACAGAGGGCAAGGCATACGGGATTGAGCTTTTAGTTAAAAAAGCAACCGGTAAAGCCAACGGCTGGATCAGCTATGCTTATTCCCGTACGTTTTTAAGGCAAAATGATCCTAACGTGGGCGATTTGATCAATGGCGGCGCTTACTACCCTGCAAATTTTGATAAACCGCATAGCTTTAATTTTATTGGTAACTACAGGTTTTCGCACAGGTTTAGCGTTTCTTTAAATCTCACCTATAGTACGGGCCGGCCTATTACGCTGCCTATTGCCAAGTACGAGTACGGCGGTTCGGAACGGGTATTTTATTCAGACAGGAACCAATACCGCATCCCGGATTATTTCAGATCGGATTTTTCAATGAACATTGAGGGGAACCATAAAGTGCACCAGTTAACACATAACTCATTTACAATAGGTGTATATAATTTGACTGGCAGGCAAAACGCGTATTCGACATTCTTTACCGAACAGGGCGGGGCTATTAACGGATATAAGCTATCCATATTTGCCAGGCCTATTCCGTTTATTAATTATAATATCAGGTTTTAATTGAAAGTGATGAAAGGAAAACGATACATATTGATCTTGTTGTTGCTGGGAGGCATTTATAGTACCTGTAAAAAGCCCTATAACCCTAAAGTTATAAACTCCCCTAATCATTACCTGGTTGTGGAAGGAGTGATAAATAATGGCAGCGACTCAACCATCGTAAAATTAAGCAGAACGGTTAATATTTCGGGCAATGTTAGCACAAGTAGCGTGGATAACTGCACCGTATCTGTCGAGGCCGAAGGAGGGGCGGCATATACGCTTAACCCACATGGTAACGGGCTTTACGCCCTGCCAATGCTGAGCCTTGATGCCGCTAAAAAATACCGCTTGCATATTGTAACCGGGGATAGTAAAGAGTACGCATCAGATTATGTTGAGGTTAAAAAAAACCAGCCGATAGATAGCATAGGTTTCCAGGTTAAGAATAACGCCTTGCAATTATATGTTAATACACATGATGCCAGTAACAGCACGCGTTATTACAGATGGTCATATGATGAAACTTGGCGTTTTCACGCCAAGTTTCAATCATCATATATTGTTGATCAGCAAGCTAAGGCTGTAGTAGCGCGACCGGCCAGCGAATTCAGCTATTATTGCTTTGCGAGCGACAAGTCAAGTACTATAGTTATTGGCTCGTCAGCAAAATTAACCCAGGACGTTATCTTTCAACAGCCTTTAACAGCCATTGCTCCCGAATCAGAAAAAATCGAAATGCGGTATACAATACTGCTTAAGCAATATGCATTAACTAAGGAAGCATACCAGTTTTGGGAAAATCTTAAAAAGAATACAGAACAGCTGGGAAGCATATTTGATGCCCAGCCTTCGCAACTAACAGGTAATATCCATAACTTAAAAGATGCGGCTGAACCGGTTATCGGGTATATAAGTGTAACTAACATACAAACTAAAAGAGTATTCATTGATAATGCTGATGTGCCACCCAATTGGTTTACAAAATACCCGTATGATTGCGCCGCTCCTGATACTGCACTTTTTTTTAATCCTAAAACCCGGCAAGATGATGTGTTAAGTATTATAATTAACGGTGGCTCAATACCTGTAGATGCTATAACAGAACGAAATAGTACAATTGGCTACACCTATTCATCGACTGAATGTACTGATTGCCGGATCAGGGGCCGGGTGCAAACACCCTCGTATTGGAAAGAGAGATAGGAAAATTATAAATGATGCCATGAAAACAAATCAATAAGATTTTGGCTATGAATGAAATTAAAAAACTTGCTATTGTTCCACTGCTTTCAGGCATGCTGCTGTTATCATTGAACGGATTGGCACAAACTATAGGTCAAATCTCCGATAGCTTTAAAAAGTATGGACAGGTCACTGTACAGGAAAAGATATTTGTCCATACCGACAAAAACGCTTATATAACCGGCGAGATTTTATGGTTTAAGGCCTATAGTGTTGACGCTACTTATCACAGGCCACTTGGCCTTAGCAAAGTTGTATATGTTGATGTGTTGGACGGTAAGCAAAATGCCATAATCCAAACCAAAATAGAAATGAAAAACGGTTTTGGGAGCGGCTCTGTATATATACCTGTTTCGGTAAGCAATGGTAATTATAAATTGAGGGCATATACCAACTGGATGAAAAATTTCAGTCCCGATTATTATTTTGAAAAGGTGATCGCCATTGTTAATCCTTTAAAATCTCCGGAAGCCCCGGCTAAAGTTCAGCCACCAGAGTATGATGTTCAGTTTTTTCCGGAAGGAGGAAATCTTGTCGCCGGGATCAACAGTAAAGTTGCTTTTAAGGTCACGGCACCAGACGGCAAGGGCTTAAGCGAATACAGAGGTTTTGTTATTGATCAAAAAAACGATACGGTAGTACGCTTCCAGCCATTGAAATTTGGCATTGGCAGCTTTGTATTTACCCCGGCAGCCGGAAATATTTATAAAGCCATTATCAAACCGGGCAATAATGTTGCTGTTACCAGGGAACTGCCCGCCGTTAATAGCCAGGGCTATGTAATGACGGTAAAAGACGCGGGCAGTGCACAGATAGAGGTTACAGTAAAAGGAACGGGTATTGAAACCGGTGAATTATATCTTTTTGTACATACCAGGCAATTGATTAAAGCAGGGATGACGGCTCAGTTTAATAATGGGACTGCCAGCTTTATACTTGATAAAACTAAATTGGGTGAAGGGGTATCGAACCTTACAATTTTCAATAGTGCCCGGCAACCCGTAAGTGAAAGACTTTATTTTAAACGCCCCAAACAAAACTTCACCATTAACGCCACTGCCGACCAGGCCTTATATGCACGCCGTAAAAAAGTAAGTGTAGATATTATTGCTAAAGATTTTTCGGGGCAGGTGAAGTCTGCTAATCTGTCGATGTCGGTTTACAGGCTTGATTCATTGCAAAATGTAGATGCTGGTGAAATATTCAGTTATCTGTGGTTAAAATCAGATCTGCGCGGAAACATTGAATCGCCGGATTACTATTTCAAAAATACCGGTGCTGAAGCTGATGCGGTTCTCGATAATCTTATGCTAACACAGGGCTGGCGAAGGTTTCAATGGAGCAATGTGCTTGGTAGCAAGCCGGCGGCATTTAGCTTTTTACCAGAGTATGACGGGCACTTGATTAGTGGTAAAATAAACAATACACAAACTGGAGGTGTTGCCAAAGACGTAGTAGCCTATTTAAGTGTGCCGGGCAAGCGGGTGCAGCTTTACGCTTCCAAGAGCGATTCGGCAGGTAGGTTGATTTTTAACACAAGGCAGCTTTATGGGCCAGGTGAAATTGTAGCTCAAACCAATTCAGAACGGGACACTGCCTACCATATAGACATTTTAAGCCCTTTTTCTGAACAATACTCAAAATATCCCTTACCGAAATTTAACCTTACCAGGGGGATGCAAAACGCCATTGAAGAAGGAAGTTTGGGTGCTCAGGTTCAGAATGTTTATTGGGCCAACAAAATCAAGCACTTTTATGAGCCCGCGGTGGATAGCTCAGGCTTTTATGCAACGCCTTTTAAAACCTATCTCCTGGATAATTATACCCGTTTTACTACCATGGAAGAAGTGTTGAGGGAATATATAAGGGAAGTGTGGGTTACCAGATCACAAAAGCGCTACCATATTAAGGTACTTAACGGCAATGGCTTTTTAGATGGCGATCCGTTAGTAATGCTTGACGACGTACCAGTGTTTAATATTGATAAGGTTATGGCTATTGATCCGTTAAAAGTTCGTAAGCTTGAGGATGTTCCTTATCGGTATTATTGGGGCCCATCGGTTTATGAGGGGATTTTAAGCTTTACAACCTATAAAGGCGATCTCGGCGGTGTTGAGATAGACCCACGGGCTGTTGTGCTCGATTATGAAGGCCTGCAGCTGCAGCGTGAGTTTTATTCGCCGGTATATGATACAGAGCAGGCGGCTAAAAGCAGGATGCCCGATTTCAGAAGCCTGCTTTACTGGGCCCCTGAAATCAATACTTCTGCTCCTGGAAAAAATCAACTGTCGTTTTATACGTCAGATCAAACCGGTAAATATATCGGCATTGTACAGGGAATTACAGCCGGGGGCGATGCCGCAAGCCAGTATTTTAACTTTGATGTGAAGTAATTAGTTTTAAATTTCCGTGAATCACAACTTGTATTATTCTATTTAAGTACTGATTATCAATATATTAAATTTAACTAAAAAAGGCAGATAAATCAAAAAAGCCCTTAATTTCTCAAATAACGAACTTTTTTAAAAAAACAATTTGCATACCTTAAAATGGTTTGTATATTTGCACACCCAAACGGAGGAGTGGTAGTTCAGCTGGTTAGAATACATGCCTGTCACGCATGGGGTCGCGGGTTCGAGTCCCGTCCATTCCGCTAAAAGCCTTACTGAAAAGTAAGGCTTTTTTGCGTTTAAGGCTTTTTTTAGCTCTACAATTTGCATAAATTAAAAAGGTTTGTATATTTGCAACCCCAAACGGAGGAGTGGTAGTTCAGCTGGTTAGAATACATGCCTGTCACGCATGGGGTCGCGGGTTCGAGTCCCGTCCATTCCGCTAAA
>NZ_JBFUHE010000020.1:0-131028 GCF_056402535.1 Mucilaginibacter sp. P4_A11
TACCTACCATGTTGGGTGCTAACAGATCGCTATTGAATCTATTGTCGGGATTAAATGTAGCAGTTAAAGCAACAGTCATATTGCCAGAAAAAGGACCATTTTCTGACGAATTAGATAAATTGAACATACCCTACCATGTTATAGCTTTTAAACATGTATGTGTACAAAAATATTCTTTTTTAAAAAAGACGCTTCTTTATTTGCCAAGGCTATTGCGTATTCGTGCGATAAATATTAAGGCTATAAGCACAATAAAAAAAAACGTGAACCTGATTGATTTTGATTTAATTCACTCTAATAGCGGGATTATTTCAATAGGACAGATGCTATCAAAGCAAACGGGTATTCCTCACGTTTGGCACCTGAGAGAGTTTCAGGATTTAGACTATAATTTGGAATATATATACGGAAAGGATAAATATCTTTTGCTTTTAAAACGGGCAGCTGCTGTTATATCAATATCAAAAAGTATTGCAAAACACTTTTACATAGGTGAGGATATAAATGTTATTTATAACGGTTTGTTTAACAAAGAACAAATTCATAATAAATCAGCAGATCCGAATGATAGGTATTTTATCTTTTGCGGCGCTTTAATCTATGACAAAGGAATCGAAGACGCGATTTACGCGTTTTCAAAAATAACCAATGAGTTTCCATCAATAAAACTTAAAATAGCTGGTGAATTTGTTAAAGAAGAATATAGAAACAAAGTACTAAATATAGTTAGTACTTTGGGCATATCAGCATCCGTTCAATTTCTTGGGTTTCAGAATGATCTTACTCAGTTAATGCAAAATAGCATTGCGCTTTTTATGTGCTCGCATAATGAAGCGCTTGGCCGTGTGACTTTGGAGGCAATGTATAATAAGTGCCTTGTAATTGGTTATAACAACGCAGGTACTTCTGAGCTGATCTCAAACAAAATTAATGGACTACTATATAACGATAATCGTGAATTTGAAAGTTCCATACGTTATTCGATAAGTGATCCATCAGCGTGTATGAAATTGGAAAACGAAGGGTACAAATTTGTGATTTCAAATTTCACAGAAAAAGCATATGCAGATCAGGTTTTAAATGTTTATAAAAGTTTAATTTATGACAGAGGTTAGAGGTACTGTTTTTATTATAACGGTTACATATAACGACGCCGACAATTTATTAAAAACATTATCAAGTGTAAGGGCATACAAAAAACCCTATCATCAATTTATCGTTATTGACGGAGGATCTAAAGATTCTACTTTAAATTTAATCGAGAGCAATCATGACATCATAGATAATTGGGTATCCGAAAGAGATAAGGGTATATATGATGCAATGAATAAAGCATTATTATTCCCTATGAATGATGATGACCTGATAATTTGGTTAAATGCAGGCGATTTACTTACGGATTGGTCTGATTTTAAAATAGATGATTATTTTAACTATGATTGCGTTTTTGCAGCGGTTTTTGCGAAGCTTAACGATAATTATAAAGAACATGTAATTACGCCTAAAATATTGGTGCCCTACAACGAGCGCAATTTTTTTCCGGTTACCACATTTATGCACCAGGGCTTTTTAATAAAAAGAAAGGCCTTTAATGTTTTGCCATATGACTTAGGCGTTGGTTTACAAGCCGAAAACTTGCTRATGTCAAAGTGTATTATTGGTGGAAATTACGGTGTTTTTAATGATGCAGTATCTGTTTTTTATCTTGATGGCGTATCAAACAGGGATTTTAAAAAATTGTTAAAATCTTATCTTCAAGTGGCGAAAGAATTGCAGTTTAACATCAGCAGCGTTATTATGCATCAGTTCCCATTTGTTTTTAAAACGCTTGTAAAGATTTTTTTACCTAATAAAGTTTTCAATTTTTTACGAAAAAAATAATTATGATATCAGTTTGCATGCCCTCATATAACGGTGAAGTTTATATAAAAGATCAGCTAGCTTCCATACTTGATCAGCTCTCAGATGAGGATGAAGTGATTATCTCTGATGATAATTCATCCGATTCAACGGTAGAAGTAATCCGGAGTATAAATGATAAACGAATTAAATTATATATAAATGAAGCTAACCTTCATTATATTAAAAATGTTGAAAATGCCCTTAAGCACTCGTCCGGAGATGTCATATTTTTATCAGATCAGGATGATATTTGGGCCCCCAATAAGGTACAAACAACGCTTGCTGCATTACAGGAAAATGATTTGGTAATTAGTGACTGTTATGTTACTGATAGTAATCTTAATATTTTACACGAATCATATTATCAGCTCAGGAAATCAAAGAAAAATAAATTTTTAGCTCTTGCGTTAGGTTCACCTTATTTAGGTTGTTGCTTGGCTTTCCGTAGAAATGTTTTATTAAAATCGTTACCATTTCCAGATTATATTTCGTCACATGATACTTGGTTGGGAAATGTAGGTGCGTTTCTTTTTAAGGCCAAATTTATTGATGATAAGCTTATCTATTACAGGCGTCATGGAGGTAACGCATCAATATTGGCGGGAACAAGTAAAAACCCTTACTGGAAAAGATTTGTAAAGCGGGCTCTTATAGTTAAAGGTTTGATACACGTTTCTTAACTACACGAACTTTGATATAGAAACATATCATCGCCGGCTATTAAAAGCATCTTAATATAATTAGTTGAATGCAACAAAATTTTAGTTTTTCAGTTCTAAATTAAATGTTTGATTATGAAGATGTTTAATTTTTTCGGTGTTTCTTTTCAATTTTTATTTATTATATTTTGTTTAAGCAGCTTTAAAGCTCCTAATGATTTAGGCGGAATATATGTTGCGCCTAATGGTAGCGACTCTAATACAGGGACAATTAGTAGCCCACTGAAAACTTTAAGTTTTGCGGTAGAGAAAAGTAGAAAGTCTGGTGTTAAAAATATAATTTTAAGAGGAGGGGACTATTACAATACTACGGTTACTTTTGTGCCGCAAGATGCTAATTTAATTATAAAAAACTATCAGGGCGAACAACCTGTTTTATATGGGGGGGTATTGTGTGATAACTTAGCTAAGCAAGGAAAATACTTTGTATCAAATGTAAAAGGAACAGCCGATAGGGTATGGGATTTTCGTATGATTATCAAAGATGATTCTATGTTGTTGCCGGCAAGGTTTCCTGCAAAAGGCCTGTTCAGTTACAAAAATAAGTGGAATCAAAAAACACTATCTTCTTCGGAAGGTTCCTGGCAAAAGAAACCATCAGATACGGATCGTGATGGACTTCAGTATAACGAATCAGATTTTCGATCTCTCGATCCTCAAAATGCTGAGATTGAGTTGTTTCATAGCTGGAACGAATCATATTTAGGAATAAAAAGTATTGACTCAATAAATAAGGTAATTTATTTTATATATCCGGCAACATACCCGTTAGGTGCATATATGGATCAGTCTGCAAATGCTAACAAGTATGCTGTATATAATGTGGCTCAAGGAATGACTTCTCCGGGATCATGGTATTTAAATCGTAGTGAGGAAAAATTATATTATTGGCCATTGGCATCTGATAATGTAAATAAGGTTAAAATATACCTGCCTAAGTATCGTACTATGTTTAATTTCGGTAGCAATGGAGTAAACAACATTACTATTGACGGTTTAACTATAAAAGGGTGCTCAAGTAAATTGCAGAATGAAAATTTTGGAGCCGTAACCATGGATGCGGCGATAAGCGGGACAAACGTTTCAAATATTAATTTAAGCAATTTAAGTATAGCAAACACCGGTAGTTCTGGAATTAATTTAAAGGGCAACAATAATAAACTTAATAATCTTTCGCTGTCAAATTTATATGGTGGTGGTATTTATGTAAATGGAAATAACAATGTCGTATCAAATTCAAAAATAAGCAATGCGGGATTATTGTTTAAAAGTGCGGTTGGAATTTATGAAGATGGTGCAGGCAATAGCATTTTAAATATAAATGTTAATAATGTTTCTTATTCGGGAATTTGTGTGAGGGGCGAGAGGGTTACTGTTCAGGGGTGTAAAGTATCAAATGTAATGCAATATCTTAATGATGGCGCTGCAATCTACTGTACCCAAAGGGAGAATATAACTATCACGAATAACGTGATAGTTGGACATCAGGGAAGTAAAATAGGCATCTATTTTGATGAAAAATCAAATAATAGTACTGCAGAAAAAAATACTATTATCGATTTTCAAATGCCGGTACATTGCCATATGGCAAACAATATAAATTTTAATAATAATATAATTATTGGAAGTTCTATCGCACAGGACTTAAGTTATCAAAATTCAAGTAATGTGAATTTTTCTGAAAACATCGTTGTTGGTAACGATATTTATATGGATAATCACCATGCGGGGACTAATAACCCCGGACTTGGCATAGTTGATAGTAATTATTTTGTCACCTTATCGCAGGCTCAACCAGCTCAAAAGAATCAGTTCTCTATTTTAAATAGTAACCAAAAGGACAACAATCATAAAGTATCTTTATCGACGACTAAGCTCAGAGATGTGATAAACAAACTTAAAGATGACCCTAATAAATATTTAAAGTTGAAAGGAATTTTAAGAGGAAATGAATTGGGTATCCAATAAACTTGAAAAAAAAAACACTGAACGTTTATTATTCGAAGTGCAAAGATATTGTCTTTGATGTGGTCTTAGTTTTAAAGCTATAAATAATCTAAATATATCACACTTAATGCATATACCTTGTTGTTATTGCATTTATTAAAATGACTTTACAAAACTAATGGCATCTAAAGAGATAAAAAGTTTAACCGGAATCAGGGGACTTGCAGCTGTATATGTAATCATTTTTCATTGGAATGTTGAGATTTCTCAGAAGATGAAATTGTCAGATTTTACGGGGAATATTCACTTTTTTAAAAGCATCATTAATCATGGTTATCTATCAGTCGACCTGTTTTTTATTTTAAGTGGTTTTGTATTAAGTTTAAGCTCGCACAGGGTATTTACTGAAACAGTATCATTTGGTGAGGATTATAAAACTTTTATGTTTAAAAGGTTTTTTAGAATATTCCCGCTATATATTTGCATGACTGTATTGTATTATTCTCTGTTTGACAGAGGCAGTTTTGCAAATTTTTTAGTTAATTTAACACTTTTGCAAGGTATTATTCCTTTCTTCAACGACTCTGTTATTCCACCAGGCTGGTCATTAACAAATGAATGGGTAATTTATTTCATTTTTCCGTTTTTATTTCATTACCTCATTAAATTTAGAAATAAAGCATGGGTACTGATTTGCGTCTCGCTATTAATTCTCATTCTGATAAGTATTTTAAGAGCACATTTTATAAACTGGGCAAATTATACACAGTTAAGCACAATTAAAGGGTTTAATCCGGTTGTTTCGTATACTCGCGGACCAGCAAGTTTTCTTCGCACTATAGTTTCGTATTTGCTCGGTGTTTTTGCCTTTATGGTATACGATAAAAAGAAAAACTATAGCAATTTTAAATATGCTGCCATAGCAATAATAGTTTTGCTATTTTTTAATAGATCAGACATTTTAATTATACTTTTAATGCCTTTCCTGATTCTTTACTTGACGGAAGTAAATTACCTGAGTAAGTTTTTCTCATCAAAAGTTGTATATTTTTTGGGCCTGATCTCCTATTCGCTATATGTGAACCATTATTTATTTATTGAATCGTATATGAAAGTGAGCAAGATGATAGGTATTAATAATAATGCGTTTAGCTTTTGTTATGTTGTAACGGGGACGTTGATATTTAGTATTATTACGTATTATGCAATTGAAAAACCGGGGATGAGCTTTTTAAAAAATAATGAAATAAAATTAAAACGTAATTGGATTTTTTTTGGGAAATAATGGCATTTCAACTCGTTGCTGCGTCTTTTGCACAAGATAAATACTATAAGCGGTTTATGATAAATTTCCTCTCCTCATGTTAATAAATTGTTAATTGTAAAAAGAATAATAAAATGTCTGTTTTGTTATTAATATTGTAATTAAATCAAAAAAATGTTTATTTTTGAATAAAATAATTTGTTACTTAATTTGATTATTTTAAATAGACTTTCTACCGATGCTTGATAAGCTTTTTTTAATATCAATGCCAATTTCTAAGGGGACTTATAAGCAGTTTATAAGTTCTATTGTTCATTTTGCAGAAAATAAAAGATCTTCATATGTATGTGTAGCTAATGTTCATATGCTAATTGAAGCTTACAAATCTAAAGCTTTTGCGAATTACGTTAGCAATGCGGATTTGATTACCCCTGATGGAATGCCGTTGGCAAAGGCTATAAAAGCCTTATATGGTGTAAAACAAGAAAGGGTAGCCGGAATGGACTTATTACCAGACCTTTTGTCAATTGCCGAAGAGCGTAAATTAGGCGTTTTTTTTTATGGCGGTTCTCAGCAAATGTTAAACTTGACAAGTGAACATTTAACAAATACATACCCTGATCTTATTATATCTGGCTTATATTCTCCTCCATTCAGAGAATTAAGTCAACAAGAGGAAACGGATGTTATTGGATTGATTAATAATTCTAACCCTTCAATTGTATTTGTAATCCTGGGATGCCCGAAGCAAGAAAAGTGGATGTATGAGATGAGGAATAAAATTCAAGCAGTAATGATTGGTGTAGGTGGGGCTTTACCTGTTATGATAGGTATGCAAAAAAGAGCTCCATTTTGGATGCGAAAGAATAGCTTGGAATGGTTATTTCGTTTATATCAGGAACCCAGACGGTTATTTAAAAGATATTTCAGTACAAATTTTATCTTCTTAGGTTTGTACTTCAAGGCATTAGTTGTTAAATTTTTAAAAATTCAAAATTAGCTTATGAAAAAAATCGCCCTATTAACAGGCATAACAGGCCAGGATGGAGCCTATCTAACAGAACTTTTGCTCTCAAAAGGATACGAAGTGCACGGTATAAAACGTCGTAGCTCTCTTTTTAATACTGACAGGATTGACCACCTTTATCAGGATCCGCATGATACAAACAAAAATCTTATCTTACATTATGGTGATTTAAGTGACAGTACCAATCTGATCCGTATAATTCAACAAGTACAACCCGATGAAATTTATAACTTGGGTGCAATGTCTCACGTTAAAGTAAGTTTTGACACACCTGAATATACAGCTAATGCTGATGGGATAGGTACATTACGTTTATTAGAAGCCATAAGGATTTTAGGTTTAGAGAAAAAGACCAAAATTTACCAGGCATCTACGTCTGAGTTATATGGCTTGGTACAAGCTGTGCCTCAATCAGAAACTACACCGTTTTACCCGCGCTCGCCTTATGCAGTAGCAAAAATGTATGCCTATTGGATTACTGTAAACTATCGTGAAGCTTATGGCATTTACGCCTGCAATGGTATCCTTTTTAACCACGAGAGCCCTTTACGTGGTGAAACCTTCGTTACACGTAAAATTACACGCGCAACAGCAAAAATTGCTTTAGGTTTACAGGATAAGTTGTATTTGGGTAACCTTGACGCACAACGCGATTGGGGACATGCCAAAGATTATGTAGAAGCGATGTATTTAATACTACAACAGGAAGTTGCCGAAGATTATGTAATTGCTACTGGTGTAACTACAAGGGTAAGGGAATTTGTAAGAATGGCATTTGCCGAAGTTGGCATAACCATTAATTTCAGAGGCGAAGGTGTAAACGAAACAGGTTATGTTGTTAGCTGTAGCAACCCTGATTTCCAGATAGAGGAAGGTAAGGAAGTAGTTGCTGTTGATGCGGCATATTTCAGGCCAACAGAGGTCGACTTACTAATTGGTGACCCTACTAAATCAAAAACTAAGTTAGGTTGGGAACCCAAATACGATTTGCAAGGTTTAGTTAGTGAAATGGTTGCAGCCGACGTTGAAAACTTCCAACGCGAGAAACTTTTAAAGAGCTCTGGTTATACCATCAAAAATCAGTTTGAATAATATGGATAAATCATCCAAAATTTATATAGCAGGTCATCGCGGAATGGTTGGATCAGCTATTCAGCGCAAGCTCGAAAAAGAGGGATTCCATAATATCATTAGCCGTTCATCATCAGAACTTGATTTACGGAATCAACAACAGGTTGGAGATTTTTTTAATGAAGAAAAGCCTGACTATGTTTTTTTAGCCGCCGCGAAGGTTGGGGGGATTGTTGCTAATAATACTTACAGAGCTGATTTTTTGTATGAAAATTTACAGATTCAGAATAACGTAATACATAGCAGTTACCTTAATGGGGTGAAAAAACTCATGTTTTTGGGCTCAAGCTGTATTTATCCAAAGCTTGCTCCTCAACCACTGAATGAAGATTATTTGTTGACCGGTCCGCTTGAACAAACCAATGAACCATATGCTGTTGCTAAAATAGCGGGTATAAAAATGTGCGACGCTTATCGTGCGCAGTATGGCTGTAACTATATATCCGTTATGCCTACAAATTTATACGGGTATAACGATAATTATCATCCCCAAAACTCGCACGTATTGCCGGCCCTGATCCGCCGTTTTCATGAAGCCAAGGCTCAGAACATAGGTGAAGTTACCATTTGGGGAACAGGAACTCCAAAGCGGGAGTTTTTGTTTGCCGATGATCTCGCCAACGCTTGCTACTACCTAATGCAAAATTATAATGAGGAAGGCTTGGTAAATATTGGCACAGGAGAAGATATTTCTATTAAAGATCTGGCTTTATTGGTAAAAGAAATAATTGGCTATGAAGGTACAATCAATTTTGATACTACCAAGCCCGATGGCACTCCTCGTAAGTTAATGGATGTATCTAAACTTCATAGCAAAGGCTGGAAACATACCATCGAATTGCCTGAAGGAATTAAATTAGCATACAGCGATTTTTTAAGTAAACTTGAAAGTAAGGCTCTTGCTTAAACTAGGTGTTTACGCTTAACCTGTTTTATTTTATATGGCAAGAAAAATTATTATAACCGGCGGTGCCGGTTTTATAGGTTCACACGTAGTACGGAGATTTGTAACCAGATACCCTGATTATTTGATTATAAATCTTGATGCACTTACTTATGCTGGCAACCTTGAAAACCTTACGGATATTGAAGATGCCGCTAACTATGTATTTGAAAAAGCAGACATAACGAACAAGGAACAAGTTGCTGCCGTTTTTGAAAAATACGACGTAACTGATGTTATTCATCTTGCAGCAGAGTCGCACGTAGATAGGTCAATACTCAGTCCTTTGGATTTTGTTTATACCAATGTTATCGGTACTGTTAATTTGCTGGAAGTTGCCAAAGAAAAATGGGCGGGAAGTTATGAAAATAGCCTTTTTTATCACATATCTACAGATGAGGTATATGGTGCTTTAGGCGAAGAAGGTTTGTTTACCGAAGAAACCAGGTATGACCCACACTCTCCTTACAGTGCAAGTAAGGCTGCGTCAGATCATTTTGTGCGTGCTTACCATGATACTTACGGTATGAGAGCAGTGGTTTCAAATTGCTCAAACAATTACGGGCCTTACCACTTTCCTGAAAAGTTGATTCCGTTGATGATAAACAATATTATTAACAACAAGCCGCTTCCTGTTTATGGCGATGGAAAATATACAAGAGACTGGTTGTTTGTAAAAGATCATGCAATTGCCATCGATTTGATCTTTCATGAAGGTAAAGTAGGTGACACCTATAATATTGGTGGCTTTAACGAGTGGAAAAATATTGATCTGGTTCATTTAGTGTGTAAACAAATGGATGAAAAGCTTGGGCGCGAATCAGGTACCAGCGAGCAGCTGATTACATACGTAAAAGATCGCCCTGGTCATGATAGAAGATATGCCATTGATGCAACCAAAATTAACAAAGAACTTGGCTGGGCGCCGTCGGTAACTTTTGAAGAGGGACTTTCAGAAACAATAGATTGGTTTTTACAGAACAAAGCCTGGTTAAATAATGTTACCACAGGTGCATACGCAAGTTACTATGATCATCAATACGAAAATCGTTAATCTAATACTATAAATAGCATGATAATTACAACTACTCCGCTTGAAGGATGTGTAGTAATAACTCCCCGCATTTTCAACGATGATAGAGGGTATTTCTTTGAATCGTATAATGCCAGGCGTTTTAATGAGGCTGTAGGGTACGAGGTGAATTTCGTTCAGGACAACCAATCTTATTCATCCCGCGGGGTATTCAGAGGGTTACACTTGCAAAAGGGCCAGCATGCACAGGCAAAGCTGGTGAGGGTAACAAAAGGCGAGGTATTAGATGTCGCTGTTGATTTAAGAACCGGTTCACCCACTAAAGGACAATACTATTCGGTTGTGCTTTCAGAAGAAAACAACAAGCAGTTTTTTGTTCCCCGGGGCTTTGCACATGGTTTCATAGTTTTAAGCGATACTGCGATGTTTCAATATAAATGCGATAATTTCTACAATAAGGAATCAGAAGGTGGGCTGCATTATGCAGACCCCGAATTGGGTATTGATTGGGGCATGCCTGATGCTGATATTCTGGTATCTGATAAAGACCGGGAACTGCCATTTTTGAAGGATGCAGCTGATTTTGGTTTTTAATAAATTTATTTTACCCCCCATAGTAAATTATTCAATATGGAAAATATCGTAGTTTTCGGTGCTTCAGGACAGCTTGGTCAGTGTTTAAAAAAGGTAGCGGCCTTAAAAAACATAAAATCAATTGTATTTCCATCCGAAGCGGAAGCTAATATTTTAGACGAGGCTTTACTGGACAGCATTTTTGAACAATATAGACCGGCCTATGCTGTTAATTGTGCAGCCTATACCGCTGTTGACAAAGCCGAAGATGATATTGAATTGGCCCGCAAGATAAATAAAACCGGCGCCCAAAACCTGGCTAATAAATGTAAAACCTACGGGGCTACATTGGTGCAGATATCAACCGATTTTGTTTTCAAAGGTGATATCCCTACTCCTTTGGTGGAAGATGATATTGCCGAGCCTGTTAGCATATATGGACTTACAAAGTTGGAGGGTGAGCAGGATATTGCAGCTATATTGCCACAGCATTATATCATCCGTACAAGCTGGCTGTATTCAGAATATGGGAACAATTTTGTTAAAACCATGCTTAAGTTAGGAGCCGATAGGGATGAACTGAAAATTATAGCCGACCAAATAGGTACACCAACTTATGCAATTGATCTGGCTGCTACCATTTTAGATATCATAACATTGGGAGGTGAAAATTATGGCATTTATCATTACAGTAACGAGGGAGTAACATCATGGTATGATTTTGCAAAGGGTATATTTGACTTATCGGGTACTCAGGTGAAAATTTATCCTATTCGTACAAGTGAATATCCAACAAGGGCAACACGGCCCGCCTTTTCAGTAATGGACAAGGCGAAAATAAAAGAAACATTTGGCCTGGAAATTCCGTATTGGCGTGATAGCCTTGCTGTTTGTCTTAAAGCACTTGAATCTGCCCAATAATCTAAACTAAAAACATCACTTTATGAAAGGAATTATTCTTGCAGGCGGTTCCGGAACCCGCCTTTATCCTATAACCAAGGCTATAAGTAAACAGTTAATGCCTATTTATGATAAGCCAATGATCTATTATCCATTGTCAGTACTGATGCTGGCAGGGATAAAAGAAATATTGATCATTACTACTCCGGAGGATCAAGCCGGCTTTAAACGTTTATTAGGAGATGGCAGTGAGTTGGGTTGCAGATTTGAGTTTGCTACACAGGAAGTGCCGAATGGACTTGCACAAGCATTTGTAATAGGTGCCGATTTTATTGGCGAGGATAAGGTGGCTTTGGTTTTAGGCGATAATATTTTTTACGGTTCGGGGTTCAGCAAGCTTATTCAAAGTTTTAATAATGTAAATGGTGCGGCCATATTTGCTTACCCTGTTGCAGATCCTGAACGTTATGGTGTAGTTGAATTCGATAAAGATTTCAAGGCTCTTTCAATCGAGGAAAAGCCGAAAGCGCCAAAATCCAATTATGCAGTACCTGGACTTTATTTTTATGATAATCAAGTTGTGAAAATAGCGCGCGATATACCTGCATCGCCGCGAGGCGAATTTGAAATTACTGATGTAAATAAAGTATATCTCGAAAAAGGCGAATTACAAGTTGGGGTAATGGACAGGGGAACTGCCTGGCTTGATACAGGTACCTTTGATTCTTTAAGTGATGCTTCGGAATTTGTAAGAGTTATTGAAAAACGTCAGGATACTAAAATTGGATGTATAGAAGAAGTAGCCTACCGTATGGGATTTATTGACTATGAAGCTTTGCAAACTTTGGCGTCAAAATATATTAAAAGCGGTTACGGGATGTATATTCAAAGATTACAACCTTAATTGATTTAACAGAACGATTATTTATTTCATAATTATCAATTTAATTAGATGACTAAAATTACGAAAATTTGCTGCATTGGCGCTGGGTACGTTGGTGGCCCAACTATGGCCATGATAGCAAAGAAATGTCCCGACATTAAAGTAACCGTTGTAGATTTGAACGAATCGCGTATAGCTGCCTGGAACGATCCGGATGTTGAAAATATCCCGGTTTATGAACCTGGATTAAGTGAAGTTGTTGCCGAGGCTCGCGGACGTAACCTTTTCTTTTCTACCAACGTGGAATCAGCAATTGATGAAGCTCAGATGATCTTTATCTCTGTAAATACTCCAACAAAAACTTATGGAGCCGGTAAAGGACAGGCTGCCGATTTAAAATGGATTGAGCTTTGTGCCCGGCAGATAGCCAGGGTGGCTAAAGACAACAAGATTATTGTTGAGAAGTCCACGCTACCGGTGAGAACAGCCAGTGCAATCAAGGATATCCTTACCCATACAGGTAATGGTTCGCAGTTTCAAATATTATCAAATCCAGAGTTTCTTGCCGAAGGTACTGCAGTAGAGGATCTTGATTCGCCTGATCGTGTTTTAATTGGCGGCGATAATTCTCCCGAAGGCCAGGTCGCTATCCAGGCTTTAGTTGATGTATACAATAATTGGATTCCGCGCGAACGCATTTTAACTACGAATGTTTGGTCGTCTGAATTATCTAAGCTTACCGCTAACGCTTTTTTAGCCCAGCGTGTATCATCTATAAACTCATTGACCGAAATTTGTGAAAAAACAGAAGCCGATATCAATGAAGTAGCCAGAGCTATAGGTACTGATAGCCGGATTGGCCCCAAATTTCTGAAAGCATCAGTTGGCTTTGGTGGATCATGTTTTCAGAAAGATATTTTGAACCTGGTGTATATCGCAAGAAGCTACGGTTTACAGGAGGTAGCTGATTATTGGGAGCAGGTTATTATAATGAACGATCATCAGAAAAAGCGTTTCGCCAACCAGATGATCAGAAATTTATATAACACCGTTAACGAAAAAAGGATTGCAATTTTTGGCTGGGCCTTTAAAAAGGATACCAACGACACAAGGGAGTCGGCTGCTATTTATGTCGCCGACCATTTATTACACGAACGTGCCCGTTTAGCTGTTTACGACCCTAAAGTTTCGGCCGAGCAGATTTATTTTGATCTTGATTATCTTGCTACAAGAACCCCGGAAGAAAATAAAACTGGTGTCAGCGTAATTTCAGATCCTTATGAAGCTTGTAAAGATGCGCATGCTATTGCGGTGCTTACTGAATGGGATGAATTTAAAACTTATGACTGGCAACGGATATATGATAATATGTTAAAGCCTGCCAAAATATTTGATGGGAGAAACTTGCTTGATGTAAGTAAATTACAGAAAATAGGATTTCAGGTACTGTCAATAGGTACCAATACACAAAGCGTGTAGCTAAATTAATAGCTGCCAACCCAACATGGGTTTATTGTACAAAAACAAAATAAAGAGGGCATTTCAAAGCTTTGAAATGCCCTCTTTATTTTGTAAATATCTATCTGGTTTGAGCTACTGTAGCAGATATTTCAGAAAATACATTCGCCTTTTTCGGTTTACAAGAATGTCCCTGCTGCTACTGTTTCATTGGTTGATTCGTCAACCAGGATCAATGAACCGGTAATGCGGTTTTTTTGGTACTCATCAAATACCACAGGTTGGGTAGTACGTAAACGGATCTTCACCATTTCATTCATCTTGATATCAGTATTTTCTTCCTGCTTTTCAAGTGTGTTGATGTCAAGTTTGTAATAAACTTCTTTAATAATCGACATTACCTCACGCGTGGTAGTTTTAAGGTGATATTTTGCACCCGGGCGCGGACCTCGGGTTGCCATCCAGCAAATCATCGCGTCAAGATCCTGGCTTACCTGCGGTTCGCTGTCGTCTTTTACAAGCATGTCACCGCGACTTACATCAATATCGTCCTCCAAAGTGATAGAGACCGACATTGGTGCAAAAGCTTCCTCAACCGGCCCCGAATAGGTATCTATAGATTTAATAGCCGATGTTAGTCCTGATGGCAGCACAGTGATCTTATCCCCGGGTCTGAAAATACCACCTGCAATGCGGCCGGCATAACCGCGGTAGTCATGATACTCATCTGCATGCGGGCGAATCACTGTTTGTACAGGGAAACGTGCATCTGAGTGGTTTTCATCACTGGCTATATGTATAGTTTCCAGGGTATGCAGCAGGCTTTCACCTTTATACCATGGCATATTTTCCGAATCGTTTACCACATTATCGCCGGCTAAGGCACTAATGGGCACAAAGCGAATGTCTTTAACATCAATTTTGGCAGCAAAGGCTTCGTATTGTTCAACAACTTTATTAAAGGCATCTTCGCTGTAATCAACCAGGTCCATTTTATTTACGCAAACAATAATATGCGGGATCCTTAAAAGCGATGCGATGAATGAGTGGCGGGAGGTTTGTTCAACAACACCTTTGCGGGCGTCAATAAGCACCAGCGCCAGGTTAGCAGTTGAAGCTCCGGTAACCATGTTGCGGGTATATTGGATATGCCCAGGTGTATCGGCAATAATAAATTTGCGTTTCGGTGTGGCGAAGTAGCGATATGCTACATCAATGGTGATACCCTGTTCGCGTTCTGAACGTAATCCATCGGTTAATAACGACAAATCAACGTGCTGAAGGCCCTTTCTTTCGCTTGATTGTTTTACAGCTTCCATCTGGTCTTCGAAGATGGATTTTGAATCGTACAGCAAGCGCCCTATTAGGGTGCTTTTCCCATCGTCAACACTACCTGCTGTAGTAAAACGTAATAATTCCATTGTGGTGGTATATTGTGCTCCAGGCTTGACTGCCTGAAGGCTCATTGAATCAAATTTAAAAATAACCTTGTTTTTTTCTGTCTTCCATTGAAGTATCCGAGCGTTTGTCATCACTTCGATTTCCGCGCTCGGTACTGCGGGTTGCTGATACTTCGGCAACAATCTTCTCCAATGTGTCTGCGCCAGACTCTATACCACCGGTTATGGTAATATCACCCAGGGTGCGGAAACGCATCAATTTGTTTTCGATAGTTTCTCCCTCCCGGAGCTGTAAAAATTCAGATGCCGGCAGCCATGTATTGTCGCGGTAAACGGCATTACGCTGGTGCGCAAAGTATAACGAAGGTATGGCTATGTTTTCCTGCAAAATATAGTTCCAGATATCCATTTCGGTCCAGTTGCTAATCGGGAACACGCGGAAATGCTCTCCCATGCGTTTGCGGCCGTTAAAGATATTCCAAAGCTCAGGGCGCTGGTTTTTAGGATCCCACTGTCCAAATTCATCACGGTGACTAAAGAAACGCTCTTTAGCACGTGCCTTTTCCTCATCGCGCCTTGCACCGCCAATAGCAGCATCTATTTTGTGGTTTTCAATGGTATCAAGCAGGGTTACTATCTGTAACTCGTTCCGGCTGGCATTGATACCGCTTTCCTCAACTGCGCGGCCCTTGTTGATTGATTCCTGAACCGAACCAACAATGAGCTGTACCCCAAGGTTCTCAACCAGTTTGTCCCTAAATTCCATTGTTTCGGGAAAGTTGTGACCGGTATCAATATGGATAAGAGGCATTGGGATTTTAGCGGGCCAGAATGCTTTTTTTGCCAGGTGTGTTACCACAATAGAGTCTTTCCCGCCCGAAAACAGGATGGCAGGACGATCAAACTGCGCAACCACTTCCCTGATAATGTAAATGGCCTCTGATTCTAATTCCTGCAGATGAGTAAGATAATATTTATGCATGTTAACAATGAAAACCCTGCTAACCCCACCTAAGTAGTAGAGTTTTGCATTTAAACTGCAATTATACGTAATTATGCCAATTATAGTGCTATCTATTTGGAATTTAACACAAATGGGCTGTTGTTAATTCCCTAGGTTATTAGGGCTGTTTATCTAATAAACGGATTTATGCCGATGTTTCAATTGTTTTGATCATCTGGTCAATACCATCGGGAGTGCCAGCATCAAACCAAACAAAATCTTTATCTTTTCTGAACCAGGTGAGTTGCCTTTTAGCAAAGCGCCTGGTATTTCGTTTTATAAGCAAAAGTGCTTCATTAAGGCTGGTCTTGCCATCAAAGTGATCAAACAGTTCAGCATAACCAACGGTATTTAACGCGTTCAATTGGCGGTAGGACAGGAGGGTCGTAACTTCATCAATAAGGCCTTGTTTAACCATTAGGTCAACGCGCAGGTTTATACGTTCGTATAATTTCTCGCGCGGCATATCAAGTGCCAGTTTAATGATATTGAAAGGCCTTTTGTTAATGGTGGCATTACGGTAAGATGAAAATGGTTTGTCCGTTGTTTCAAAAACCTCTAAAGCCCTGATGATGCGCTGCGGATTGTTCAGGTCAACCTGAGCGTAATAATCGGGGTCAACTTGTTTTAGCTTTTCCTGTAATGCGGTGATCCCTTCTTCTTCAAGTTGCAGGTTTAGTTTATCACGTACTAAAATATCAGCAACAGGTAAATCATCAAAACCCTCGCAAATGGCTTTAATGTACAGGCCTGATCCCCCCGCCAAGATCACTTTATCGTGTGTTTTAAAAAGCTCGTCCAAAAGTGCAAGTCCCTGCTTTTCAAAGTCGCCGACAGACAAACTTTCAGTTATGGAGTGCGAATTGATAAAGTAATGTTTAGCTGCAGCTAATTCTTCAGCATCAGGCTTAGCGGTACCAATGCTCATCTCCCTGAAAAACTGTCTTGAATCGGCAGAAACCACTACAGTATTGAAATGCTGCGCCAACTTGATGGCCGCAGCTGTTTTCCCTACTGCAGTGGGACCGGCAACTACTATAAGGGTTTTGTTACCCTGTGTCATGCTCATGGCGAAGCTTTTGGTGTTTTATATCTGAACGCCCTTTTTAGAGGCGGGGGACTATATATATACCGTTCCAAATTTACTTTTCACATCAGCCACAACCTGCTTAATGTTTTGTTCCTGGTCGCGTGGACAAATGAGCAAGGAATTGTTGGATTCTACCACAATATAATCATGCAGGCCCTGTAATATCACCAGCTTTTCGCCTGGAACGTTAACCATGCAGTTTGATGAATTATACATGATCACTTTTTCGGCAGGGATAACAGCGTTACCTACATAATCTTTATCGGCCAGGTCATATATCGATGCCCAGGTACCTAAATCGCTCCATCCAAAATCTGAAGGCAATACATATACATTATCGGCTTTTTCCATAATGCCGTAATCTATCGAAATGTTAACGCATTGTTGGTACACGTTATGGACGTGAGATTTTTCGTTTTCTGAATTATAAACCGGTCTCGCCTCAGCAAATGTCTCATGCATTTCGGGCAGGTACTGTTCAAATGCTTTAACAATAGACTTGGCCGACCAAACAAAAATGCCTGCGTTCCATAAAAAATCGCCGCTTTGGATAAATGTTTTAGCTATTTCAAGCGTTGGTTTTTCTGTAAAGGTTTTTACCTTATGAAAGTCATCATTGATAACGCTATCGGTGTATTGAATATACCCATAACCGGTATCAGGTCTTGATGGTTTAATGCCCAGGGTTATCAGGTAATCATTTGAAGCGGCGGTTTGCAGTGATTTTTCGATAGAGGCAACAAAAGCATCTTCGTCTAAGATCTGCTGATCGGAAGGGGCCACAACAATAACTGCATCTGGGTTAAGGCTTTCAATTTTAAAACAGCCGTAGGCAACGCAGGGTGCTGTGTTACGCATTACCGGTTCAGTAAGGATCTGCTGGTCCTCCATGTCGGGCAGCTGCTGTTTTACAAGCCTGGTGTAGTTTTCGTTAGTAACAACGTATATATTTTCTTTTGGGCATACTTTCAGGAAACGTTCGTAGGTATTTTGTATTAATGTTTTACCTGTGCCAAGAATATCTATAAACTGTTTTGGGTGCGAAGTACGGCTTATCGGCCAAAAGCGGCTTCCAATTCCTCCGGCCATAATAATGGCATAATAATTTTTGTTGTTCATTAGCAATAGGGGGATGAGTTGTTTATTGTGATTTGTTTAAAGAGTATTATATATGGTATAAATAGCATTACAACAAAAAGAGTATATAAAAAATTATATACTCTTTTTACGATTAATAATCGTCACTGTTGCCCCTGCTTGGCCTTTCATCATCTTCAAAGCCTTCATCGTCGCTAAATTCATTGTCGAATTCATCTTCTTCCTCCTCCTCTTCACCTCCGCCGGAGTGTTTTTCTTCGGGTAGTTCGTCCGTATCCGTAACTTCCGAAAAATCTTCGGTGTCCTCGGGATTAAAGGCCATTTCGTTTAGGAAATCGAAATCTTCAGTAGTAGGAGGTAAAACGGTTGGGTTAAATGAGTTGCCAAATTGTTTAGGTGCCTCGCCAACTGATTTGACAACGGCGGGATAAGTAGTGCCCGGTGTTTCATCTAAAATGATCTTCATCAATTCAACATGAAAATCGAACGGACGGTCAAAGTTGAACGTATAGTAAAATTTTTGATGCGGATCATCAATAAAGCTCAATAGCTTCACCTTGCTCATCAATGACACACCGCGGTCAATACGCCTTTGGTTAGGCAGGTAAGTTATTTCTTCACCTTTGGTCCACTGGTCATTGCTGATATAAAATGATGAAGAAAATTCCGGATTATAACCGGTTGACTGATGAATTGCGCGGTGAAGATCTTCGAAAGTTTGATTTGATTTTACATCAATTTCTCTCGTAACGTCATCGTAGTCTTCAAAAGTAACCCTGAACCTGTATAGTGCCATTGCTTATCGTAGATTTTGGACAAAAATAATAATGTTTTAATTTAATTTGGGTTAGTCACAACTTTTAAGCCAATTTCAAGGCCTTTGTTAATTGTAAAGCTTAATGCGGCCTCCCGGTTGTTGGGAATTTCGCCCTCCAGTATCGCTTCGCGGATCTGATTTTTTATTATTCCAACCTCGCGACCTTCTTTTATACCGAACAGGGTCATAATATCGTTGCCTGTAACGGGCGGCTGCCAGTTACGGATGCTGTCGCGCTCTTCAACATCTTTTAATTTTTGTTGAACAAGCTCAAAATTGTTACGATATTTTTTAACCTTATATTCATTTTTGGTGGTGATGTCTGCTTTACACAACAACATGAGCCCTTCAATGTCATCTCCTGCCTCAAAAAGCAAACGCCGCACTGCCGAATCGGTAACTATTGATTGTGAGAGCACTATTGGCCTTAAATGCAGTTGTACCAGTTTTTGAACCTGCTTCATTTTTTCATTAAGCGGCAACTTAAGCTGGGCGAAGATCTTAGGCACCATGCGCGCGCCGCGGTCTTCGTGGCCATGAAAGGTCCAGCCGTGGCCGGGTTCAAAACGTTTGGTAGCCGGTTTGGCTATATCGTGTAATATGGCAGCCCAGCGTAACCAAAGGTCGTCAGTGGTTTCGCAGATATTGTCAAGTACCTGCAAGGTATGATAAAAGTTATCTTTATGACCTTTGCCATCTACATAGTCAACCCCGTAAAGCGCTGTCATTTGCGGAAAGATTTTATGCAGTAGCCCGGTATCAAATAAATAATTAAACCCGATTGAAGGTACAGGGGACAAGATGATCTTGTTTAGCTCATCAGTAATACGCTCCTGCGATATGATGCTGATCCTTTCGGCAGTAGTTTTAATAGCCTCAATTGCGATATCATCTATCCTGAAGTTAAGCTGCGTAGCAAACCTGATGGCCCGCATCATCCGCAATGGATCATCAGAAAATGTTTCATTAGGATTAAGTGGCGTACGGATAAGTTTATTTTCGAGATCAACAATGCCATTAAACGGATCAAGCAGTTCGCCAAAAGTATCGGGATACAGTGAGATAGCCAGTGCGTTGATGGTAAAATCGCGGCGTTTCTGGTCATCTTCCAAAGTGCCGTTTTCCACAATAGGCTTGCGCGAATCGCGGCGGTATGATTCTTTACGGGCGCCAACAAATTCAATCTCCAGATCGCGGTATTTAAGCGACGCCGTGCCGAAGTTTTTATAAACCGCCAGTTTAACTTTAAGATTAGCTGCTACCGTTTCGGCAAAGGCTATGCCGTTGCCAATAATAACGATATCGATATCCTTAGACGGGCGGTTAAGGAAAATATCACGCACAAAACCACCAATGGCATAAGCCTGTACATTTTGTTCGCCCGCAAGGCGGGATATAACAGAAAATACGGGATGCTGCAGGTATTGACGCATAAATTATGTACTGAAAACGCTAATAAGGGTACAAAGGTAAGATTAATTAGAAACTATGCCTTGTAAATTAAAAAACGTGAGATTGTGTGCAGTTAAAAAGGGATGACACAATGTTGTTAACGTAGTTCTGTAGTAAGAGATTACAGGCGGTCGCGTCTGGAATTGCAAACTCCGGGCATAATGGTTGGAAGTTGGAACCTTCCGACAGCGGTTAGACAGTAACGGCCGGGGTTAACAGGGTTAACAAAAAATCGAGTATTTTTTAGTTAAATATTTGATTGTTAATGTATTGATTGAAATGAGACGTTAACCCTATAAAATTGCTAAAAATGTTTCTGTTAAAAACATCGTCAAAGATGCTTTTTTACTAACCTCTAATCCCCAACCTTTAATCTCTCGTTAACGACGCAAAAACTCAAACCTGCCATCAGGGGCCAGCCTCATAATAGTTGAGGGCGTTTTAATTTCCTTACTGTGCTGTTCCAGGTCAACCACATAATCAACGCCATCTATTATCTCCTGGTCAATCTGCGAAAAGTACTGGGGCGAGGGCTTGCCGCTGATATTGGCCGATGTTGACACCAGCGGCTTGCGCAAACGCTGAATAAGCTGCTGGCAAAAAGGGGTATCTTTTACAACCCTGATCCCTACACTACCATCTGCAGCAATTAAGGCCGGCGAGATGTTTTTAGCGCCCGGCATTACCAGTGTTAACGGGTTTTCGGCATACTCAATCAATTCAAAGGCAAGCGGGTTTACTTCGGTAATATAGCTTTCCAGCTTGTTTTCGGTATCCAGCAAAATGATCATGCTTTTGGCCTCATCGCGCTGTTTAAGGCGATAGATCTTTTGAATGGCTTCGGTATTGGTGGCATCACAACCTATGCCCCAAATGGTATCGGTAGGGTAAAGGATGATACCGCCATCCTGTACAACTTTAAAAGCTTTGGCTACTTCGTCTCTAAGCATGGTTTAAAATATTTTGGTAAAGCCGCATTAACTGCAGGCTCAGTTTATCATCAGTAAAATTGGCTGCATAAGCGCGGCCTTTAGTTATCATGTTTTGCCTTAAGCCGTCGTCGCTAAGCACCATGTTCAGCTTTTCGGCGAGGCCGGTATCATCATCCGGGTTAACATAAAGGCTGTCTGGCCCGCCGGCTTCCTTAAGGCATGAGCCGGTTGCCGCTATAACTGGTGTACCGGAGTTTAAGGCCTCCAATATGGGGATGCCGAAACCCTCGTACCGGGACGGATAAACAAACACCGATGCCAGCTGGTAAACAACAGGTAATTCTGCAAAGGTAACGTCTTTTAAAAATATTACCCGGTGGTTTAAATTATTAGCCGTTAAATAAGCTTTAACCTGTTCGGTGTATTTGGTTTCTTTACCAACCACCACAAGTTTTATATCATCAACCTTTTTTAAAGCTTTAACGGTTAGCAAGAGGTTTTTGCGTTCTTCGATAGTGCCAACACTCAGTATAAAGCTGTCGGGCAGGTTATATTTTTCTTTTACTGTCGATTTTTGCGCAGCAGTTTGTTCAATTGCAAACGAAGGATCACATCCCTGGTATATAACTTCAATTTTTTTTTGGTTGATATCAAGCAGTTCAACCAAATCATCTTTTGTTTTTTGACTTATAGCGATGATGCTATCGGCAACCCGGCAGGCATGCTTTATTTTGGCTAAATAGATGCGATAGTTCACCGGTCCAAACTGTTTTGGATAACGCATGAAGATAAGGTCATGCACGGTAACTACGGACTTAATACTAGTTTGCTCTATACCTGATGGTAACTCGTGACTTAAACCATGGTACAGCTCAATGCCATCGATTTTAAGATCTTTAACAATCCCTCTGCTGCGCCACCAAGAGGTGAACCATTTGCTTTTAGGGGTAACAGTGTGGATGTTGGGATAATCGCCAATAAAATTAAGCCGGGGATTGGCTTTGGCCCTTGGCGTATATAAATATAAAGTGTTGGACGGATTGAGTGATGCTATGCCTTTAATTAACCAGCGGCTGTAATTACCTAAGCCGGTATTATTGTAAAAGGCCCGTTTAGCATCGTATCCTATTTTCATTTGAAGTATTAAGTTCAAAGTTTTAAGTCAAATTCGCCTTATTAAATTAAAAGTCATAAGTGAAAGATGGAAAACTGATCCATCAAGCACTTATGACTTTAAACTTGCGACTTCAAACTATATTATACCGCCACGTTATTTTCACGCAGGGCATCATTCAATGATGTTTTTTTATCTGTCGATTCCTTGCGGGTACCGATGATCAGGGCGCAAGGCACCTGGTATTCACCTGCAGCAAATTTTTTGGTATATGAACCGGGGATCACAACCGAACGGGCAGGTACACGGCCTTTATATTCAATCGGGGTACTGTGGGTTACGTCGATGATTTTGGTTGATGCCGTTAATACCACGTTTGCACCTAACACGGCTTCATGCTCAACATGTACGCCTTCAACAACAATAGCACGTGAACCGATAAAGCAGTTATCTTCAATAATAACAGGTGCAGCCTGTAAAGGCTCCAATACGCCACCGATACCAACGCCACCGCTTAAGTGTACGTGTTTGCCTATCTGCGCACATGAACCAACAGTAGCCCAGGTATCAACCATGGTGCCTTCATCAACATAAGCGCCAATGTTTACGTACGATGGCATCATAATAACACCTTTGGCAAGGTGGGCACCGTAACGGGCAATGCCGTGAGGTACAACGCGAACGCCGGTTTGTTTGTAATCGGTTTTGAGTTTCATTTTATCATGAAAAACAAAAGGACCGGTTTTAATTTCTTCCATATGCCTGGTTGGGAAATACAAAACCACCGCCTTTTTAATCCACTCATTTACATGCCAGCGTGAGCCGATAGGTTCGGCCACACGGATCTCGCCTTTATCCAACCGGTCAATAACGGTTTCAATGGCGTTGGTATATTCATTGTAGTTCAGCAGGTTCCTGTCTTCCCAGGCCTCTTCAATCAGTTTTTTAAGATCTTGCATTGTTGAAATTAAACTTTTGGCAAATTAAAGGATTATTTAATTTTATGCTGTTTCGAGCGTTTAGGACCATAAAGGGACAAAACAGGGACAAAATTGAATATCTTTATATTGATTTTTTTGAGTTATGAATTTATTTAGTTACACACTTCCGAAGAAGATTAGCAGGGACAAAGATAATAAAAAGTGGTTCTTACGCTACTCGATCACTTACAAAGGTGAAAAAACGGAATACCCTAAAGAGTATGGTAAAACTTATCTGAGGGGAAAAAATCTTAATTCAATTGAAAACTTGACAGAACGGGAGAGGGAATTTAATAAGGTGATGCTGCTTTTGGAGATGGATTTGAAAGATGGGATAGACCCACGCAATCCGGCAACCGTAAAAGCTGCTGTTGAAAAGCAAACTGAAGCAGCTAGAAAGTACACTTTTGATGAAAACTTCACCTATTTTTTCAAGATGAAGGGCTATGAAAATCCTATACCCAAAAAAGTAGTATCTGCCCGGAATATTGCAACGTTTTACAGAAATCAGTTCAAACCTTTTCTGGTTAGAAAGGGAGTTGACAGTGATATAACCAAGGTAACAGAAGAACATATAAATGAATTTTTGGACAGTTATTATTTAAGTGATGATCCCGCCACAAAATGGAATAATAACACTTATAATAATAAAAAAGGATGGCTTAATTCTTTTTTTGGGTTATTGGCTGACAAAAAGAGGATCCCATTAAATCCTGTAGCTAAGATTAAGAACATGTCAAAAGAGAGCACTGGAAGGTTTGCGATTTACACGAATGAAGAACGTGATTTGATATTTGAGTACCTTGATAAGCACGATGTCTTTATTGCGACTGTTTCCAGGCTGATTTATTACGCTTATATCCGGGAAACTGAGTTAACGCGCTTGTTAGTATCTGATTTTGATATTGATAACCGCCGCATTGCTGTACACCCGGATAATGCAAAAGGACAACGGGACAAACTTTACAGGTGGGTTGTCATGACTAAACAGTTACAAGCTGCATTACTAACCTATTTAAACACGTTCGAACACCAACCAACCTGGTATATGTTCGGGTGGAAAAAAAGACCTTCTGTTACGCAATTGAATAACGATTGGCAGTACAGGTTCAGGTTGTGTTTGAAAAACTTGAGGGCAAAACATCCGGATAAATTCAACAGGCAGGGGTTGTCTTTGTATTCAATGAAGCACAGCGGTGTGACCGATTTCTTTTATGCTAATTATAAGAAGAAATCTAAGATGAATATTCTAAGATATATACAAAGCCAGTGCAGGCACGAAGAGATTTCAACAACGGAAATCTACCTGAAGAAACTACAAATTAACATTGACGTAGTAGATGAATTTGAATGGGATTAAAAACATGTACCAGCCCTGGCACCACACCGGGTTATTTTGCTACGGTCGTTTTACCTGCCGCCCTGTTCATCATTCTTAAATGCGCATCTTTTCGCAGCTCCATTAATTCAGCTTTTTCGATTTGCTTTTTTGTCAGTTTTTTTTCTTTAGTTGTAGCAGCCTGATAAAGTTTACCGAATTGAACGGAGTGTATTTCATTAACCTGTTCGGCTATTAGCGTTTGTTTATCTGTAAGGTTTTTTAACTGTTCTGCTATCGCATTTATCGCCGAGCTGTCGAAAGTGGGTTGTGCCGCTTGCCGTCCGGGGCTGTCAGCTTGTAAATTGTTAAAGTACTCATAAAAATTAGTGATAAGTTTATCAATGGGTATCCCCATGGACATTGTTTGACATTTTATCCGTAATAAACATACGGCTTCGGGGCCGAAATTCCATTTATCCGGTGTGGGGTCTTTTACTGGCTTTAAGCATTCAATAACTTCATTCAGTAATTTATAGAATGCGTCGCTCTCCATGCAAATCACTTCAATTTTGTCCATCATAAATTCTCCCTACATTTGAAGATGATCCGGCTGCGCTGATTACGCTTATAAGACGGTTCATAAATGATGTACCCGAAATCATGCAGATCACGGATACATCTGTGGTAAGTGGTACTGGCCAGGATTTTCGCCATCGGCATGATTTCATGCGCGTAAGCGCAAAGTGGTCGGGGAAAACCCTGCGACTGCCAGTATTCGAGCAGGGTCGCAAACAGGCCAATATGGGTAATGCCAATTCTGGGGTCATTTTTGACCGCGTCAAAGAATACCGATAAAGGCCTGCAGATTTCCATCCCTAAACTCGAATTCCCTGCCTGCGGTGTGTTCCCTGTTCCTGTTTTTCCGAAACAGCCGTTTTTTGGTTATCCGCTTCGTTCTGCCCGGCCTGCTGTTTTTGCTCGGTTGCCGCTTTCTGAGCGGACGGTGTTGCCTGGTCCGCCACTTGGGTGCCCTCTTTGGCTGACGACGCTTTAGCCATAGCCGCCCGTTGCACCTCCTGCGGAGATATATCAGATTTCTGGCTTTGCTCAAAGGCCTGTCTGTTCGCCGGTTTGATATCCAGCTTTTGGCCGTTCTCATCATAAAAGTCGATGCGCATCATTGGAGCATTCACCACCATTTGAGCTTTTACCTCCTGGCCGCCTTTTAATACGTTAACTTCAACCTGCTTGCCTTTCTGCAATTGTGCCAGTAAACGCGCCTGCATGTATTTTTCCTCAGCACCGACAATTGGGAATTTTTCCAGTGCCTTACCCTGGTCATGCCAGCGGATCATCTTTGGTAAAAAGTTTCCGTGCTGATCGGCCTCTTTAAAGTTGAGTGCCCGCCAGGCCCAGTAAGTTTCTCCGGTCGGCACCATTTTTAATTTGTCGCCTACTTGAGTTCTTTCCAAAACAGGTTGTTCACGGTAAACCGCACGCCCGTCCATCATATTGTAGCGTTCCTGGAGCGTGTAGTTATATTTCGGCCCGACAAAGAAGGTCTGCGAAAGGTCTTCCATACCTTCTTTTTTTAGCGTCGAAGTAAAACGGTTGAAAAAAGTAAGGTCTTTAGCGGCATCATCGCCTTTCGAAAAATACAGCACCGAGTGCAGTTCATCTTTTCCGAACTTACGTGTGTGGTCCAGTGTAAACTCCGTCAGGTTCTGTTCCATTTTGGTATTTAAAGCCTTGGCGATGTCTTCGCCGAAACCCATGTACTGGAGTTGATCCCTGTTGTATTCAAAACTTTCCTGATTCATAATACTTAAATTTTTAATGGTTAATACTTCTTTGATAATATGTGTGGGATAGGTTGAAGCAGCTAAAAACCTCGGATCCGTCCATTGCAACTGATCATCGTGCAGCCTGATGGTACCGCGGCTATGGTCGAAGCGGGATAGATTAATGCCCGCCCCGAACGGTCTTGTTATCGCGGAGGAGCAACTCGTGCCCGTCCTTTAGTTTTCCTTTCACGCGTTTGATTTTTTTGGAGAAAAGCCCTTTGGCCGTATTGATCCCCGCTGTTGTCAGCTGCGCCGTCACCGAGGGATCGAGGCTCATCATATCCATGGACTGCACCCCGTTCACCACGCCATCGCGCAGTGCTTCACCGGTTACTGCTTCCGGCACGCTGATGCCCTCCATGCCATCCGTCCGGTCATACACCGTCAGGTTGACGGGGATAATGTTCAGCCCCACATGGATCAGTTTAATATTGATCTTTACCCGCTGGTTATAGAGGTCGCCGCTGCCATAGATCAATTGCCCTTTGGCGAATAGCTGCCCGTTCAGCCGCACCGAGTCCAGCAGGCGCATCCGGATCACCGTGCCCTGTACAATCTTCTGGTTGCCCTCGATCACCGCGGGGATCGCCTGGAACTGTTCCGGTGCAGCTTTCACTGCTACCTCCGGTGTTTTTTCCTTTAGCCGCTCCGGATGCTGGATATCCAGAATTTTTTCCAGTAAGCCGTTCATTTGTTTCAGTTCCGGGTCTTCGCTTAAAGTCGCAGGGTACCGCATGGAATCCGGGCGGCTGTTAAGCGCTGGTTTAGACATTGTCGTACCCACTGGCGCAGGCGGTTTGTTGATCACCGATTGTAACTGGTTTAAGCGCTGGCTGATCTTGGCGGCATTGACCGCCGGGTCATCGTTATTGCCGATAGCCTGGTCGCCAAAATGAGAGGGCTGGCGAGGGGAAAAAGAAAGGCCGTTGTCAGGCGGGGCTAAAGCCCCGCTGTCCGCGGCACGTTTGAAAAAAGGGTCTGTCTTACGCAGTTGCGCTTGTTTATAGGAGTCGGCACGGGCGCGGTCGTAAAAGCTCATTTTGTCGCCGTCCGGATCGCCGCCCAGTAACGCGGATGGTATTTTGTACTGGAGGCTTTGCCGGGCCGTTTGCGGCTCCGGGCCTTTGCCGCCGCCGAAGGCCCAGAAGCATACGGTGCTCAGGCAAAAAATGATAAGCGGCATGACCAGCAGTGCTTTCCGCTGGCGTTGCAGTTTTAAAGGGTTTTTGGTTTCCATGTTAGTGATTGCTGATGGTTAAAACTTTGTTTTCTATGGTGGTCCAGTGCTCGATGAGAAAGCCGAGGAGGTTATTGTCGCTGCGTTCCACTTCGCGGAGGTCGCCTTCGGTGATGAGGCTTTGTGCGACCTGGCTGGTGGATCGGATGACGCGCAGGGTGGCGTAACACCGGAAATGATAAGGGCTGGCGCGGGTGTCGACCTGTACGCTGTCTACGTTAAGGCGCTGGCTGATATTGCCTGCGATGATATTGGCGTAATAGCCGCTGACGGAAAGGCTGTCGTAGACTTTGCGGGCGGAGTTATCCGCCAGGTATAGGGCGCGGGACAGGTTGCGCTTGTTGACCTTTTCGTCGGGGTCGAGCGTAAAGAACAGCTCGTGGAAAGCGCGGACGTGGCCGCGGGCGGCAAGGGGCAGGTATTCGCTTCGTTCGACGGCTTTGGCTGACCAGGCGGTATTGCCGGAAAGGACATAGACCTTTTTTTGCAGGGCGACCGATTCGGATTTCAGCAGCCAGGCCATAAAGCATACGGCAGCGAAGGCCAGCAGGATGATGGCGATGCTAAAAACGCGCACGTGCTGGAACGCGGTCTCCAGGTTTTTGAGTTTTTTGAACATGGTCAAAGATTTTTACCGGATCCGCCTTTTAGCTTTTCCGTGTTGTAATTATTGTTTTGGGTTTGTTTGCTGCTGCTTTGCTGGTTATTGACCAGGCTATTGCCGGCAAAAGCGTTGCGCATGATGGAGCCGCTGAACCAGGACACTGCCATGGAAGCCATCGCAGAAGTTTTGTTGAAGAGGGCATGCCCGCCGACGTTCATGATGTAATTCGCGATACTCGGTACGGTGAAGTAACCGAGGATGCCGATGAGCAGGAAAATGAGGTAAGCGGTGCTGGTATTGCCGAATTCGTTACCGCCGAGGTTCCCGCTTTGGATGGCCAGCAGCATATTGACCTGGATTTTCGCGATGATGGCGCCGAAGATATTGGCGACGGGGAGCCACATGAATACGTTGACGTAGCGGGCGATCCATTGCTTCAGGGTATGCTGGAAGCCGTCGAAGATGCTGAGCCCGAAGCAGAGCGGGCCGAGGATGGCCAGCACAATGAGTTTAAAGGTGCGGATCGTGTCGAGGCAGAGGGCGGCGGCCTGGAAAAGCACATTCAGCACTTCATAGATGAATTTTCGCGCCCAGTTCTTGATGCTCCAGCCGGAAAAGGCATCCGAAATGGGGTTACCGGCGCTGGTATCGGTGCCGTCGGGGTGGCTGTACTGGTACCATTTATCCGGGTCGGAGTTGAGTTCGTTGGGCGTTTGTTCGTTATCGGTTTGCGGCTGTTCGGTGAGCAGGCGTTCAATGGCCTGGTTGGGGTTGGTCACCATATTTTCCGTGGCAGTCACTACGGGTTGCAATACGCCGTCCATCAGGCGGAGTACCAGCGGAAAGAAGGCGACGCAAAAGCCGATGGCAAAAGGGCGCAGCAATGGATAATAATCGATGGGTTCGGCTGCGGCCAGGTGTTTCCAGACACGGGCTGCGATATACCAAAGCGCGGCGAAACCGCCGATGGCGCGGGCGACGCCGATCAGGCCGCTGCAAAGCGGCATCATCTGGTCGTAAAGCTGGCTGAGCATGCCCTGCAAACTGTGCAGATCCTCGGCCACGCCTTCGGCATGGGAAAGTAATGGGCAAAGCACGCCCAGGGTTGCCAATACGGCAATTGCTAATAGCTTCTTTTTCATGGGATTAGGGTTTAATGCCGTAAATGGATTGGAGCGCCTGCCTGTCCTGTTCGATCAAGGCGCGTTGTTTCGCTATAGCCGATGCCTGGTCGTTGAAGCGTCGCAGGTAAGTTAGCTGGTTATGGCTTTCGAGGTACAGCCGGTCGATGACCCTGAGCCGTTCGGCGTCGCTCATTCGCAGCTGGCTGTCCGTGACGATCATGACCAGGTTATCGAGGTTTTGCAGGCTGGCGCTGATGAGGTTATTGTAGACTTTCATCATATAGGCCAGTTCATCCGGGTTGAAGTGGCCGCTGCTGTTAAAAGCAACGGAAGCCTGCCGGTATTCCCCGACGAGCGTGGCCTGGTCGCTGATGATATCGGTAAATCGGGGGTATTTGCGTACGGTGGGGCTGACGAGATAAAGGCCGTCAAGGAATACCTTGTGCAGGCTGAAGTTGCCCTGCGCTACACCTTTGACAGCGTTATAGCCTTTGGACAAGACCTCATAGCCCTGGTACATCTGGCCGAGGATGTTTTTCAGGCTGGCCAGTTTTTCATAATCGAGGATGAGCTGCTGGATGCAGTCATCGACGGATTGCGCTTTGCTTTGCTGCGGCAGCAGGCATCCCAGGCCGGCCGCCAGCAGAATGGTCATCATTATCTTTTTCATCACTTTCAAGATCTCCCTTCACGTTTGGTTTTGGCTATTGTATGCCGTAAAGCCTTTTCATTTGCTCCCGGTCTTGTTGCTGCTTTTGTCGATTGAGCGCCAGCTTGCGGCATTTATTGCTGAAGTAAGCGGCGAAGGCCTGTTTGTCCTTCATGCGGTCATAGATTTTATCCAGCCGGCTGAGGCGGTCGGCGTCGGTCAATTGCAATTTGCCCGGGGTAAGCACATCGGTCAGTTCGTTCATATCCGTCCGGCATTTGGCAAGCAGGCCGGCACTCACATGGCCGAGATATTGCAGTTCTTTTGGGTTAAGCAGTTTTTGTCTGGCCTGCCATTGTTTTTCGTTTGCGAAAAGCGAACGGACCTGCTGGTACAGGCTGTCGGTGGCGCGGCCTTTCGGGTCGTTTTTTACGACGGGCGCTACCTGCTGTAAAGCATTGAAATAAGCGGTATGCAGGCTGAAAGTGCCGTTCTTCAGGTCATGCGCTGCCCTCAGGCCTTTACCAGCGATGGTGTAGCCGGTTGTAATGGCGCTCAGGTAAAGCTGGTAACCGGCGAGTTGTTCGGCCATCAGTTTTTTCTTCGTGGCCTGCTGGCTGAAGAAGCCGCCGAGGAACTGGGCTTTGGCCTGCGTGGTGCAGAGGCAGGCGAGAGAAAAAATAAAGATGGCGGCTAAGCGCGCGGGTTTGCTGAATGGATTTTTCATTTAGATCAGTTTATTGTATCCCATAAAATTGTTTCACCGCCGTGCGGTCGCGGCCTTCTTTGGCCCGGAGCAGGCTGAGACCGGCGTTCTGCCGGTTGAACTGCCGCAGGTGGTCGAGGTTGGTCTGCATGGCTTTGGCCGCCAGGCTGATGCGTTCAAGCCGTTCGGCATCGTCCATCTGCGCGGCGAGGTCGCTGATGACCGTGATGGTTTCGTCGAGGTTGCGCAGGCTTTCCTGTAAGATGCCGTTGTAGATATTGCCCATGTATTTCAGTTCCGTTGGACTGAAATGCGGGTCGCGCCGGAACAGGGCATTGGCGTTCCTGTATTCGCTGAGGAGCTGAGTTTGCTGGCTGATAATGCGCTTAACCGCATCGTAATCCGCGATGAGCCGCCGCACTTTGGAGAGTTCCTGGTAATAACCGGCATAGAGGTCCTTTTCCTTGTTCAGCCAGCTGGAGATCCCGTTGAGGCTGTTGAGGTGCAGGGTATTTTCGATCTGTTGTTCGGCGTTCTGCAACGCGATGGTCTGGTTTTGCAGGCGCTGCACTTTGATGTCGATGGCGACGATCACTTTTTTGATCAGGCCGGTAAAGGCGCTGGCCGCGGGCACCTGTGCCTCGGCTTTTGGTAAGGTCAGCATCAAGAGGAAGCTACAAAGCAAACTGGTAATATATTTTTTCATGACGCTTTGGGATTAAATTGTTTTTTCTGCTACGAGCGCGGCGATGCCCGCCTCGATGCTGCCGTGTTTTTCCGCGTATTCCCGGACTTGCACCCGCTCTTTGCCCTCGGTGGTAAAGGCGTAATATTCTTCCGGGCAAAGTTCATTTTTATAAACTTTCATGATCTGCCCGCCGATGTCGATAAAAATCTCCCGGTTATCCTTGTTGACCGACAGCAGGATGGTTTTACCTTTATCCGAGAGGCCGAGGGCGTTTTGCAGTTTGTCGAACTTTCCCTGGAACTTGCGCATGTCCATCAGGATTTTAATATCGGCGTTATTGATGATAGCATCTTTAATGACCGGCGAGGATATCAGGTCCTCCAGTTCCTGGGTGATGACGATAGGTACTCCGTTAAACTTACGGATGGTTTTGAAGGCGTAGCGCAGGAATTCGGCCATACCCGATTTGGCGATGGCCTTCCACGCTTCATCTATCGTGAGGACTTTACGCACACCCGCCAGCTTCCGCATTTTGGAGATGAACAATTCCATAATGATGAGGGTCACTACCGGGAAAAGGATCGGGTGGTCTTTGATCTGGTCGAGCTCAAAAACAATGAACGGCTGGCTGAGCAGGTCGAGGTTCTCGCGGGCGTTCAGCAGGTAATCGAATTCCCCGCCCTTATAATAAGGCCGCAGTACATACAGGAAATTATCCATATCAAAGGCGCTTTCTTTTACCCGGTGGCTTTTCAGCACTTCGCGGTAGTCGCGTTCAAGGTATTCATATAAAGAATCGAAGCCCGGGAATACCGGCGCGTTTTGTGCTAAATACACGTAATAGCCTTGCAGGGCGTTGGACAGGGCCACATATTCCGCCCGGTTAAAGGTTTCGTTTTCTCCTTTCCAGAGGGAAACCAGTAAAGCTTTCAAGCTTTCTTTTTTCTCGGTGTCCAGTGCTTCGCCTTTGGAAAGGTAGAAAGGGTTGAAGCGGATCGGGTCCGTTTCGGTATACGTGAAATAATAACCTTTCAGGGCATCGCAGAGCCCGAGGTAGCTGCCGCCGATATCGACGGTCACGCAATGCGCGCCCTGGTCATAAAGCGAGCGCAGGATGTGGTTGACCGTCATCGATTTACCGCCGCCCGAACTGCCGCAAACGAGCGTGCCCATATTGGAGGTGATGCCTTCTTTGCGCGGGGCGTCGAAAAGGTCGGCATAGACCGGCTTGCCGGAAAGGCGGTCGCAAAAGCGGATGCCGTCCCCGGGCTGGGCGCTTTTATAGTTGCTTTCGAGGTTGAGAAAGCAGGCGGCTTGTTCGGCGAACGTATCAAAAGTATCGTTGACCGGGAAATCGCCCGCATTGCCGGGGATGCCTGCCCACCAGATCTGCGCCGCGCCGTCAGTTTCCGGTTTGGCGGAGGCATCCATCGCGGCCAGCGCCGATAATACCTGGTTGCCTTTGCTTAACAGCTGTTCCCTGTCATCCGACCAGACCATCACATTAAAATGCGCTTTCACTGGCAGGCGCTGGTGGCTGATGGCCTCGTTCAGGTAATCGTTCGTGGCCTCCAGTGAGATAGCGTTCTCGCGCGAATAAGCCGAGAGCGATTGCAGGCGCAGCCTTTTCTTTTCCAGTTGTTTGAGCGTTGACTGCGCATCGCCAACAAAAATGTACTGGTTATAGATATGGCTGGTTTGCAGCAGCAGCCCAAGGCGGGCGGCAAAGCTCACCGGGAATTTGGTCTGGTCGGTAGAATAGGGCTCGTAGGTCAGACGCGAACCGCAGTTGGGCGGCAGGCTTTCGGTATCGCCCAAAGTATAGATGGCCAGCTGCCGGTTGCCGATACGCACTGCATCATCAAAAGTAATATCCTGGTATAAAGCCTGGTTATCCCTTTCCGCGAGGAAACAGTAGCCTTCGATCAACCCGGTTTTTTTCAGCTGGCTCTGCAGGTCGGCGGCGGTCAAAGGCGTAACCTTGATCAGGCGGGTATCTTCCAGCAGGCGTTTGAACTGCGTGGCTACATCCCGGAATTCGCGCGCCGCTTGCGCGCCCAGCATTTCGCGGGGTACCAGGGTCGGCCGGATCAGGCTGGAAAACAGCGAGCCGCTGGGTTTGCGGCCCTGCGGTTTTTTGGTCAGGTAAACGATGCAGTCGTGCGCAAGGTATTCCCGCCCGGTAAAATAAAGGGCGCTGGCCTGGTTTAAAAAGCTGCGATTGCCTGCTATTTCGGTACTCCCGGTTTTCCGCTGTAAAAACCAGTCCTGTTTATGCAGCACGCTGTCTTTGGGCAGAACCCGGATGGCTTTCACCCAGGCCTGGTGCAGGTTCTCGTAATCTTCGTCCGACAGCGTGAACACTTCCGGCAGGCTAATGCGGAAGGCCAGCGTAAACTCGCCCTGTTTAGACAAGATGGCGTCGTGTTCGATCCCCAGGATGGGCAGTATATTTTTCAGTTGTTTTTTCATGTCACGTATCTCTTTCACTTTTTCAATTGGGCTGGCGAGGGGAAAAATCAAAAGCGGTGGCGGTTGCGCGGCCTGACCTTTTGCATGTTTTCCCGGTGGTCGCGCTGTAATTGTTCTTTATTCTGACGGATCAGCCGCGGGATCTCCGTTTCCGCCAGCGGTATGATATCGGCTTTCAAATCTTTTTGGATCGGGTGGCGACGCAATAATTCCCGTTCATCCATTCCGTAGATCTGTGCGGCGGCGACCGGATCGAGGCCGATCTCGTTGGGTATTTTGATCTTTATGATGCCCTGCGGGAATTCGAGCAGTTTGGGATCGATCTCTACCACCTGTTTCATCAGCGGTTCATAGAAAGCTTCATAGTGCCAGCCGTCGTTGGTCAGCTCGAAAGATTTCAGGCTGATCACCGGGAAGAAGTGCTGTGCGTGGCGGAGTTCGTGCAGGCGCAGGTCGACGATGAATTGCTCACCGGCAATATCGATCCGCGGGAGGATATTTTGTTTGCGGCTCGCCAGCGCTTCCTGGTCAACGATGACCTCGAAATCGCTCATGGATTGCAGCTTCTCGACCGGGATGCTGTATTTTTCAGACATGCCTTGCGGGTCAAGTTGGACAAGCTGTGGAATGATATAGACTTCTGCTTTATCCGGATCGGTGGTGACCTGTTTGGTATTTTCGTTCCAGGCGAGCAGATAATGATCACCAAAATCTGTCAAATCCCTGATGAAGGAAATCTCGTTTTCGGGTTTATCCGTTTGCCGGAGCACCTGCTTGTCGATATCCACAACAAAGCTGGTGCGGTCGAAACGATAGATAACGGGTTCTCTTAACTTGCTCATAATGGATTCTCCTTATTTACTTAATTGCTGGAAAAAACGGCGGCCGTAGGATTTGAGGACGCGGGGTACGCGCTTGCGGGCCATGGCTTTCATCAGGCCGTGTTCGCCGTACCTGCGGCTTAGCGCGAAAATTTTCATGGAGCCGAATGCGGCTGCAGGCCCGCAAATGGCGAGGCGGATGACCGTTCCCGCGCCGACTATGTATAGCGCGGCGAACAGGATCATCAGCAGAAGCACCAGCCCGGCGAAGTACCAGATGTATTGCGCCCTTAACCCGTGGAACTCGATGCTTTTGTTGATGCCTTTGTTAATGGTATAGATGCTGTTGTTCATGGTATGTTTTTTTAGCTTTCTTTGCAGATTGTCTTTTCGTGCCGGTGCTGTTCAGCCCTGCATTTCTGTAAAAGCGGGGGCTGCCGAGGGGAAAAAACAAAAGGATCAGGGTGGTGAAAAGCGTTCCACGCTGGCGAGGGTATCGTGGATCGCGCCGCCGTGGGAGAAAATGGCCAGTTGCTCCAAAATAAAACCCCGGCTTTTGCCCATGACGATGGAATGGTAGCCGAAGGTGACGACGAGGCCCCCGGGGTTGCAGGTGTTTAACGATCTCATCCTTCAGTTGCCTGAAAGGGCTGCAAACAATGCCTTTATAGCGTTCCATGCTTTTTCGGTAGGCGTAGGGCGGATCAAACAGGATGCTGCCGAACTTTTCGCCCCGGTAGCCCCGCAGAAAATCCAGTGCATCGAGGTAGCTATGGGCGGGCATCTCCGGGTCGAGGTCGTTCCGCCATTCGTCAACGGCTAACCTGGTCATCCCCGCAAAGAGGTTGAGCACCCGGCCGGAGCAGGTACGTTCCACCCCTTCCCGGATCGGTTTGACCGAAAAGGTATACCGGTGCAAGGGGCAGCGGATATGTTCAAAGCGGATGCTCATAACCGTACTCCTTTCGATTTCCGGTAGGTTTCATCCTTCCAGGGTTGAGAAGTGTTGATCGCTGTCCCGGCTTGTTTTTCCTTGGATTCGCGGTAGGCTTTCTCCCCGGCCAGCGAAACGACAATGGCTTCTTCAAGGCTGTCTTTACGCTGCTCACCGGCTGGTACGGGGCTTGTAGCCGGTATGACCCCATCGGCCTGTTCCTGCGCCTCCTGTTTTTCGCGGATCTTTCGGGCGATCTCTTTTTCCAGCACATTGAGCTCACTTTTCATGGCAATCAGGTCCTGCTCTTTCTCAAAAGGTTTGCCCAGCAGGCTTTGTAATTGCGGGATCTGCGCCTGCTGTTCCGCCAGTTCCTTGCTGTATTTTTCTACCAGGCTTTCTACCTTATCGATGGCATGGATAAAATAACGGGCGGCGTTTTTCTGGTTATCCTTATTGGGCGCGCCGGAACTGGCGGTATAGTGGATGCTACTGCCCGGCCTTTGGGCGTACAAGGTATTATAGTCGTTCTGGAAAAGTTTTCCTTCGGCGAAGCTTTGCGAAACCTGGTGCCGGATGTACAGCTTAAAGCCATAGAGCTCACCCAGTTCTTTAACAGCGGGTTCGTTCGCTCCGGGTTTCCAGGACTGGTACAGCCGGATCAGGTAGCCGCCGATGGCTTTGGCATCGGCGCTGCCCTCTTCCTTGAGCCGAATGGGGTTGGATTTGCTGCCGTCTTTTTCATGCTTCAGTACTTTTTGATAAGCCTCATGATCCGCGCTCATATCTTTTAAGGTTGCCGCCGTTTTCGCGCTTTCCTTTTCGAGGTTTTCCAGCGCATAGCGGGCACGGGAGATCTCCCGGAAATGCGCGGTCTTCAGACTTTCTGTTACCGCGATCTTCTTCTCCAGTTTGGTTTTATCCAGCAGGCTGGTATCTCCGGAAAGGATGGCGATATACTCCGAAAAGTTCATCCCGCTCTTTTCGTCGATGCTGCCTTCATCGATGCTGCGTACGTTGAGCTCGCAGTTTTTCATTTGTGAGATAAAAGTCTGTTTGTTTTTGAGCAGGTTGAACTTATAATTGTCCAGCGATTGCTCGACGGCATAGATAAAATTCATCACCTTGTTGCCGTAATGCGATTTGGCGAGTTTGTTACCCTGGCGGGAACCGCGCCCGTTGCGTTGCTCCAGTTCGCTCGGTTTCCAGGGGATATCGAGATGGTGCATGGCGATGACGCGTTCCTGCACATTCAGCCCGGTGCCCGCTTTCTCGGTACTGCCGATCAGGATACGGATCTCGCCCCGGTTCATTTTCTTGAACAGCTCGGGTTTTTGTTTATCCGTCCACTGGTGGATAAACGTGATCTGGTTTGCCGGGATGCCCAGGTCCTGCACCAGCTTATTTTTCAAAGCGTCGTATAAATTGAACACGTCCGGTTTCGGGGTGCCGATATCGGAAAAGACGATCTGGGTGCCCCTTTGCGCGCCGCTGTCCCGGTAGAGTTCGGCCACTTTGCGTGCGCAAACGTTTACTTTATAATCCGGGTGGTCTTCGTACTGAACCGGGTTGATCAGGCGCATATCCGCCGCCATTTTCTTGGCGTAATTGGTCGCAATAAGCATCCGTCCTTTATCCTCTTCTTCGGAAAGCGGTAAACGGTCGATCAGCGTTGCATCACCGTTCTGCGCGAATTGCATCAGTCTTTTGATGAATTCCTCCTGTTCCGGTGTGGGTTTGATGTTCACCAGTTGCTCATCCAGCCCGGGTTTGTCCAGGTTGATGTGTTTGGCGGTTTTATAATCGGTGATCTCGTTGTAGAACAGCGCCAGTTCGGGCACTTTGATAAAATGACGGAAGCGTTCCTTGGCAATGATCTCGTTGGTCACGGAGAACTCGAAGTCGGTGGTTTTCTTTGCGAATACCGCCGCCCAGCCGTCAAAGTTCTCGATGCGCTGTCGCTCCATTTCCTTCGGCCGGAGGTATTTAAAAATGAGGTACATCTCTGTTAGCGAATTGGAGATAGGTGTCCCGCTCAGGAAAGTTACGCACAGGTCGCTGTCAAACTTTTGCTGCAAAGTGCGGACGGCGAAAAGCATATTGAGCGCTTTCTGGCTGCCTTCCATATTGCCCAGCCCGGCTATGCGGTCATGGCGGGTGGTAAAAGTGAGATTTTTGAACTTGTGCGATTCGTCGATGAACAGGTGGTCGACGGCCATTTCCTGGAAATCGATGCCTTTGTCCATTTTATCCGCGATATCCGCCGCCAGGGTTTTGAGTTTGACGGTCAGGTTTTCCTTGCGGATCTGTAGCCCGCGAAGCATACGCCTGGAAACCTTGCCGCCTTCCAGTTCCATGGTTGCGAGGTCGGCGGTTACATTGGCGAGTTCGGCGGCAAAGATTTGCTGCTGGATAGCCGGCGACTGCGGGATTTTGCCAAACTGGTCATGCGTCAAAATGATACAGTCCCAGTTATTGTTTTTGATCTCATGGAAGAGCCGCAGGCGTTTGTCCGGAGTAAAGTCGTTTTCACCGGGTGCCAGCACCCGTGCGGCCGGGTAGGCTTTTTGATAAGTATCGGCGATCTGCCGGACATTCGCTTTGAGTGCGAGGATCATGGGTTTGTGGCAAATGCCGAGGCGCTTCAGTTCCTGTGCAGCCATGATCATGATCAGCGTTTTGCCCAGTCCCACCTCGAAGTCGATCAGGGCCCCGCGGTTTTGAACGATCCGCCATACGGCATTTTTCTGGGCCGGGTAAGCATCTTCAATACCCAGCGCTTTACGGTCCAGTCCGGGAAAAGTCTGGTGGTCGCCCTTGTATTCCCGCAGTACGTAACAGTTAAAAGTATCATTATACAATTTCTGGATCGCCTGTTTTTCTTCCGCGGGGAGTTCAGCCAGCCAGTTCACAAAGCCCGTGCGGATCTGTTCGATCTTCTCATGCGCTAACTGGATAGCCTCGGTGTCTGGGTAACGCTTGGTTTTGCCATCTCCCAGGCTAACCTCATAACTGAAATAAGCCGAGGTGTTTTCCAGGGCATGTTCCAGTAAGGTGTAACCATAGGTCGTCCGGTTGCTGTCTTTGGGCGAGATGGCGAACTCCCGCGTGATCTTCAGGTTGCTGCCTTTGACATCGACCTTGAAGCTGTCCGCATCTTTCATATAATGAATGCTGACCGGCAGTTCGAAAAAATCACTGGCAAAGCGTTCATAATAAGCTAACGGAAACCAGCGTTCACCCAGGTTGAAGTCCAGCAATTCAAAAGGGATCGGTTCCGGCTGCACGCGGCTGATCTCCGCCAGGCTATGCGCCAGCTGCCGGTTATCTGGGTTTTCCCCGGCGACACGGATGGCGGTTTCCAGCTTTTTCACCACATTGCCCGAGAGGTACTGATCAACAGTTTCCCAGCGGAAGTTAGCCGGGTTGAGGCAGATATGGCTTTGCAGGGCGATATGGACTTCCTCGCTGCTTAGCCCGGTGGCTTTGGCGATAAAGGCAGGGTCGACGATGCCTTTTTCGTTCAGGCAGCGCGCGAGCGCGGCCACGGGATCGTCCGTCTCAAACGTTTCCCTGGATTGGAAAACGGGGTGGTCCAGGATATCGGCTGCCACGAATTGCTCGCCTTCTTTTCGTTCGACCGAGGACAGGATTTTAAAACCGTATTGTTCATCGGCGAGGATGAGCCTGCGGTTGTTCGGCCGGTTGAGCTGGCCGTAATGGGCGGTAAAATCAATATAGGCCGCATTGAGTTCATCGCGAAAATGCGGGTAGGCGATTTGTGTTACTGCTTCGGTTTCCGCAAGCGCCAGGTAACTATCGCGCAGGCGGGTATAGCGGCCGTAAAACCCGGCATCCTTTTGATCGCCTAATGGCGTAAACAGCGCCTGTGTCCGCGTTTCGTTCAGCTGGCTGATGTGGCCTGCTTTCCCGTCGAGGACGACCAGGCTCCCTTCCTGGTGGAAAGCGTTTAGCGCATAAAAATACAACTCTGCGTTCTTCCCGAACCGGAAATGGTCTTTTAAACTTTGGTCACCGTGGAAGCTGAAATCATGGTTGTATTGCTGCAGGGCCAGTGCCACTTTTTGCAGTTCCTGGGCGAAGCGGTTCCCGTTCATCCAGTTATCCGGGAGCATGTACTCCCGGAAATTGGGAAAAAACTTATAGAGGTATTGCTTATTGTCCCGCTGTTTAGCGGTCATCAGCACCAGCAGTTCATGGCCGGGTTTGTCGGCGGTATAGATGGTGCCCAAAATACGGGCGGTCGGGCCGGTGACCGTGCCGAGATCCGGCTGGCGGAGATAGTCGATGGGCCGGTTGGCGCTTTCCGCTGGCTGGCTATCAAAGAGGCCTAACTGTACGCTTACGGTTTCCGCTTTCTTTTCGGGCATATCGCGGTAAGTAAGCGATGGTTTTTGCCCGGGAATAAATTCCGGTTCATCAGTGAGGCCCGCCTGCGCTTTTTGAAATGCCGCCACATCGAAATGCTCCCGGAGCCCGGTGTTGATGTTTTCGCGCAATTTAACGGCGATCTGGTTGATATCCCCGGTCTGCCATATTTCCTGGCTGGCTTTGCCGTACTGGTTCCTGCCTGCACGAACGGTATCACCGGCGATCAGGCTGGCGTCACCGACCAAGTAGAGGTTGACCGGATAGCTCCCGAATTCGTTGCTTTCGCTCCGGGTGTCGACAGCCAGTTTTTCATATTCGCTGAGCCATCGTTTATGCGCATTCTTTTGCATGATGACCAGGTGACTGGGCGCTTCGGTATTGGCGCTGTCTTTCATCAGGTTGTCAGGCATCGTCGTTACGCTGATCATATCGGCGCGTTCGAAAAGGTATTGGCGCGCATCCCGGTTTCCCGGCGTATTCAGAAAAGCGTCGGTGGTTAAAAAAGCCAGCAGGCCGCCGTTCGCGAGTTTGTCGAGGCCTTTGGCAAAAAAGTAATTGTGGATGCTCCCGGCTATCGCGGCATCGCGGTGCTTAGGGTCAAACACTTTAAAATTGCCGAAAGGGATATTGCTGGCGATCAGGTCGTACTGCCCGTTTTCTTTATTGGATGTTTCTTCCAGGCCTTTGACCTGCACCTCGGTGTTGACCGCAAACGTGGATGCCAGCGCGGCCAGCACCTTGCCGGTGAGCACATCTTTTTCTATCGCATTAACCTGTTGCAGGCCCGGGAAAGCCTTGATAGCTTCGTCGATAAAAATGCCCGCCCCGCTGCTGGGTTCGTATAAGCGTTTGGGGCTGATGCCTTGTTCCTTCAGTACGGAATACAGGGTTTGCGGTACGATTGCCGGAGTATAAAAAGCGGTCAGCACGCTGTCGCGGATGGATTGTACGGCTTCCCGGTAAGCGGGTTCATCCAGGTGTTCCCGAAGCAGGCCGTGCAGCTCCATCATCGAGGGATAGAGCTGCAGGTCCGCTTTGGAGGCGTTGCGTTTCTCCCATTCCTGTTTTTCGCCTGCGGGGTACAATACGGCTTTGATACCGCCGAAACCGGCGTATTTGCGCAGAGCGGCGGTATCGCCCGCGGATAATACATCGCCGGGCTGATAAGCCAGCGCGATGCGGATCGCTTCGATGTTATCGCGTAGTTTATGGAAGGGGTTAAACGACATGCCGGTTTAATTTTCGGTTTGCTGGTTTTCGAGGTATTCGGCAATCATGCCGGTAATAGCTGCGCGCAGGCCGCGATGGTCTTCGTGTTCTTCGCCGAAACTGAACACTTTGAAAATGGGCTCGCAGGCACCGATCAGGTTGATGAGTTCGTAGGTCAGGATACCGCTGCGGTTGAGCTGCTGGTAGTCCTCCGGGAATTCTTCTTCCAGTAATTCTCGCATCCAGCTGAAGCGGGAGGGGCGCAGGTCACGGGTCAGTTCTTCGAGGCAAAGCGCTTCGATCACATAGGCCGGGCGGTTGTCCTGTTGCAGCTCTTCGATCAGTCCGCTAATGGAATCGACCTTGGTGCCGAGGTAGTGGTTCAGCCGGTGGTCTTCCTGCAAAGCGATCAGCAGGTCGGTATGGTGTTGCACCATATAGTTGTGCAGTTTGCCGATGAGTAATGTTTTCATTTGCTTGTTTTAAAGCCCTCCCGTCCGGTGAGGGTTGGGGGTGGGGCTGTGCTATATGCCGAAGAATGATTTGATGATGGTGGCCACGACGACCAAAAAAATACAGGAACCAAACCAGGCGGCGGCGACTTTGGAGGTATCCTGGTCGCCGCTGTTCCATTTCTGGTAAACTTTAACGGCTCCGATCAGGCCGACGATGGCCCCGATGCCGTACATCAGGTTGGTGCCGCTTTCAAAATAGCTTCTGACCTGGGTGTTGGCCTCCTGGATGCCGGCGTTGCCGTCCTGGGCCTGGGTAGTTAAATAATTCAGGGCAATTAGTACCGCGCACAGGGCGGCCTTTTGGAGCGTTTTGCTCCACGATTTTCTCTCGCACTTTTCCATTTCACTTATCGTTTTGTTGTTATTGATGTCGGTTCCGGCTTGGCGCTTTCAATATTTTGCTTCCGCTTTCCGCCTTTTTGGGCATAGCTCTCCCTTACCCGCTCCCGGTGTTCCCGGATGGGGCTGGGAAATGCTGATGCCGTAACCCATTTTTATCCGGTCGCGGCTCTACAGCACGGGGCCGGCGCAGCTTTTCTTGGTTGTCTCAGGGTTTCCCCTTAATGGCCCCGCGGGTTGCGGGGCCGGGGAAAGGCACAGCGGGCTAAGCGCTCCACCACAGATCCACTTCACTTTCACTCAGCAGCGCCGTGCCGGTATTTTCGCATTCGCTGACGACGAGCGCGTTGATCTTTTCGCGGTCGGGTGTAGCGGCCACGTCGGGGTAATCGTTGAGTATTTTCTGGAGTGTGGGGATGAGCAGCTGTGGTGCGAAGGGTTCCTCGGCGGCGTAATAGATGCACTGCCTGAGTTGCCGGGCCAGGTCGTTGGCAGTTCCGCTGAAGGGCAACTTCTGGCTGTTGGCTTCTTCGGGCAAGATGACCGTGGGATTAACCTGTTGCGGCTCAGTTTTTTCTGCCGGATATTGCAACACAGCAGGCCGCTCTTCCGGGGCATCGGCTCTGGCACTCAGCCTGGCGATCAGTTGCTTGATCTCATGACGGTAATATTTCCAGGCGATAAAGGCGTAATAAAAGACCGCTGCTGCGAGAGCGGCGTATAAGTATTGTTTCCAGGTAGTGTTGTTCAATAGATGCTCCATGTTGTTATTACTTTAATATTCGTTTTGAGCAGATTACTGCCGTTTGTTGATACAAAGCAAGGTGATATTGACATGCCGATAAACTTCAAGATGATGCTGAAGCTTTTTTGCAATTGTTGAAGCCTGTTTTAAATGAGGTTGTTAAGGATGTTTTTATAAAAACTGATGTGTAATATAAGTTTCCATGTCCCCTGCGATTGACACATGGGAGGAAGTTTGGGATTAGTCGCGGTGCGATGGATTTATTTAAATTGAGGAGCCCCGGAGTGGAGCTTTAAAGCGTGATGTTTGTGGTGGTATTTCAAAAAGGCAGGGGATAACTGCCGTCGTCGGATCAGCGATAAAACGCATTTGATTAAAACCTAAGAAGATTTTATTACCTGATAATTAAGACATATCCGCTAAGTGTTTTTTGCCCTCTGCCGGGGTTGATAATGAAGTAATAGTTCCCTGCAGGGACAGCCTCTCCGTTACATTTTCCGTCCCAGGGCTTATAGATGCCTTTCATTTAAATGTGAAACTGATTTTTTTTCACAACGCAACTATTGTTCCCGTTAAAATAAAAATTTCTTGATTGTTTTTTTAGAATGAATAGCATGCAAACATGTCACTATTACTCTTATGCGGATGTAACTAATCAATATAAAATTCAGGTAGGATGCCCAATGGCGCGTCCGTCTGGCATGCTGATTAAAATACCAACTTGTTGGTATTGTCAAGGTTGACGGTAGGAAATATTTTAGCAATAGTCAAACACAACAAAATTAGTTTAGGTAAATGCCCCTATCAGCGAGTGAGAGGGGCATTTGATTTAACTATTACTTTTTCAGCAGGTCGTTTACCAGGGCGGTTAGCTTGTTCATACTTCTACTTACCTGCTCAACAAGAACAGGCAGCTTGGCTGTCGGTGCTGCTCCGGCAAACCGGAATAAACTTGTTCATTAACCATCAGTATCCCAATGTTCTTCACCAGGATAGAAATCTGAAAATTCAGGAACACACAGCAGGTAATTCCGGGAATTAGTAAAAGCATACATGTAGGCAATCGCCTCTCTGAAGAGTCCGATCTTTTTTTTTCGGCGCATTGCTGCTAAGCACCTCAAATACATATCCTGCTAATCTAATATATAATCGAATTTGACGCTGTCCCTGAAAAGGGAAACCCAATATATTGGCCCGGACTCATCAATGGTTTAGATATCCAGCATAGCGGTAAATTTTATTGAGATTCGATAGGGATGGATGTCAGTCTTTAACGGCTCAGGGGTGCATACAACACTTATTTGATTTCTAAATCCGGTGTAGCAGGTTAACCAGGCCCCGTTGATACTGTAGATGTCATAAATGGCGATTTACAATTATCTTATCTTAAACTCCCGGGATTTAGCGGAAGATCTACAGGTGGGTTAGCGTTTTCAGGAAATTCATCCTGTAAAGTTTCTTCTTTCTATTGCTCGTCTGGAGACCAGTAATTCGTGATAAATTCCACTTATGCTACCTGCTCATGATGGGAAAGCAAGCTGCCCTCATACTTCCATTCAGTCGCCGAAAGAAGAATTTTTCCAAGATAATCAGGGTTTCGGTCATCCGAGAATTTACGGGGCGGGCCCTCACTTTCCCCGGGCTCGGTAATCAAATGGGTTTCATCGCCAAAAGCGTCCTTGTAAATTTTGAAAAGCCCGGTAGGATGTAGTTTACCATTAACATCCTTATGCAAAGCGGGGTCAATGATCACGTAACGGTCAGTCCCGTCTGCAAGTGGGATAAGGGTTTGTACTGGATTAATCATATTAAGCTTGTTTTTTACTTTGCAAACTGTTCATCAGTTGTTCGTAAAGGTCATCATTTTTGGATGTTTTTGGTTTTAGTTTTTTGATGGCTGGGCGTTTACTAACCTTTCTATCACGGGTTCACTTGCAACTATATTATGGCTCGTCGCCCTCCGGAGAGAAGGCCTGACAGTGAGTGCGTGGACCTTCCTTAAACTTGGTGCAATCATCATGACTGTGGCACTTTTATTTGCATTAACGGCGATACGGCTCCTGTAAGAAGCTTCCGGCTTCAATGAAAATTAATCGCTGGCTATTGCCAAATCGAAATAAAATTTTGAACCCAAATTTGCTGTGCAGTCAACCAATATCCTGCTCTTATGAAACCGCAGGATCTCGGCTACTAAATAAAGCGAATATTCCGGAGCCCTTGATCAATGGATTTTAAAATGAAGTGAAAGGCATTCCGTTAAACTTTGGCCATGATTGATTTATCGATTAAGTACCAATAACATTTGAAATGTTAAAAACACAACTCTATGCTATAGAACGCACGGAATGACATGTTCAAGGGCACCGAAATATCCAATATCAGCTTGGTTATTCATCTTTTTTAGCTGAATTGATTACCGCTGTACATACCGCCTTTGTAAATGTGAGCCTGCTCATCGGTCAGGAACAAAACCAGTTCCGCACCCGAATTTGTCTTTACTTCAAAGCGTTCATCCCGGAAAATCAATCCCTCCTGTTTATGGAGTTGGATATCACTATTAACGGTTATGGCTCCCTGGTAAACATACAGAAGTCCGGTAAGTTGCTCTGCGGGAAAAACAGGTAAACTGGCCGAAGTTCCCGCAGCCAGCCGGTTGTCATAGATCCACGTCCGGCTGCTGAACTGGAAAGCGGCGTCCGCTGCTGGAGAAGCCAGCAAACGCCACTGCTGGTCGCTGTAAAGTTTCTCCAGGTCATGAAAAATCACCTGCGGTTTCAGATCTTTTTCACCCGGCCGGATGAAGATTTGCAATCCTTCATGCGACTCGGCAGTGCCGTCTATATCTTCTTCATGCTGAAAGAATTTACCCGCTTTCATCAACATCATACGGCCACCGCCAATGGTCTCCTGAAAACCCTCGGAGTCCCGATGTTGTACCTTTCCTGTTCGGAAATAAGAAAGAATTTCATCATTAACATGGGGATGCATCGCAATATGATGCCTGCCCTTGAAGGTCGCGTGATCGATACGCCCGATACTACCCAGGCCGGTATCGCCTTCCCCTAAAACCAAACCCGGGTAAAGTATCTTAATAGGGCCGTTACCGCGGAAAGCGCTGCTATTTATTTTCTGTAACATGGCAATTTGTTTTAAGCCGCGCCGGGTCATCGGCGCGGCATTTATCGATTAATTGAATAACAGGGAATAGATCTCATCGATAACGATCGGTTTGGCGATCTCGCCTTCTGGTGAGGCCCAGCTACCGATCAGTTCCGAAACGAACTGGCTGATGGTGGTGGTGCGAACGCCGTTCGCTTCCCATGTACTGCGGGCCACGTCTTCGGCGATCTGGGTTGGTGAACCACCGCCATCAATGACAACCTGTACGTCAAAGCCTTCTTTCTGCATGTCGATCGCCGGCCAGACGATACAAACGTCATTGGTAAGACCTGCCATAACGATGTTCTTCCGGTCGCCAGCCTCCTTTAGTACAGCTGCTTTAAAATCCACATCATCCCAGGCATTAGTGATACCCTGGCGTTTAATACGCTCCGCGTATTGCTGCGGCAATATTTCCTGCAGATCAGTGATTAGTGGGCCCTGCTGCATGTCTTCCTGGCTTGTGGTCAGCACGACGGGAATGTTCAGGCCTTTGGCCAACAGCGCCAGAGCACGGGCACGTGAAATAATCACATTATGCTGACGGTTAGCTGAAAAATTAATTGTTCCTTGTTGGTGGTCGATCAGTAATATGACGGTGTCTTCGATCTTAAACTTTTTCATATGCTTTGTGTTTTTTAATGTTTACAAAGCAAAAGTACCGGGCATGAGGCCCTCCGGACGATGACTTTTGTCACGAACGCTTGGTGACAAAGATCACGATGATCCTCAGCGTAGCGAACGTGATCGGGCCCTGCTCAGCGTTTCACGGGCGATGCCCAGATATGAGGCGATCTGGTGGGCAGGAAAACGTTGTACCAGCTCAGGGTACAGCCGCTCAAAGTGCTCATAGCGTTTAATGGCCGGCAGGCTGATGGTATCGTCCAGCCGTTTCTGGGAAGCAATGTGATTGTTTTCGCTCATCTGCCAGAACATGCCTTTGATCGCCGGTATCTCCAGCAGGTCGTCCAGCCGCTCTCGTGGCATCAGCAGGAGCTCCGTTTCTTCCCAGGCCTCAATAAAATATTTGGAGGGCGTACGGTTCATGTAACTGGCACGGTCCGTAATCCACCAGTTTTCAATAGCGAGTTGCAGGATATGTTCATCACCCAGTTCATCTACACTGAACTGCCGTGCTGCACCGCTGATAATAAAGCCCGTATTCGTACAAACTTTGCCCTCTTCCAGAAAATACTGTTTACGGCGCAGACGTTTGGGCAGCATTATCCCGCGGATCAGTTCTTTTTCCGCTTCGCTTAAGGTTTGCTTACCGTAATGCTGGATATAATTAAAAAGTGGTTCGTACATGGGGCTTTAAACAAAAATAACATTTTGTCTACATTTCGCATCAGCCAGTAGTTAATTAACACCACTATTCAATTTAAAGCTGCGGAAGTTTTTTATCTCATTGACACCAGAGAACTACTAAAGCTCTTTTGCGACAGGCTTGAGTAATTTATTAATCTGAAAATATCTTCTTATCATTTGCTGTCAGAAATAGTTAACTTTAATATCAATTAAGCCAAGATTGTGATTGATCGTGGAAAAGATCGGCGACACTGAATGGGTACAGATTGTGGAAACGGCCATTGACATAAAGGGTCGGTGATTTCATTATAGCGGGTTGACTAATAACCAGTCGGTGGCGGTGTCCCTGTCTTCAAAAAAGGCTACCCGGACGGTAGCATAAGCAGATGGGAGGCTCTTCCCGGCAGCAATGCGGCTGAAGGTGCTGGGGGAATAGATCCACGCGAACTTTTTCAGGCCGGCTTTTGCCATGGCTGGGAACCAAACTTCGGCACCCCAGTCTGAAGCTTCCGACCAGTTTCCCCTGACCAGCGTATTGTCGTTCAACACCAGTGAGCAATTATTTTTTTTCATCAGGTCAAGCAGCATTTCGCAACCTTTAACAACTGAATCGTAGTTCTGGTAACCTTTCCAGTCGACGTACATATACCGGCCTTTCTCCCGGTAATGAATGGAAATGAAACTCCCCTCGTAGTAGGTTTCCTGATCGGTCTCGAAGTCTGCAAAATGCTGCTTTCCGCTGAGCGGCAGCAAAAAATAAAAGGTAGATCCGCTTCCCGGCTCGCTTTCGATCCAGAAACTACCGCCGTGGCGTTTAACGATCTCGGCGGCGATGAACAATCCTAAGCCTAAGCCCTGGAAGCGTGCCGATGAATTATCCACCCTGTAAAAACGGTCGAACAGCCCTTTCAGATGTTCCTGCGCGATGCCGATTCCGAAATCCTGCACAGATACGATGATGTTCTGATTTTCTTTTGTACAGCGCACGATCACCTCGTTTGCGTCTGGTGAATATTTGACGGCATTACCGATCAGATTAACCAGTACCTGTTCGATACGATGCTGGTCTCCCCGGTAATTTACCTGGCAATCGGAGTCAAGGATGATCCTATGACTATTTGTGGTATGCTGCATACTTTCAACAACCTCCGCCAGCATCACCTTAAAGTCAAATTCCTCCCTGTTATAGGTCATTTTTCCAGCGTTGATGCGTGAAACATCGAGCAGATCATCGATCAGGCGGCCAAGCCTGTCAAGTTGCCGCTGGGCTTTGCCAATCATCGGTTTTATTCTCGGTTGCAGGCTGATTTCCCGCTGGGCGAGCTGGAAGAATGCTTTAACTGTAGTCAGCGGGGTTTTGAGTTCGTGGCTGGCAATGCTGATGAATTCATCTTTCTTAAATTCGTTGGTCTTCTGCAGGTGTATGTTGGTATTGGTACCAATCCATAACGTGATCTGCTCATTTTCGATTAGCGGCTGTGCTCGGGAGAGGTGCCAGTAATATTTGCCGTCGGCGAATCGCAGCCTGTATTCGGTCAGATATTCCCTTCCGTTATGCAGGCAACGGACCCATTTTTCCAGTGCGCCGGGCAGGTCGTCAGGATGTATATAGTCCTGCCATCCCGCGCCAACGATCTTTTCGTTGGATTGTTCCCCGAAGTCCGTACATACAACATCGTTAACATAAATCAATGAACCATCCGGATTGGCCGTCCAGACCTGTTGAGGGATGGCATTAAGCAGAAACCGGAAGCGTTCTTCACTTTGCTGTAAGCCGACGATGGTTTGTTCCAAAAGACCCTGCGTTTCGCTGAGTTCCTCGTTGCTTGTCGTGAGTTCCTCATTCATAGCGGCAATTTCTTCTGTAAGCGATTGCTGCTCGGTGTAACTCTGTTGCAGGAGTTGCCGGGATTCTACCATATCGGTAATGTCCGCGGCAGTAACAATGATCCCATTGACCTTTCCCCCGGGATCCCGTACCGGATCGTAATAAAAGCTGATATATTTAGTCAGCCGTCCGCTCTCGCTTTCGACATAAAATGTTTCTTCCTGCTGGCCGTAGGGTTCGCCCGTTTCATAAACCCGTTTAAGCAGTGCCGGAAATGGCTGGTCGATCAGTTCGGGCAATATATCAAAAAGCTTGCGCCCGATGATCTCCTCCAGTCGCTTATACCAGAAATCCGCAAGGGGACGGTTAGCGATCTCGACAATAAATTCGGGCCCGCGAAGGATCATCAGCGGATAATGCGAATTCATCACGAGGTCGCGAAGGTCCGCTTCAATTTTTTCAGAACGTTTACGGGCGGATACTAATTCTGTGACATCATAAGCGAAAACCATAATGCCGTCGGTTACACCGGTATTGTCAGAACGTGGCTGATAAGTAAAGTTAAAGTAACGGTCAGCAAGTTGACCGGTTTGCGGATCGGTTAAAGGAACGAACAGCTCGTTGCCCTCGTAGGCCATTCCTGTTTGGTAGACGGCCCGCAGGATATCACCGATAGGCTGGTCCTCGATCTCCGGCAACGCTTCGAAGATGGGGCGGCCGAGCAGTTCCCGTTCCGGAAGGAACTCCTGGTAACGGCCATTCACGAGTTCGAAAACAAGGTCCGGGCCGGAAAGGATACAGATGCCGGCAGGGGCGCGCATAAAAAACCGTTTTAGTTTATCCCGTTCCAGACGGATCTCTTCGGTCTTTTCGCTAACCCGAAATTCCAGATCGGCATTCAACCGGCTCAGATTCACCTGGGTTGAATGGAGTTCCTCATTCGTAGCAGCAAGTTCTTCATTGGCGGAAGCCAGTTCCTCATTAAGGCTTTGCTGGTCCTGATAAGCCATATTCAATTCGTAGGCCAATGCGTTGTTCAGTATCGTACCGACATGCAAGCCAACTGTGGTGATAAACAAACGGTAATCTTCGTCGAGTCTTTTACGGGCCGAGATACCGACAACGAGACGGCCGCACATTGCAGCATCTCCGTGCGAGATCGGAGCGGAAAACGCTTCAGCAATCGGCTCCGGCCAGTAATTGCTGACACTGTCAGTATATATGCTCTTAATAACCGGTATGTGCCCATTCGGAACCTTTTTCAACCGCGCTGCATCCCAGCAAGCCGCTGTCAGCAGAGATTCCTGCTCACCGTTTTGCGATCCGTAAAGTGCAAAACAAGGGATATCGGCTTCCGCCATCTGTAATGTCTCGTTAATAAGGCGAACGGCAGCCGGGAGATGGTGCGCTTCGTTCTTACGGTTCATCAGCGCAACTAACAACTGGTTCCGGCGGTCATTGATCACACGGAAAGTGGTTTCAATAACTGCGTTGAAAACACCGCCGGTGCTGCCGTCTGCTGCTTTTATGGGCGACAGGCTATAATCGAAATAACACTCCTCCGTATAGCCAAAGCGATGCATGTACAAAGGTGCGTCGGGACGTCGGTAGGATGCGCCGTTGAAAAGCACGGATTCAAATTCTTCCTTAAGCCCGGCCCATATCTCCGGCCAGACTGTTGCGCCTGGCTGCCCCAAAGCCCAAGGATGTTTTTTTCCGGGAATGGCACTCCATGGTTCGTTATAGATCAGGCTGAAATCCGGGCCCCAGTAAATAGCGATAGGAAAGCCGGAGTTAAGCACAATGCTTACAGCAGAGCGCAGGCTTTCCGGCCAGTTGCCGGGCTCACCTAAACTGGTGGCCGCCCAATTCGTTCGTTTGATCAGGTGGTGATGTTCACCATCCCCCGCTAAAAATGTATAATCTGAAGCCACTCTCGAAAATTATGTCGTTTGGAATATTCCAACTAATAACCCGAATTGAGGAATATTGTTGGCTAAAATGTTGTTTAAGGTTTATTCAAGAACCGTCATCGATTTACTTGAGGAAAGCGTTTTATCAGATCGCATTCAGAGAGCTCTATGAAAAAGCCCACAGTGATGCGGGCTGCTTGCGATATAGTTGTAGGGAGACTTTCGGTAATGTATTGCGCTTACAGTCAACTAATATAGTATTTTGGAACTAAAACACTGTGAATGATGACCAATTGATATTATATGCAGTCAGGTTACTTTAATTGAATTAACAATATTGTTACAGCGCAACATTCTGCAAAACAGTTCCGTTCATAAAATGTGACTCCACAAACGCGGCCTGCCAAAATTTTGCTAATTGAAGATTCCGAAATAGATACGGTCATCTTCAAACTGATGATTAAAAAAACGCTTCGTCATCCTGTTGTTGACACCTGCAAAAACGGACTCGCAGCAATAGAGAAGCTTATGACTTTGAAGGCGCAGGCTCCTGACCTTTTGCCTGACTATATTTTTCTTGATCTGGCTATGCCGGTGATGGATGGCTGGCAATTTATGGATGAGTATAACCGTTTGAATATTGATCCTTTGTGCAAGAGCAAAATTTATGTTTTATCATCGTCGATCGATCAGGCGGATATCATGAAATCACATGCAAATCCAAGGGTTGAAACCTTTTTATCCAAGCCAATTGATTTTACGAAAATTGAAGCCGTTTTCTTGTCAAATTAGGCCATGGCCGCGGACACGTACATTTTCCTTGCCCGGTTATAGGGTTTTTACCTATCCGGAAACTAACAATAGACTGACGACAATTTTCGCCGCGAACCCGGTAAACTTCCGGGGCTTTCCTACACATTTTGCGACTATTCTGGATCCGGCCCCCAATTAAAGGCCGGCCCGTAACATACCCGGCCTTAAAGTTAAAACAGGACAGCGTCTCGTTTAAATAGGACAATAAAAATATATTTCAATCGATAACTGACGATAACGATCGGTACCGCCGAATTTGATGATGTTAAGAAAAGCCGTCTTATACTGCATATTAAAAAATGTTGGAATAAGCCTCCTTTTAATCACCGCGGGTATGGATATTGATATCATTTAGATATGAACAAGCGGATACTTATCATTGATGACGACGAAGACATTTTAGATATCCTGCATGTGATTTTCCGGGATGAGGGTTTCAACGTTGTCGTTTCAAATACAGGTGAAGCAGCTAACAACATTCACATTATCAATCCTGATTTTATCTTGCTGGATGTACGCATAGCAGGATCAGAGAAAAGAGGAGACCAGATCTGCGCTGAAATTAAAGCTAATTATCCTGAAAATAAATTACCGGTTGTGCTTGTCTCAGCGGAAACCGATCTCGAGATGATTGCTAACCAATGCGGAGCCGATTTTTATATTAAAAAGCCTTTCGATATTTATGACCTTTTATTAAGGGTAAAAGCGCGCCTCGCCTGAAATAAAATCCCGGAAATTTCATCCTTAGCGTTTATTGCGATATGATATTTGTAATTTAGTTGAACCTATGGAAGAAAAATCAAACCAATCTAAACGTGGCCATATCTTCGTTGGACCGCAAAAACTAAGGGTTTATTTTATCAATAACCTCAACAAAATTTACGCCGCCAAAACGCACCTGATCAAACATCTTCCGGAGATTGCGGGGGAGGCTCATTTCGCAGACCTGCGTTCGGCGATCCTCGAAACTTTAGAAGACGTGGAAAAGCAGTTGGCCAGGATGGATATTATTTATACCATGTTGGAGGCAGATCGCGAAGGTGGTAATTTCAGCGGCCTGTCCGGGCTGATCGATGACGCTTTTGAAGACATTAAACTGCACAGTAAAGACGCTGAGTTGCGGGACCTTTCGATCGCGTTTTATCTCCAGAATATTGAAAGCATGGAAATGGCATCGTTTCAGGTTCTGGAAATGGCCGCTGTAAAGCTGAAAAACAAGCAGATTAAGCAACTGATTAGAGAAAACTATGATGAAGCAAAAGCTGACAGAACACTGTTGCTGTTAATTACTGCAAAATACGTTACCGCGAAATGATAACCATAGACGGTTGAAGTTGTAAAGATATCCGGGAGACTTTCGGTTAGAATAGTTTTTGGTTTAAGGCTCCGAATAACAAATGATAGCAATTTACAACAACTGGCCTGCAAGTTAAAGCCAGGTATTAATCAAAGTTGCCCTGCCAGGTCATCATCGCGATCGCTTCCCAGGAACAGTAAAACGAACCAAAGTAATAAGCCGATCAGCATCACTTGCCTGTGGCTACCGGGAACATGATGAATTTTGCCCGTTAGCAATAAGATGCTATCAAACAACATGACGCAGAACAACAGCGAAAAAAGCAGCGAGCCATAAAAACCGATATTCTCTTTCATGGCAGCTCCTCCAGATTCTTTAAACGGAAGATCTCTTTGGCAATAAGTTTGCAATTGAAACCGAGTTCTTCCAATGTGCAGCAGATACTTTTAATTTTTACCGGCAGGCTGTCAACCGTCTCCATGAGATCGATATGTAGCGGGCAGTTGGCCATCATATCGGGGTCGCCCTTAAGCTGCCGAAACAAATCGTGCGCCGCCTCACGCTCATTCCCGAAGAAGTACTGCCCGTAATCTACAAAGCCTTGTGTGGTTTTAAGGCTTAACAGGATGTAAAACTGTGTTTCCATAATGATGATAAAATCAAAAGGAACCCCGGCCTGCGGGGACCCAATTAATTCAATAAAAATTATTTAACACTTATTTGATCTCAATCTGGCGACGCACCGCTTTGGCTTCTTCGCGCTTAGCGATATCGATGCGAAGGATACCATCGGTATAGCTGGCCTCGATCCGGCCATGGTCGGCGCTGTCGGGCAATGTAAAGGAGCGCACAAAGGAACTGTAGCTGTATTCACGCTTACTGTAATTCTTTTGGTTATCCGCTTGTTCTGAGCTTTGTTCTACAGAGATGGTGAGCACATTTCTTTCCAGATTGAGTTTGAAATCATCCTTCTTCAATCCTGGCGCTGCCAACTCGACATGATAGTTGTTTTCACTTTCGCCAATGTTTACGGCAGGTACACGTGTCACCATTCGGTCGCTGAAAAAAGTATCGTTGAAGATCGAATCGAAAACGTCATTAAAGCCTGGCATTAATGAGTTGTTTGCTTTGTTGTTGAATTTAACTAAGGTCATGGCCTTTTCTCCTTTAAATTTTACTTTAAAAAACAATTGAACAAAAGATTAATTAAACTGAGAACTTAAATACAAGCCTCATGCCATGGCTGTAATTCTGAAATTTTTTCAGTTTTGAGCTGAAAAAATTTCAGCTTCAGTGCCAAAATTCCAGCGAAGACACATAAGCCCTAAGGAGATGCTTCCATTTCTTCGGTGCGCATTTCGTTAAATGCCATTTAGAAAAGCGCGCCGGAAACAGCGCGCTTTTTATTAAAATTAAATGAGACTGAGATCCATCTGATCAATTGACATATAGCTGAATCTTTTGCAGCAGAAAATCCAGGTCAAAAGGTTTAGCCATGAAATCGGTCGCACCTGCGTCCGCAGCAATTTGCTTTCCGTCACGGCTGGCCGATATGATGATCACCGGAAGTTCATGGGTCTTCGGGTTCTTGCGCAGGCTTTTCAATACCTGATCGCCCGACAATACCGGCATCCAGAGATCCAGCAATAAAAGGTCAGGATGCTCGCGGTCGATCACATCGTAAATGTGCAGGCTGTTTTGCACAGGAATAATCGTATAACCGCTACCTTCCAGGACGATCTCCAGCATATCCAATATGCCTTCATCGTCATCACATATCACTATCCTTTTCGTATCCATCAGGCTGCCTGTTTGTTTAAAGGAAGTGTAAAACTAAAAGTTGATCCCTTGCCGGGTTCGCTTTCCACCCAAAGAGTGCCGCCATGGTTTTTGATGATCTGGTCGCAGATATAAAGGCCGATCCCCATGCCCGGGAAACGCTGTTGTATTTCACCGACGCGGTAAAATCGGTCGAAGATCTTTTTTTGGTCCTCCACCCGGATGCCCATGCCCTGGTCTTTCACCGAGAATTTAACGAAATTGCTTACCCGAGAAAGGTACACTTCGATTTCTTTATGGTCGGGGGCGTATTTGATCGCGTTGGACAAGAGATTATTAATGACCTGCACAATATGCGATTCATCAGCAGATAGCATTTCACCGGTACTTCCGCTTACCTGGATCTGGTGGGATTTGGTGGCCGCCTGAATACTCTCAACCGCTTCATGAACACTCTTATCGAAGTCGAACAGGTCTTTGTGCAATTCGATATTGCCGGTCTGGATACGGGAAACGTCCAGCAGCTCGGCGATGAGGTTATTCAAACGATCCACATAAATACCAGTTTTGTCCAGAACGGATCTGAACCTTTCACCCAGTTCCGGCGGCACCATGCGCTGCATTATCTGCACCAGGCCTTTGATGGTGGTCAGTGGTGTTCTGAGTTCATGGCTGGCTATCGAGAGAAAATCATCTTTCCGTTTTTCGATCTCGCGGCGGTCCGTAATATCTTCAATAGCGATCAGAATCCGATCCTTGTACTGGCCTTCCAGCTCGATCCGGTGAGCGTTCAGCACCATCAGCTTCTTGCCAATATGCGGAAAGTCATGTTCTACTTCAAATTCTTCGACTGGGTTATTGGTCGGTAAAATATTTTCCAACAGTTCTTTCAGCGGTGCAATGTTCCATTGGCCATTACCGAGGTCATAAAGCAATTTTCCGATTGTATCTCCGGCGGTCACTTTAAAAGTTTTCAGGAAATGATCATTAACGCTTAATACCCGGAAATCAGAGTCCAGTACGATCAGGCTTTCTCTGACGGTCTGCACGATACTGGCGAGATAATCTTCACTTTCTTTCAGGCTTTGCGTACGTTCCGAAATGCGTTTTTCCATCAATTCCTGCTGATGACGGAGATCGAGCTCTGCCTTTTTGCGGCGGGTCACGTCATTTTGAACACCGATAAAATAGCTGACCCGGCCACGGTCATCTTTGATGGGCGACATGTATAGTTCATTATAGAACAAGGAGCCGTCCTTCCGGTAGTTCCGAATATCGACGATGCAGCTTACACCGTCGCGTATCGCTTTGCGCAGCGTCTCGCGCTCTTTCTGATCCCGGTCCTCCTTCTGCAAAAAACGACAGTTGTGTCCTATAATTTCATTCCGTTGATAACCGGAAATGGTTTCGAACGCCTTGTTACAATATATGATCGGATTGTCCGGCAAGCGGTTATCCGTTAAAATAATTCCGGAAATTGAAGCATCCAGCGCTTGTAAAAGCAGGCTGAAATCTTCTTTCGCCGTTTCATGAGAAATGTTAAACTCACCGTTGTGTAAACTGTCCACTGGAAAAAAGTTAATATTTAATATTTCGCCCGAACTATACAAAATCCTTGCCAGCGGTGATTTTTTCGGTGTAAACGATTGCTAAGGTTGTATCTCAGCGGTTATATTTTTATACGAGCGGCCGAAGAATTGCGGCTAGCCTATCGGGGCGTAAATCGTCGCCTCCTATAGCTTTTACCGAACCATAGCAAGCTTCCAGCATCATTTGCTGTATGTTTCTGCTGTTCACATTAACCCTGAAAAAAGCGTTGAGATGTTTGCGCTCTTCCGCTGAAATATCATTTTCAAACCAGCGAGGCATTGTATCATTGACTGAAGCCGGATAATCAACTACGCTTGAATTACACGCCGAATGTCCCGGCGAGGGCTAATACATGCCTTCATTTGTTAAAAAATGTTAAAGGTATTGTAAGAGTCTAAACATCCTTTTTTATTTGAATCATCAATTTTTAACCCTTAAACCAATTTTTAAAGCATTTTTTTAAAGCTATTATTAACCATTTTAGTCGTTGAATCATGTTATCCAGATTATCTACAACACCCTTAAGCGTTCTACGCCGCGCTTTTCAGTTTTTTTTCTTTCTTGTTTTATGTTCAAATGCCCGGGCACAGCAGTCTGGGTCAAATACAAAGTCTGCGTTCAATGCGAAACTCATCAATATAGAGGCCGCAACTAATGAAACATTCCGTTACAGTACCACATTACAGAACGGATCAGCCGAAGCGCAGGTCTATGATTTGCAGACCAGCCTGCCGCCAGGTTGGATGATAGCATGTAAGGTCGATGGCATCCAGGTGACCTCCATCAATATTGAGGCTGGTAAATCACGGGATATTTCGGTGGAGATAAATGCAGCGGCGGATGCCAGACCGGGAAAATATAAAATTCCAATTCGTGCCATATCAAGCAAGGACAGCCTGGCAGTAACACTTGAAGCGGTGGTCAGGGGGACATATAATGTTACCTTAACCACGCCGACGGGAAGGTTAAGCGAGGATGTTACTTCAGGAAGCCAGAAGCAGCTTCAGTTAATTGTAAAAAACCCGGGCTCCCTTTCCCTTAACAATGTACAGCTAACCAGCCAGTTGCCGCCAGGATGGGAAGCAACTTTTGAACCATCGGCTATTAACGAACTAAAGCCTGCCGAATCGCGAAATGTTACAGTGACCCTTAAAGTTCCGGATAAAACACTTGCCGGCGACTACGCTGCTACTTTAACCGCGTCAAACAGCAGCGCAAATTCGCAGGCGGCTTTCCGCATGGAAGTTAAAACATCGCTGCTTGCCGGTTGGTTGGGTATACTGGCTATCATGTTCGCCATTGGCATTGTTTACTACCTTATCCGCAAATACGGCCGAAGATAAACTCCAGATCACCAATGAAAAATCCTATCATACAACTGGAGGGCCTGACTAAAAATTATGGCCGTCAAATAGCTGTTGACAACCTCAACCTGGAGGTTTACGAAGGTGAGATATTCGGACTGCTCGGCCCTAACGGAGCTGGAAAGACGACCAGCATCCTCATGATGCTGGGTCTTACGGAACCGAGCGGGGGAACAGCAACGGTTTGTGGATACAACGCAACCAGTGATGCAATAAAGGTAAAGAAGAAGGTCGGTTATATGCCCGACAGCGTTGGATTTTATGATCATATGACTGCGTTGGAAAATCTGGAATACATCGGGAGGCTGAACGGTTTATCGGGGACAGAGGTTAAAGAAAAAGCTAACCGGGTCCTTGAGCTTGTCGGGTTGACTGAGGCGCGAGACAAAAAGACATCGGCATTTTCCAGGGGAATGAAACAGCGTCTGGGCCTGGCCGATGTACTCATTAAAGACCCTGAAGTGATCATCCTGGATGAACCTACGCTTGGCATTGATCCGGCAGGCGTAAAAGATTTCCTGGTGTTGATCAGGCAGCTAAGCCGCGAACAGAAACTCACCGTTTTGCTTTCCTCGCACCACCTGCATCATGTTCAGCAGGTCTGCGATAGGGTGGGGATATTTGTGGAAGGCCGGCTTTTGGCAGAAGGCAATATAGAAACATTGTCGAAACAGTTGTTCGGGAAGAACGGATATACAACCGTTATAAGCCTGGAGCATCCTTTGCCGGACCCATGGCCACATCAACCGGTGTTAGCGGCCTGGGATCTCATCGATGATATTGCCAGTTATGGTCATACGGTTGAAGTTACAGCCAGCCAAAGCATCACGCCGGCGCTGGTGCGCTTTTTTGTGGAAAACGATTATAATATAATTAGTGTAAATCAAAGGAATTATGGACTTGACGATATTTACCAGAAATATTTCGAATCCGGTACGGAAAAAGACGATTATAAAAAAATGGCCTGATACAGGTGCTTTTGCGGTGTTGCTGCAAAAGGAAACGGCTGATCACATACGCAGCTGGCGCTTTATCATTATGATTTCGCTGATTGTACTCACGTTCATCGCAGCAATGTATGCTTCCCTGTCCAATATCAAATCGGCAACCGGAAATTCACATGACCCGAACCTCAATTTCCTGTATTTGAAATTACTGACGGCAACGGATAATTCGATTCCGCCCTTCCATATTTTTCTAAGCTTCCTGGCACCGTTGCTCGGCATCAGCCTTGGCTTTGATGCCATTAATTCGGAAAGAAATAGCGGGACGCTTATCCGCCTGATGGCGCAGCCGGTCTACCGGGATAATCTGCTGCTTGCGAAGTTTAGCAGCGCGTTGCTGATCATAAGCTGCTTATTTGTAACCCTAACCTTGCTGATGATCGGAGCCGGCTTGCTTCTAATGGGCGTACGCATGGAGCCGCAGGAATTATTTCGCATCGTGGCGTTCGTTTTTGTGACGATCACATATGTTGCTTTCTGGCTATGCATGTCCATGCTGCTTTCGATAGTATTCAGGCAGGCTGCTACTTCGGCGATCACAGCTGTAGGCCTTTGGCTTTTCTTCACCATTTTTTATCAGCTCATCGTAAATCTGATCCTGAAATCCGTTTTACCCGATGCTTCGCAATTGTCGCAGGAACAGGCGATCAGTTATAATGAGATGATACTGAATATCCTTCGGGTATCGCCAAACCAGCTTTACACAGATGCCGTTACGACCATGTTGTTGCCATCGGTACGCAGCCTCGGTCCGCTGACCATGGAACAAATGGCAGGAGCCATCCCTTCGCCGCTGCCGTTCGCTCAAAGCCTGATGCTCGTTTGGCCTCAGCTCAGCGGGCTTTTGGCGGCAACGACCGGTTGTTTCGCCTTAGGATATTATCTGTTTATGCGCAGGGAGATCCGTAGTTGATTGGCCATTCATTCGATGAGGCATATCGGCCCCATCGAATAGCTTGGCATAGGACTCAATTTGAAGATTCCGGCATGCTTGACCACACTGTTCCGTGCCGATCAGATAACCAGTTGTGTTGATGAATATCAAATTTCAAATATGAAATTTAGAAAGATAGCCCTATCTGGCGCATATCCGTTTTAACCGCTAACAATTGGGGGGAAGTATTGTTACCCTTTTATGAAAAATCCATTTAAAAAAGATGACCATACTGGCCTAATCGTCGGACTTGCCGTTGGTGTTACAGCGGGCATCACCCTCGGCTGGTTATATCTCACCGATAAAGGTGCACAATACCGCAGGCAAATTACCCGTAAAGTAAAAGAGGCGGTAAGCGATACCGCAGCCGAGGTGATCGATAAAAAAACCATCATCCCTAAAAAAGCGGCGAAAGTGGCAACGGATGCAGTGATCAAAGATTAATCGTATGAAAAGAGGCAAAGCATTGATTGGCGTTGCTGCAGCTGCCGGCGTTGCCGGCATCGCTTACGCACTTTGGCCGAAGAAGAAAATTCCCGGCAGCGCCGTTGTCGACCCGTTTGATAAGGAGAGATATTTAGGTAAATGGAATGAAGTAGCCCGCCTGCCTAACCTGATTGAAAAGGACCTGCACGATTTAACGGAAGAATATTTGCTGAACGAGGACGGAACGATCAAAGTGGTAACCCGCGCCTTTAATCCTGTTAAAAACAAAGCAGTGGAAGCCACGGGTACCATCAAATTCAAAGGGGCAGAAACCCGAGGCCAATTGGAGGTCGCATATTTCCTGCCGATCTATCTGGATTACAATATCCTCGATATAGATGATGATTACCAGTATGCTTTAGTTTCCGGTAGCGGAATGGGTTACCTGTGGTTATTATCGCGCGAAAGCAGCATGCCCGAGGAAATGAAACAACGATTTTTGCAAAAGGCTACTGCCCTGAGGTTTGATATCAGCAAGCTCGAATGGATGGATTACTAACGGATATAAAATCATGAAAACAGCGCTGGAACAATTGCCGCAGCAACACACCGGGCGGCAAACCGATTTTACCCACGAACAAAAGTTTGACACACTGGATGCCACGCATAAGGCCTTCCACGTAGCCGCCGGGCGAATGCTGTCGGTGAACAACTGGCATAATTACGCCGGTGTCGGTTCGGCGAAGTCTACGCTATGCAATAACCAGGGTCAGGAATTAGAAGTGATGGCTGAAGAAGGCTTTTTTATCAGTATTGATCTGCCGGGCCCGGGACCGGACGCCGGCGGCGGTGTCGAGTGGGTGCTGGTTGAAAAGCTGGCTTCCGAAGGCGGCGCGCATACGGCAGAGGAATATGTATTGATGACGTTGCGGCCGGTAGCCGATCCGCGCAAGGCAGCTGCGGAAATCGCGCATTTTTACACTGACGAATCGACAAACACCGTCATTGTGCGGCGGGACGGCCTGGTGGTGAGTGCAGGGGCTCACGGCAGGAACGAAACTCCGAATAACGAAGCGGTTGACCTGCATGACAAGATCCGTAATACGGCCATCGCACTGATGGCAAGGGTGGGATTGTCCGGCGGACAGTGGCAGAAACTGGTGAACGGTTTGATCGAGTATCAGGAAACAAAATAGCCCTTGGAATTGATTTTAATTTAGCGCTATGCCCGGCTGTAAAAACAATTCCGGGCTTATTTGTTTACTATATACAGAATTTCCTATCTCGATAACGTACCGTTTAAGTTTCCACTCTCTTACCCAGCACATGTTTATTTAGGCTAACCCGCACAAACACCTTGTTCCGGTGCTGTCAAATAAATCATTAGAGCTATGAGCAGTGAAAAACACATTTTAACACTTTATATTGCGGGTCAAACCCAAAAAGCAGACCGCGCCATTGAAAATATCAATAAATATTATCAAGAGCATCTCCAGGATGGTTATTCACTGGAAGTCATCGACCTGAAAAAACATCCTGAATTAGCATCCAGTGCACAGATTATCGCCATTCCCACTTTAATTCGGAAACTGCCCGCACCCGTCCGGATCTTGGTAGGCGATCTATCGGATAAGGAAAAGGTCCTGGTGGGGTTAAATATCAAACCGGCCTGAGCACGATCACGGAAAAAATGACAGCAGCGCTGAAAACTTTTCATTCAACATCTGCAAATTTTTCAGCGTTAACCGGTTGGCATAACCCTTGTAATAAGCCTGTTAAGTTTAATTAATCTTTTGTTCAATTATTTTTTAAAGTAAAACTTAAAGGAGAAAAGGCCATGACCTTAGTTAAATTCAACAACAAAGCTAACAACACATTAATGCCGGGCTTTAATGATGTTTTTGATTCAATCTTCAATGACACTTTCTTTAGCGACCGCTTGGTGGCTCGTGTACCTGCGGTGAATATCAGCGAAAGCGAGAATAACTACCATGTGGAGCTGGCCGCGCCGGGTCTGCAAAAAGAGGATTTCAAACTAAACCTGGAACGCAACCAGCTGAGCATTTCGGTGGAACAAAGCGCTGACCACCAGGACAACCAAAAGAACTATAGCAAACGTGAATACAGCTATGGCTCTTTTGTACGTTCATTCACCCTGCCTGAAAGCGCTGATCATGCCAATATCGAAGCTTCCTATACCAATGGCATCCTGCGCATCGATATTGCTAAACGCGAAGAAGCCAAAGCGGTACGCCGTCAGATCGAGATTAAATAAGTGCTTTAGAGTTTTTAACCGAAGGGCTCCTGCTTGCAGGGGCTTTTCGAATTTTTAGATGTTATGGAAACACAATTCTATATCCTATTGAGCCTGAAAACACCGCAGGGGTACACCAACTATGGTCAATACTTCTTTGGCAACGACCGCGAAGCGGCATATGCGCTCTTCGCGCAATTGCAAGGCAACGGCAATGTTATGGACTGTTTGCTCCATGTTGACCTGATGGAAACTATCAACGAACTCCCTGTAAAGATAAAGACGATCTGTTGTACGCTGGATGAACTGGGCGCAAACTGTAGATTGATCGCGCGCGAAATATTCCGCATAAAGAATCTGGAGGAAATAGCATGATCAATAAAATATTCCTGTTTTATCCGGAGAATAGCGGGTGATGTTAGGGCGGTTGAGTTTTGAGGCAAAACATTTCGCTCCTGGATTGTTATACCTATACATCACCTACCATACAACGGACCGCTTAAGTTTCTGACACGCTCTTACCCGTTACCCGATATTATAGGTTAAGACTCAAGGTTTGAATAAACGTATTTTGAGTTTAGACGACCACCAGGCCATCCTGGATGTCGTTACCGAAGCGCTCCGGTATGAGCAATTTGAAGTTTTGGATATATCACTGGGCAGCCAGCTATTTGATGCCGTAAGGGACTTTTCGCCAGACCTCATCCTCCTGGATTATAAACTGGCGGATACTAATGGAGGCGATCTTTGCAGGCAATTGAAGGACACACCGGAAAACAGGCATATCCCTGTGGTTATCTTCTCTGCATATTTTACGCGGAACGAGGACGCCAACCCGGGCGGATGCGACGGTATCTTGTATAAGCCGTTTGACCTGGAATCTCTCCTTTCAACAGTAGGCGGCTTCCTCGAAAATGCGAACCCTGTAGCCTGACGCCGGGTTCGGTTTCATTTTTTTGATCCTTTATTTTTCCACCATGCTAATGGAAACTCGATCTCATCAACAGAATCCACGACAAGGTGCGGCCGGTAGCCATATTTAATCAGCTGTTCCTTGTCTGTAATCCCGGAAAGTACGAGTATCGTTTTGAATCCCATAAAAATACCGCCGATGATGTCGGTTTCCATCGTATCACCGATCACCGTGACATCTTCGGGTTTCAATCCCATATAAGCAGCCGCCGAACGCATCATGACAGGACTCGGCTTGCCGATCACAAAAGGTTCGCGCCCGCTTGCTTCTTCGATCATTGCCGCTGTAGCTGCAATGCCCAGGTTGTTCCAACCTTCCCGGCGCGGCGATGGGTCACGGTTCGTGGCGATAAAGCGCGCGCCAGCCAGGATCATGTCAACGGCTTTATGTACTTTGTCCAGACTAAACTCCTGTCCTTCACCCAAAACAACCAAATCAGGTTTCTTGTCTGTTATGCGGATACCTGCATTTTTCAGGCTCTTCAATAAACCGCCTTCGCCTAATACATGGGCGCTACAATCAGGGTAATGGTCCGTCAGAAAGGTGGCTGTTGCCATTGCGCTGGTATAAATATGCTTTTCGGTCACTTTGATACCCAGCTTAGCCAGCTTTTCTACAGCATCAGCGCGGCTCTTAGAACTATTATTGGACAGAAAAGTAAATGGTATTTTGTCCTTCAGTAAGCGTTTAACAAATACATCGGCACCTTTTATCAGTTCTTCGCCGGCGTAGATAACGCCATCCATATCGATCATTAATCCTTGCTTCATATCAGCCTTTTTTTCAAAAACAACCACGATATTAATTATGATGCCTCTTGTTCGAGATAACCGATCAGGTGTTCCTCCAGCAACCCGGCATTATAATCACTTTCCGTAGCCAGCAGCGTAACGGTAAGTTCGTCATCTGCAACAGCGATGTTGATTGCTGTGCCGTCGATCACTTCGGGAAAGGACAGATTGATCTCGTTAAATACATGCGCGAATTCAATGGCGAGGTTTGAATCCAGTTTCTCGTTGATATAATCGGCAAAGCCCGTCTTTAATACGTCAAACAGCTTTTCTGCGCTGAGTGCCTGAACATTTTTTACAGTTGTCATAGGTATAGATAAGCGCCGGAAGCTAATTAAGTTTTAACTCCGGCAACTATATTATGTGCGAGATGTTATAAGCTTGTGAAAATAGCGACTTACAACATCAACGGTATTAATGGACGGCTGACCAATTTACTACGCTGGCTGGCGGAGGCCAAGCCAGATATCGTTTGTTTGCAAGAATTAAAATGCGAAGATAACAGATTTCCGAAGCAGCCATTACTGGAAGCCGGTTACCACGCCATCTGGCAGGGTCAAAAAAGCTGGAATGGTGTAGCCATATTGTCCCGTTATGGCGAGATTCAGGAAACCCGGCGCGGCCTGGATGGCGACCCGGATGATACGCAGAGCCGTTATATTGAGGCCTTCATTAACGGCGTAGTAATCGGCTGTTTATACCTGCCTAACGGTAATCCCTTTCCCGGTACTAAATTCGATTATAAGTTAAAATGGATCAAGCGGCTGACGACGCATGGTAAAAAATTGCAAGGATTTGGCTTGCCGGTAGCGCTGATTGGCGACTATAATATTATGCCGACCGAGCTGGATACTTACAAGCCGGAAAAATATGCAGAGAATGCTTTGTTCCGTCCCGAGGCCCGTAAGCTTTGGCGGGAACTGCTCAAAACGGGCTGGACGGATGCCATCCGTCATTTACATCCTGATGAACCCACCTATACCTTTTGGGATTACTTGCGCAACGCGTATGGCCGGAACGCCGGTTTAAGGCTGGATCATTTCCTGCTCGACCCGGTGCTCATGCAGCGGCTGCAATCTTCCGGTGTGGATAAAGACGTGCGTGGCTGGGAGCATTCCAGCGATCACGCACCTGCATGGATTCAGCTTAAAGAAGTTTAATCATGCCTGATCAACCCAGCTATCTTAATTTTGATAAAGGTAAATATGCCTGGCACCCTAATATTGATTACCGGGCGCATCCCGAACAATATCATGTGGGCAAAGGTGAGCAGGGGGTATTGATCTGCGAGCCCTATAAAAGTGAGATCGGACCATACTGGCGCTTCAAAACGGAAGCCATCGCCAGAGAAAGCAGCGCCAAGATTTATGAGCTGTTTTTAAGTTACCTGGCTGCTGGTGATTTCGTTGGTGCCGATATGGCCCGCAAATATTTACAGATGGGTTTTACCCGTGCCCGCCGGTATGCCAACTATAAGGGCGGCATAAAATATGATAAGGAGCATGATTATCAGTTGCTGGAAAAAGGTACCGGCGAGGACGAAAAAGCGAAAGCGGCGGAAGTGTTTTTTAGTAGTTGGAAAACCGCCGAAGCTAATGAACAATACGCCCGTTTAAAAATCCATTGGAAGCATGAAAGGGGTTAAAAAAGCAAACTTGCCGCAAAAGGTTTGTGCCACTTGCGGGAAGCCTTTCACCTGGCGCAAAAAGGGGGAGCAGGTTTGGGATGAGGTTAAATATTGTTAGGAAAAATGCTGGTGCAACAAATAGTTGCTGCGCTGTATTATCGTTATATTCCGAGCAGGCTTACCATTTGCCGTTTTATTTACGTAAGGCCCTGATGACGCTGGCTGCTACAATGCCGCCGAAAGTGTACCACGCCACCGTCAGGATCTTGGTTTTGTCAGTTCGCGTTACCGGCGCATCGCTTAGCCACACTGGCTTGGTCAACGTTAATGCGCCAACACCTGCCGAAAGCCCGGCAATCACACCGATATACGGTAGCTGTTTCTTTTTGCCGGCACCGATCACACTGTAATAAGCGGCGTTGCTTATCAGGTCAGCTGCCATTGTTATTGTAAATAAAGTGTTGCCGGTTGGTGGCGTCATACCCGCTTTTCCCAGTCCCTTGGTAATGGCTTCTTCGCCCACCAGATCAACGCGCGGCGCGTCATGATCGAATTGTTTAACGGCCTGGTGTAATATATTCAGTGCGACGGCCCCGGCGATCCCGCCGATGATACTGCTTGCTAATTTTTTCATATTATTTAAAAGTGGCCTGCGCCTTTTTGAGTGTTTTTTCGAGATCAATCCCTTCACCTAATACGCCATTAAACAGATCACCGGTTTCTTTCAGGCGGTCAAGCGCGTTAAGAATATTGAAATGCTGGATGGTCAAACCGGGCTTCACTTCATCCCAGCTCAGCGGCATAGAGACTGTCGCGCCGGGTTTTGGCCGGAGTGAATAAGGGCCGGCAATGGTGGCACCGGGACGGTTCAGTAAAAAATCGAGGTACATTTTGCCTCTACGTGCGGCAATACTCCGTTCCAAACTGGTATAATCCGGGATCTGCTCATGTACATGCTTGACAATAATATTGGCAAAAATCTGCGATTGCTGGTAACTGTATTTTCCAGCTAACGGGATATAGATGTGCATTCCTGTGGAGCCCGAGGTTTTCGGATAGCTGGGCACTTCAACTGCATCTAAAATGTCTTTAACGATCCGGGCAGCTTCTACCACCTGGTCATAAGTATGCTTATCCGGATCCAGGTCGATCACGCAGTAATCCGGGTTATCCGGCGTTTCAGCTGGCTTTTGGTTAGATCACAATTATTACTATTTAATTTTCTTTTCCACCGCCGAACGTTGATTGCTGCCGGCTGATTTTTTTGCGGCCTCGACTTTTTTAGGCGTAGTGCCGGTTTTCTTTGCTTCGTATTTCAATTCATGTGGTTGTTCGGATACCGAATGCCTTTCCACTTTTGTCCCTCTTGTTGCCATAGTTTTAGTTTTTTAGATGTATGGATATAACAAATTCAATACCAACGGGTTTTAATTAGAACGATAAAGGTTATACTATGGAAAAAAATCGCGATAAATGTAACAGAAACTGAAGAACTGTTTAATTTTCAGGTCGTTAATTCAGGAACTAAAAGTGCGAATATGAAGTGTGTGGTGGCTTAAGGAAGAAGTTAGTTGGAGATCGCGGACCGCGTTGAGGCACATTATTTGTAAGTAAATTTTAAACTATCTACCGATGAGTTCTGCATTTGTTAAAGAAGGAGAATACCAAAAATTAGGCGACGTTGCTCCATCACTTAGTGCTTTATCCTTCTACCTGCGCCAGGAAAATGGCGGGCAGGTAATCCGCGAATTGAAAAGCTTTTACAGCGAGAAATGCGGCAGGCATGTCTATGAGATGAGCGATGGGCTAACTTACGCGCTCAATGATGAAAACCAATGGATCATCATTCTGGAACCTTGTTAATTTATGAGCTGGACCTGCCCCAAATGTGAACGGGAACTGCCGTGGGCTGACTTCCGGCATTATTGCAAGCGTGTCAGCCTTGATACGCTTTTCAAAGGTCGTTCCGATGAAATAATATTGGTGTTTGATAAGATACTAGCCGAGGTAGCAGACTGGCCCAAAGTCCTCATCAGCACCACACCGAATTGCATCGTGTTTTATCGCCGCACAGGTTTCCTGGTGATTCGTCCGATGAAAAATTGGCTGGATATCAAATTCTATTCTAAAGGGCCGCTTAAAGACAAGCCCGTGATCAAAAGTAAAGCTGCGGGTAAAAAATACGAGAACCATGTCAGGCTTTCGAATGTTGATGAACTCAACCCCGGGATTTTCGTTTATATACGGGAGTCATACGAAATTGTTTAAATACCTTATGAATAGAGAGCTAAATGTGAACAACCAAATATTTTCTGAAACGGTTGGTTCGTTCAACTATAAGCACTAATCAACCGTTTTCTGTTTATTTAACTGTGTGATAAGAACCCCTACAAGCACGATAACTAGAGCTATGATCTGTATATTAGCAATGTGCTCGCCAGCTATTAGCCAGCCCATCAAAATAGCTACAATTGGGTTAACATAGGTATGCGTACTAACGACTGCCGGTGGTTGCACGGTGATCAGCCAGTTAAACGAAATGTAAGCGACGAGTGATCCCGTAACGATTAGGTAAATTAAACCTAACCAAGCGCTAAGGGGTACTGTCTTTACAACCAATTCGGACCATTCACCCATACATCCTGCTACGATCGCTGAAAAGATACCAGCAGCCAATAATTGTACGGTGCTGTTAACGATATTACCTGTTTTAGATGAAAGATTATGGTTTGCATATAAGCCTCCCGTAACCCAGGACATAGCGCTGAGTAGCGTAATTAAGACACCGAACACAAGATGCTGGTGGGAGACATCTTGACCCCCCGGTGCAAAATAGGCAAACAGCGCGATGCCTGAAAAACCTATTACCAAACCGGCAATTATCCAACTGTTTAAAAAATATACCTTCCATCGCCGGTGATCGAATAATACAAAGAACAATGGCTCGGTTGCCACGATGACTGCTGCAAATCCTGAACTAATATGTTGTTCACCTAAAACAACAAGTCCCGAGCCGCCGCTAAGCATTAAAACTCCACTAATGATTAAGACTCGTAGGTCTTCACCTTCAGGCCATTTCTGTTTCTTAAACCATATCCAGCAGCAAAGAATTAATCCTGCTATCAAATACCTGAAAGCCGATATCGTAAAGGGCTTTAAACCTTTCAGCGCGTAAGCAATTGCAAGATAGGTTGTACCCCAAAAGAAGTAGATTGCGACGAAAGCAAATAATAGCAGCAGCCAAGTTTTTTTCTTACTAGTATTCATATAACACTATCTAAATTCGTTTTAATGGTGTTAAATAAAAACTAATGCAATTAAATAATGTTTTAATAGTGTGGCATTAATTAAATTAAACATATGAGCGAAATCACTACGGTCTACACGATGACGTTTGACGGCGGAAATGCTTGTTTTGATTTTATCAATTCCGGTTATGATCGGAATAAAGGTGTGATCACAGAGCGGCTTAATTTTTTTGATGACCTCTTAACGCTCATTAAGCGGTTGGCGCTTTTTGACGATAATACGGTGAGAGATCTGGAAAAGTTAGCTTTAACAGATGAGAACGCAGCTAAAACAGCGTTAGACAGCACCCGAAAAATTAGAACCGTATTATATCAATTATTCGAAAGCATCGCACAGCAACATTCCAAAAAAATGGAGCTAGAGTTGTTAAAAGAAGCAAATCTGTTATTTGCAGAGGCACTGCAATTTAAGGTACTTGCGCTCGATGCGCATGAACTGCAATTTAGATTTGACGCCGCACGCGCCGCACTAATGGCACCGGCTTGGAAATTCGTGATATTGGCCTACGAGTTGTTAGAAACTGGAGAAACTCAGTTTATTCGTCAGTGCGCCGGCTGCGCATGGTTGTTTCTCGATAAAACAAAAAATCATCGCAAAAAGTGGTGTTCTATGGAATCGTGCGGTAACCGTGAAAAAACAAAGAAGTATTACAGTAGTAAAAAATCTTAAGGCTAATTTAAGAAGAAAGCTTTAAATTGATGAGCATCTCATCCCATTCAATAAAGGCACGCCACACTGAACTGCAACGCAGTTATTTTTATTCCCACTTTTAATGAACCATATCATTTCGGTTGATCACCTGCCGCTTTGATCAGCGGCAAAGTAAAATAAAAAGTCGAACCTTTGCCGAGCTCGCTATCCACCCAGATCGCTCCCTGGTGGCGTCGGATGATCTCCGCGCTGAGGTAAAGCCCGATACCAAAGCCGGAAATGTGGCGGCTGTGGTTGTTTTCCACCCGGTAATAGCGCTCAAAGATATGTTTCCTATCCTCAACGCCGATACCCAGTCCCTCGTCACTTACGCTTACCTGTACGGCCGAAGCCTGCTGGTGGCAGCTGACGGTAATATTCGAGCCGCGCGGAGAATATTTTACCGCGTTGCTTAACAGGTTGACCATTACTGAACTGATCTTATCATGATCGGCCTGCACAACCACTTTATCACAATGCAGCAGCGTGATCAAATGGGCGCTGCTGAGATTGATCTCCGCGATCGCCTCACGGATCAGGTCTCCGATAATGAGTGGCTGTTTATCGATCTTCATCTTACCTGATTCCAGGCGCGAAATATTCAGAAAGCTGTTGATCATGCCGGACATTTTCTTGGTCTGCAAATTTGCCTTTGCTAATCCCTCCGTGATGAACGGGTCTTCTATACGCTTCAGTTTGCCTTGCAGGACCTGTAAGATCGCTGTAAGCGAGGTGAGCGGCGTTTTCAACTCGTGGCTAACCATACCTATAAAATCGTTTTTACGTTGTTCGTCCAGGTATTGTTCGGTCACATCCATGACCACGCCGGTAAAAGCGGAGAATGCGCCAGAAGGATCAGCCTTCAGGTTGCCGATCGCCCGCAGCCAGCGCAGCCGCTGATCATGTAAGCCGATGACGGAATAGGTAACATCGTAATCACCGCCGTGGTAGATCGCCTTTTCCAGTTTATCCGTAACAAATTCGCGGTAATCGTCGGTGATTTGCGCCAGGGCCTGTTCGATCGAAAGGTCTTCGTCAGGGTAATAGCCGAACAGTTCCTTTAAGCGCCCGTCGGTAATGAACTGCCGGGTGACAGAATGAATGAACCAGGTGCCAAAATTGGCCGCTTCGACCGCCAGCCGCAGCGCGGTTTCGCTTTCTTCGATCTTTTTCCGGGCTTCTGTCAGTTCGAGGTTCAAGTCGGCCAGTTGCCGGTTGGCGGCGTGAAGTTCCTCGTTAGAGGCTAGCTGCTCTTCGTTGGTAGCGGCCATTTCTTCGTTGATCGCCTGAAACTCTTCGGCGCTTTGCGCCAGCGTCTCTTCCAACAGTTTGCGCTCGGTTACATCGCGGGTCGTACCGGCGACTGCCTGCACTTCGCCCTGAGCGTTGAGCACGGGCGTCAGGATATAATCATAGATTCGCTTTCCTAAAGTGGCATGCGGGAAGGACACCTCCCCGCGAACCGACTGTTTGGTTGCGACGACCTGATCGATCTCACGTTCATGCATTTCGGCATGCCAGGGTTCATAGCCGTTCTCCAGCAGGCTTCTACCCACTGCGTTCTCCCAGGTTTTGCCCCACATCGTCAGTAAAGCACCATTGGCATAGATGAACCGGTAGTCCAGTCCAAAAACATACATTAGGTCAGGGGTGTTCGACGCGATCGCTTCATAGACCCGGCGCTGCTCTTCGGATTGATCCCTGGATTCGGCAAGTGCCTGCTCGGCCATTTTTCGGCTGGTAATATCGCTCGCGCTTCCGAACCATTCGATGATCTCACCCTGATCATCCAGGATGGGTACGGCACGCGAAAAGGTCCAGCCGGTAGTGCCATCCGCCCGGTTAACACGGTGTTCCAGTTCAAAGACCTTCTTTTCCCGGATGGCCTCGGCGATCCGGGTATTAACCATTTCCATGTCATCGGCAAATACATTCCGGATGCGCCAGCCGGTGATGGGCCTGTCTGTATCTTTTAAAAAGCCGCGGCCGTCCAGTTCCCGCATGACTTCCCAGTCGGCACTTAAACTATAGACGACATCCGCTGTCGCGCTTACCAGCGCCTGTAAACGCTGATGACTTTCTGCTATGGCTTGTTGATCTGACTTGGGTTTATCTGGCATATAGTGAACGACAAAAACAGTCATATAACGGATCTCGTTCCTAATTTGTTTGTTAGTACGCTGATCCATTTCTTACGGATTTTCCCTTAGCATTGTCGTTAGCTATTTCTTTGCCTCGTTTGGTGAATATCCAAAATAATTGGAGAAACTGGTCGAGAAACTGGCGGGGCTATTAAAGCCGACCTTGTACGCGACTTCTGCTACCGTAGTTTCTCCTGCTTTCAGCAAATTAAGCGCCTGTTGCAGCCGTACCATGCGGATCAGGTCACCCGGTGGGTGACCAATCGTATTCTTCAATTTCCGGTGCAATTGCGCCCTGCTCAGTCCAATCAGGTCGCATAGCCTATCAACACCAAATAACTCGTTGTCCAGTTGCGCCTCAATAACGTTACGCACTTTCTCCATAAAATGTAATTCCTGTGGCGGCAGCAAGCTAGCGGCAGGTTTCCAGGCTTCCTCGCGAAGGAAACGTTCCTGTAACTGCTTCCTGGTTTTGATCAGGCCTTCTACAATAGCCAGTAATTCCGCCGGCTCAAAGGGTTTCGACAGGTAGGCATCCGCACCTGCTTCCCATCCCTTAGTCCTGCTGTCGGCTGCGCTTTTGGCGGTGAGCATTAACACCGGTATATGACTGGTCAGCTCCTGTGCCTTTATTTTATGGCAGAGCTCGAATCCGTCCATCACCGGCATCATCAGATCGGTAATGACCAGATCAGGGATATATTTACCGGCGATCCTAAGCCCATCTTCTCCATTTGCGGCGGTCAGGAGCCTGAACTGCGTACCCAGCGTGACGCTGATAAATTCCCGAAGTTGCGCATGATCCTCAATGATCAGGAGCAAGGGTTTGCCATCTGTCACATTATCAATTCCTTCTTCATATCGAGGCTCCGAACTGCCTCTTAAAGAAAATGGTGTTCCACCGGCCACCGTCTGTATCCCAGTTAGCGGCAATTTTACGCATAGTGTTGTGCCGACATGTTCAGTGCTTTCGATATCAATGCTTCCGCCAAGTAATTCGACAAGCTCCCGCGTGAGGGCCAGGCCTATGCCACTGCCCTCATTTGCACGGGTATCTGAGGCATCTGCCTGGTAAAAACGGTCAAAAACGTAGGGTAGCTTATGAGCCGGTATGCCGATGCCCTGATCGGCAATGCTAAAGATCATTTCAGTATTTTCGGAATTTTCTTCAACAGTGACGGTGATGATAATTTCCCCACCGTTCAAACTAAACTTAACTGCGTTAGAAACCAGGTTGCGAATGATCATCGTAAGCTTTCCGGCATCAATGATGGTAATTAGCTTACCGAACTGGCTTCTGAATTCAATGGTAACTCCCTTCTGCGCAGCAATACCTGCAAATGGCTTCAGTACATCAGTCACCGTTGTCAAAACGTCGGTTTCTGCATTCAGAATTTCCATTTTGCCTTCCTCCAGTTTAGTCAGATCAAGCAATTGGTTAATCAAATGTAGTAACTGCTGAGCGTTCTCTCTGATGAGCTCACCATGTTTCCGGTCAGCGTTGGTGCCGGCTTTTTCCGCTAACAAGCCGGCCGGCCCCATGATCAATGATAAAGGTGTACGAAATTCATGGGTCAGGTTAACGATGAACCGGGATTTGAGTGCATCCATTTCCTGTAGTTTTTGTGCCTGGCTGCGTACCTCCAGTGTACGCGCCGCCACTGTTTTTTCCAGTTGATCGGCCTGTCCGGCCAAAATTCTGTTCTTTTCCGTTTCTTGCGCCAGGTTCAACTCGGACAGTTCCTGCACTTCCCTTAACCGTGCGCCAAGGCTGTGGTTGACATCTGCAAAATCAAGTGCAAGGTAAACCGAAAAGCTTAGCGGGATGGCTAACAGCCCAATGCTCATCCATTTAGCGATCAACTCGTAGTTACCCTTCATCAGGCCAAAGAGGTCGCTGCCCACTACCAAATAAAAGAGGGTTACAGTGAGCATGCCCGCGCCGATGAGCCAGACCCTCGGCTTTCGGCGGTTCATTGCTCTCCATAATGCAATTAAACCATCAGTCATGACCAGCAGGAAATAAAAGATCTCCAGCCAAAAGGTAGCCGTTTCGTTAGCATCACGATACTGCAGGAAATAATCCAATAAGGTCAATGAACCTAATACGGCACTAATAAGAATACGCCTGCGTGGCAATTGATCATAGCTCACTCCATATAAAACGATACCGGCAAGGAAGGCGACCACAATGATCCCTGCTTCAAAAAGATCTGCGGTTATCCGCTGTAAATACGGATCGCTTGCGCCAACTGTTAAGTAGCGCAGGTAAAGCACCGCAGCGGTAGTGAATACAAAAAGGCTGTAATAAAGATTTAGTCGCTGTTTGGGATAAAAAGCGAACAGCGCGAGGTGGAGCAAGACCAGTGCCAGCTGGGCTCCCATGCTGGCGAGCAAAAAGCTATTCATGTTCAGCCTATTAATTGCACGATTGGCCAATTGCTCATAAGTACCTGTCCATAGCCGGAAACCGATATATTCCGGAAAGGCCGGCTGTTCATTAACATACCTGACTGCGAGCAGGTGCTGCCGCTGATCCGCAATGATGAAAGGATACACCCTAAAAGGGGCGCGGCCGGAGCGGGTTTCCATTTTTGTTTTGCCAATTTTGCCCGTTTCGCCGATCTTTTTTCCATCCAGGTAGATTTCCGCGGCCCCTGTTTGGCTGACCCGGAGCGCCAATACCTTACCGATCAGGTTGTCATCTGCTTTTAGCCATAACCTGAACCAACCGTTTCCGTTCCAGCCTTTTGGTTGTCCGGCACTGCCAAAGGCGGTAGTTGTTACTGTCCAGGCGCTGTCTGCGATAGCAGGGTCACTATAGTCTCTGCCGTCCCCAATGTGGAACCGCCAGGAAAAATTATGGAGTGCAAAACCTTCTTTATTGGCTTTTAAACTGTCTATCCGAAGTGCTAGAACCTGGCTCTTTGCATGCAGGTGACCTTCACTTAGTGTGAAAAGAAAGGTCAACATGATATAAGACCATAATTTAGGCATACGTAAATTTAAAGTTTTTGATGTAGCAGGTTGACTCCCATAAAATAAAACATGATAAAAGGGATTGCCGGCACTGAAACGAGGTAACTCATCGTAGAAAATGGATCTGGTGCAAAAGGAGGGATTAAATTAACCAACCCTGCACAAAAACTGATGATAACATAAGCACGTACAGCAGCCGGCTTTAAATACCCCGCCTTGCCTAAGGCCATTGCAAACATTGCAGTTGCCAGGTAGATCAGCGAAACTTCTGCTGTACTGATCAAATAAAATAGTTCCCGAAAAGCAAGGTACCAATCGGGCCGGTTTGTTGTTTTGAAATTCCGGAAGGCATCGGAAAGAAAACTTCCCCAATAGGCCATATTGATCACAAAAAGAGGCATGGCCAGTGTCATGAATGCCAGGCCCAGTGTTCCAAATAACCTGTCTTTAAGCCGTAGTAATTGATAAAGCAGTACAGTGCCGAGATATGCCAGTATGCCGCCAAAGATCAGCAGGTTAAACCTGGCATGCTGCTCGCCCTCTAATTCCATCCATCCCCGGATAGTTTGCGGTGGCCTTCCCATTCCGGCAAAAATCGGAAAAATGATCCAGGGGGCTATGAGTAATAGTGCGATAATGATTAACAGTGGATTACCGGGGGAATGGGATTTTAGCAACTGGCGCAGAGCAACCCCCATCATTAAGCAATTGATTATCCACACAGGCAGATACAATTGCGGGTTCACATGGCCAACTCCGAAACCTAATAGAAAAGTCAAAAATGGCACCGACAAAAGGTAAACTAAGCTGACCTTGTTTGACTGTTTTAAATCATGACTTCTGCCAGGACTCAGCCCGACGGAAGTTCCTGGTGCGGTGAATTGTTGCGCGTTTTCTTCGTGCATAGACAGCTTAAGTGATGTGGTGGTTAATTGTAATCATTTTTATAGGTCGCAGATTCACGCGGTAATTTTAATACATGATTGTTAGCGATTAGGGGATTCAAGTCTTGAAATCAACTTAATGCGTGCCGTAAAAACTTGCGAAAATAGCCAAACGCTCGATTTTTTTTTTTTGAGCACATATCTTGCTGATTTAGTCACTGAGGTTTTCTCAATTGCATCTAATAAAAGTTTTTAGATCTAAAAAACATCACGGTTGGTATTCATCAACCGTCTATTTGCAGTTGTAATTAAAAGAATTTATGCCCGAGCCATTGAGTGCTATGGTAACCGGGAAATTTTTCTCATTGTATTGATAGGTAAGGGTTGCGTTAATGATAATAGGTTTGCTAATGACATAAGCTGGCAAGAGGTCGTCGGTTAATTTACCGGTAATTTTTGTCGGGTTATTTTTGCTCAGGATTGCGCATAAACTTGCCCAAAAACGAACCTTGTCAAGGTTATATAACCAGGAACCTTTAAAATCGACGCCTACAAATTTCCAATATTTGGAGATAGCCGTGTATGGCGAGGGCTTATCGTCATAAGTTATATTCAGTTCTTCATCAGAGATTTGCATGTAATCGATCCGGCTCTCGCCGGATTGAGGAACGTTGATCTTTTCCTGGTAATCTTTTACGATTTTTATTTGAGTTACGTTGTCATTGGCGTCATAGGTAAAATTGAGTTCATATCTGAAAAGCGTGAAAAAGGTGTTTTGCCAGTAACCATTGGCCGACCTCGGTATTAAAACCGAAACCAGGCGTTTCTTTGCATCATATTTAAATTGATACAACGTGTCGCTCACTGATGATTCAAATTCAGGATCACCATCATAAATATTCCCGCTGCCGCCAAGATAACTATAGTTAATGCTGCCATTATAACTATTAGAACCGCTATAACCAGAATAAGTGTCAGTAACTTTAGCAGATGTAACAGTCTTAACGACAGGTCCGAGATTGTAGTTGGGCGCTGTCATCTTTGTAAGAAGGCCTTTATCATCATACTCAAAATTACGAAGCCCCAACACCTGATCAACATCACTTGCAATACTACAGGCCGTGATATTTACTACAGGAGGTAATGGTTTTAGGTCGCCAGGTTTTTTTTGGCAACTACTTGTTAATAAAACTGCAAATGCCGCAAGGACACACGTGCCGGACTTGAAAGATTTTTTCATAGTAGATAAGTATTTGATATTATTATTGATATGACTTGATACAGGGCAAAATAAAGCAGAATACCATTAAAATACTTTCGCGTATACTATAAATGCTTTCGAATTTGTTGCATATGGCCTGATGTCATGACGAGGCTCAATGCTTTAAGCATTTGCCCACGATTGCTGATGAAGCCTATTTTTCAGACTTCCTTTATGCGATCAGGGAAACATTGGAAGATGTGGAAAAACAGATCGCCAGGATGGATATCATTTACGCTGTATTGGACGAGGAGCCTTCAAATGGTATCGCAGCTTTACGTCGCTGAATCGATTCACCTGATGAGAATTATTTTAAGCTCTTGATGCTGACCATGTTTTCACCCGTACCTTTCCCCGAGGTGCATCGCTCCGATCATGGGAATAACGTAAAAATTAACTCTACTTTAACACATTCAGCTGGTCGCGATAATCATGTTTCGATAGGCTGATGGTTAGCTCGTTTTCTTTAAATAAATTTCTATTTAAGATATTTAATGAATTAGAACTAAGGAAGATTGATTTCTAATTAAGGTCAACACAATAAATCTGTTTTTAAATACCAAAACGATTTTCTACCTTTCGCAATTAATTCAACTTTGCCAAGTTTGAATCCGTATGGTTTAATTTTTAATTTTTAACCTGTATTTCTTCATCCATGTCACTTAAAACATATCAATTGTTACAAAAAAAGAAAAAAAACATCCTCGAACTATGGATGAAGAATCAGCTGGCTGACGAAGGTCTTCGTGAAGATCTGATCAGTAATGACGAGTTGCGCAGTCAGTCTGACGAGTTGATTACGGCTTTGGTCGGCAACCTTTCTGGTGAAAACTTCACCAACTTGGATTCTGATGAATGGAGCCCCGTGATCGAGATCTTAGGAGGCATTGCGATCACCCGTGCGCGCCAGGGGTTTAGCCCGCGGGAAACCGGAAATTTTGTTTTCTCTTTGAAAGAAGCTTTGCTGGAAGTTTTACAGCTGGAAATAACCGATGACCCGAAAACATTATTCCAGGAGAGCCTGAAAATTAACCGCCTCATGGACAACCTTAGCGTGGTGACTTTCGAAACATTTATCAAAGGCCGCGAAGAAGTTATTCTCCGGCAGACCGACGAAATAACCGAGATCTCTACGCCAGTTATCCGCGTCTGGGATGGTATCTTAGCGCTGCCGATCATCGGTACGCTGGACAGCGCCCGTACACAGATCGTGATGGAAAATCTTTTACAGGAGATTGTGGCAACCGGTTCGAGCATTGCTATTCTGGACATATCGGGAGTTCCTGCGGTCGATTCGCTGGTCGCTCAGCATTTGATTAAAACCGTAAGCGCCACCCGCCTGATGGGTGCCGAGTGTATCATCAGCGGTATCCGACCGGAGATCGCTCAAACTGTGGTTCACCTCGGGATAGACCTTTCCAATATCATCACTAAAGCGACATTAGCCAGCGCGCTGGCCTATTCTTTTAAAGTTATGCGCCTGGAAGTTAAGAAGATCAGTGCAGTTTCAAAATCTTAATTAAAAAAGCTAATGGATAAAATTCCTATTCTCCGGATGGGAGCCTTTCTGCTGGTAACGATACAAGTTGACCTATATGACCGGCTGGCGCTTAATTTGGAAGCCGACCTGGTACAAATGGTCAATAAAACCAGTGCAAAGGGGGTTTTAATCGATATTTCAGCCGTTTCAATCGTGGACTCGTTCATGGGCAGGATTATCGGGAATATTGCCAGTATGTCTAAGATACTGGATGCAGAAACAGTTGTTGTAGGCATGCAGCCTGCGGTCGCTATTACGTTAATTGAGCTGGGCTTGCCGCTGAAAGGTGTGCACACCGCTTTGGATATGGAGAAAGGCATGAAGTTGCTGAAATCCATGATCGACGAGACCGAAGAGGGCGCAGACGAAGACCTGACCGACGATGACTTTATCACTGAGTAAAGACACGATTCAAATTGTCAAAGAACAGGATGTGGTTTTTTTAAAAAACCGAGTCAAGGAGACTGCCGTGAAGATTAAAATGGGCTTGGTGAACCAAACCCGTCTATTAACTGCTTGCAGCGAACTTGTTCGAAACATGATGCGCTATGCAAATGGAGGCGTCTGTATCATAGAGGTAGTTTCCAGCGGGCGTAATAATGGCGTCCGTTTAACTTTTTCTGATAAAGGACCGGGTATACCTGACATTCAGGCCGCTATGCGTGATGGCTTTTCTACTGGTAAAAGTTTGGGATTGGGTTTGCCGGGCACAAAAAGGCTGGTCAATGAATTCGATATCAAAAGTAAAGTAGGGGAAGGAACTGTGATCGTAATATTAAAATGGGCTAATGGTTGACGCTACGCATATCAGCTTTACTGCGGATGATCGCAGTTATTTCTCGCTGATCAAAAAAGAGATACACCGTCTGGCATCTGAAGGTGGTATGGCCACAGCCAGGATCAATCAGCTGGACTTGATCGTAGCGGAGATGACATCCAATCTTTTCAAGTATAGTAATGACGGCGAACTGCTCATGGGGTTATTTCCGAATGGCGGATCGCCTTATGTTGAAATTATCAGTATAGATAATGGCCCGGGCATGATGAATCCTGCGAAAATGATGCAGGATGGCATTTCCACATCCAACACACTGGGACACGGATTGGGCAGCATGAAAAGAATGTCTGACACTTTTGAATTATATTCGCAGATCGGATGGGGCACCATAGTGTTGAGCAGGGTTTACAGCGAACCAGAAAAGGCTAAAGTTGTTAACCGGGTGATCATGCGCCCAATCGTAGTTTACAAGCCTGGGGAGACGACCAGCGGTGACGGTTTCACTTATAAAAAGACAGATAAATTTTTAAAAATAATGCTGGCTGACGGGCTGGGTCATGGCCCGGAAGCCAATAAGGCTGTCAATGAAGCTGCTGCGGCATTTAAAATTTTCCCGGATTACAGTCCAACCGAAACATTGCGCTTTATCCATTCCGCCATTAAAAAGACACGCGGAGCGGTGATCAATATCGTTAGCTTTGACCATGCACGGCGCGTTTGGACCTCAGCTGGTGTTGGAAATATCGCTGCGCGCATGTCCGGACCAGTCAGTTTCAAGAATCATATGTCTTACAACGGGATAGTCGGGCATAATATCCCAAACACCATGAATGACCAGGACTATCCCGCCGAAGAGTTTAATACTGTGATGTTGTGTTCAGACGGGATAAAAACACGAATAGATATGGGGCGTTATCCAATGATGTATAAGTACGATCCAACGATATTAGCGGCCGCTATCTACAAAGATCACGCTCGACGTAATGATGATATGTCTGTAATAATCGCCAAAGTAAAATGATCGCCGTAGTAAACATATCGCTGGAAAATGAAATGGATCTGGTATTGGCCCATAAAAGGTCCATGCGGGTGGCCGAAAAATTAGGCCTTACCACTGCCACCCAAACCACGTTTGCGACAGCGGTCTCCGAAATTGCCCGGACAGTGATCGAGCATACTGATGAAGGAATACTTCATATAGGCCTGGAACAGCACAAAATGCGTTACAGCCTTGTTGCGATCGTGACTTTTGATAGCGAGATACGCTTTACAAATGCGGATGCTGGATTTTATTATGCGCAAAAACTTGTTCCGGAATTTGAACTTTCCGAAAACGAAGCTGAAAATATCATTACAATGAAAATCGGTTTACCAAGGTCGCTGAAACTTGACCCGGGTAAGATTCGCCTGTTGAAAAAGCATTTTGAGGAGGAAGAACCGATTAATGCTTATGAGGAGATCAAGGCGCGCAATGCCAGTCTAAACCGGCTGGCCAGTGAAAAAGACGAAGAACTGCGCCGTTCTAAACTCGTGGACGAAAAGAAAACCGAATTCATTTCCATCGCCAGTCACGAGCTTAAAACTCCTATGACGGTACTGAAAGCTTATACGCAAATGGCGAAAGCGACTAAAGAGCCGATCAGCGAATCTCTGCGCGGCATATTGAACAAGATCGATTTTCAGTCCAGCAAACTCATGAGCCTGGTCCAGCAGCTGCTGGATATCTCCAAGATAGAAAACGGCAACCTGCAATATCATTTACAGCAAATAATGCTGAATGAATTCGTAACCCGGCAAATTACAGTTATGGAGCATATACTGCCGCATCATACTTTTACCTCCAACCTCTGCAATGATGTAAAGGTTTCAATTGATGAGTTGCGCATGGAACAGGTATTTAACAACCTGTTGGGTAACGCCGGTAAATATTCTGATCGAAATAGTCAAATCTCTGTTTCTACGACCATTGACGACGGCGTAGTAGTGGTCAGCATTTCCGATCAGGGTCGCGGCATGTCTCCCGAGACGATGACATCTGTATTTGAGAAATTTTACCGGGCAAAAGATGTTCTGAAAAGCCATACCGGCTTGGGAATGGGATTGTATATTACTTCAAAGATTGTAACTGATCATCATGGTAAAATTTGGGTCGAAAGCGTACCGGGGGCGGGTTCCACTTTTCACTTCACCATCCCAATAGCGAAATGAATACTGATAAAAAATCTTGATATTTGATGATGATGAAGATATTGTCTCCATCTGTGTTTATATCCTGGAAGAAGATGGCTGGCAAGTTCAAACCTTCGCTGATTGCAAAGATATTGTATGCCGGGTTTCAGTATTTCTGCCGGATGTTATTACCATGGATAACTGGATTCCTGACGAGGGCGGAGTAGCCGCTACCCGGGAAATTAAAGCCACAAGCGCCCTAGCAAGTATACCGGTCATTTATTTTTCTGCTAACAGCGATATTGAACAACTGGCTGCTTCCGCAGGCGCGGACAAAGTGCTTCCTAAGCCATTCGACCTGGACGCACTTCGCACAATCGTGAAAGAAGCTTTATATCAATGCCGTAATCGGTAGCACCCGTACCTGTTATATTACAGATACCGCCTGAAAACATGTTACAGCTTTCATGTGTCCCGAATAATGCGGATTTGTTCTGCGAATATCAAAACCTTGAAAAATTCAAGCGAAATGATTGCTGTTGCGTTAATATTCATATCCTCGTCCTTGTTGTAGTTAAACAAACTAATCATAACCCTTATTATTGTTCGAGCCAACTATTTGAAAGAACTTGATCCCTAAGGGAAGCCGATCATTATTAAAATATAATGCCAACTTGGATTTTGAAGATCAACTTCAGGCAATCAGCACAGGTTTTCAATTCGTGAAGCTATTTAAAATAAATTTGAGTTAACAAGGTTTTAGTCAATCAAATTGCCCGCACTTTGGTCTCATTTAAAAATGAAAGCCGGAGCAAATTTGAATTTTTCATACGCCTATATCCAAGTGATCAAGGATGCGCTCCGGGAACAATTGCAACCTTGTTTCCCAGGCGGAATTGTTCAGAAATCACTGGCCACATCATGCGTTACCGTTAGAATTCCAGTTTATTGATTTCTACAGGGGAAGCCTATTACCAATGCTACAATGCAATGTAATTTCGAAGATTTTAAGAGATCGAACTTGCAACTTTCCTCGTATGCATCTTAAGCGATACGATGGATTATGCTGCCTCTCCTTACAAAAACATCTCAAAGTATTACGGAGGCAGTACATAGTTTGAAATCTTGAAAACCTTGAAAATGTTTAAATGTTATTTGAAGTACGATAGCTATGGAAACGAATTTACAATCAGCAGACTACGGAGATAAATTTAAAGAATGCGATATGCGGTTTGAAGCAATTTTCGAACTTACCACCGCAGCGAGCAAGATCATTGATAGTGATTTGACAATCCTAAAAGTTAACAAGGCATTAATCGATTTATTGGGATACAGTGGTGAAGAATTGGTCGGTACCAAAATCATGGATTATGCATGCGATGAAAATAAACAGCATTGGCATGACCTTCAGGATGCGATGTGGAATAAAGGCCAGCCAAATTTCAAGCTTGATGCCTGTATCAAAAAGAAGGATAGTACATTGGCCTGGGTACATATCACGACCATTGCATTTAAGGAAGACGGTACTTCCTATGCCTATACCATACTGGATGACTTTACTGCCTGGAAACAATTACAGGAAAGCGAACAGCGGCTGAAGATGGCGCTGACGTATTCTAAACTGGCTGTTTGGGAACTGGATCTGGGAGATAGGTTGATAACCCGTTCAGAAGGCTTTGATCAGTTGTTCGGTTATGCACAAGGAAATAAACGCTGGGATCAAGAAAGCCTTTTAGCCCTTTTCATGCCTGAAGATCAGCTTAAATTGAAGGAAATGCTGAATGCTATCAAGCCTGAGCAAGACTTTGATTTCCAGGGCAGCATCCGCACAGCTGCGGGAATCGTTAAATGGATCAATTTGCAGGGCCGTGCCGAAAAGACTTCTGATGGCAAGGAAAGAATGCTAGGCACCTTGTACGATATTACCCGTGATAAGCTGGCTGAAAGGGAAAAAGACGATTTCATAAGCATTGCCAGCCATGAGCTGAAAACTCCATTGACCGCTTTAAAGGGCTCTCTTCAAGTATTGGAAAGGATGAAGCATTCGCCGACTCCAAAATTGGCATTGTTATTAGATCAAGCCAGTAGAAGTATGAATAAGGTAACGTTGCTGGTTGATGACTTATTAAATGCCAGCCGGATGAGCGAAGGACAGTTGCATTTAAAGAAAACCCGGTTTAACCTCTCACAGGCGATCGACGATTGTTGCCTCCATGTTACCGCAGCGGGTATTTACCATATAATAACCGAAGGTGTTAAAGATTTGGAGGTGGAAGCTGATTGCGAGCGAATCCAGCGCGTGGTTGTCAACTTTGTTAATAATGCGGTAAAATATGCTTCGAAATCCAGGGACATTATCATCCGGGTGGATCAGGAACAAGAGGCTGTTAAAGTCTCTGTCGCCGATCAAGGACCGGGCATCGTTCAGGAAAAAATCCCACATTTATTTGACCGGTTTTACCGTACAGATGAAAACGGCAGCCAATATTCAGGGTTGGGCCTGGGCCTATATATATCAGCAGAAATCATTAAAAAACATGGCGGTAAGATCGGCGTAGAGAGTTTATCTGGAAAAGGCAGCACGTTTTGGTTTAGCTTGCCCTTAACCAGTTAGAAAGTTTCATTTTTATGGATTGGCACGATTACAGAACCTCGCTAATTCAATTGATCGACAGTAATAATGTCCGGGATTTCGTTGCCGTTATCAGCCTTGCGATTGGTAATACTGGCCGCATTTTGATTCATCGATAGTTAAATTATTCCTTTTTCTATTCAAAGTAAATGCATACTTTATTGCGTTGGTGCATGGCTCATTCATTGAAAAGCGATAGAGATGGCCTGGGAAATATTTAATTTTATCGGGTTTACATCTAAACTGAATTTATTCTTTGGTTGAACTCCGAAACCATCAGAAAGCTAAACAACAAACCCTGATGATAAAGGACGCGGCGATCGTCTTTACGTCGTTTTATTGATATAATTTTGGACGGAAATACTTTTTAAAGTACAATTTTCGAAAATATAAACCTTTTTCAAGTTTAGTATTCGTGATGGTATGAAAATTGCAATTCTTGGTAATCTATTTACTTAACTGAAAAACCATGAGATCAATTTTGTACATCGTAGCTGTTATCCTTGTTATAGGTTGGGCTATCGGCACATTCGCTTACGCCGCAGGCGGTTTAATTCACATACTGTTAGTTATTGCAGTAATTTCACTGGTTTTAGGTATCCTGCGGAGGGATACAACCGTGGTTTAATAAATTGTGTTGTAATCCGGCCCAATTGGGCCGGATTAATTACCAGCAAATGCCTGTTATACTGGTATCTCAGGCAGTCTAAATAATAATGGTAACTCTTCAATACCGATTTGAGCCCGTGATTTATTATACAATACAATCTGTCAATTAAGCGACGCCGGCACGCTGGTAATTAACGACTGTCCTACTAACCATACCTTTATTTTTTCTAATGTTGCTGTTGTATTTTCCATAGGTAGGTTTGATTAGTTTTCGATCTTGACAGGTTCGGTATTTTCGACAGGTTTTTGCTTCTCCCAGGGTTTCAGAACTACCTTTACACAGTCTTCTTCTTTTTTATCGAAGATGTCATAACCATGGGTGACTTCACTTAAGGGCAGGGTATGGGTGATGATGTCGTCCAGCACTACCTTTTCTTCTTTTACCAGTTCAATTAAATGATCTATGTAATTTAATACCGGTGCTTGCCCCATTTTGAGGGTGATACCTTTATCAAACACGCGGTGCAAAGGGAAATTATCGTAGGTTGATCCGTAAACACCCATAATAGAAACGGTTCCCATCCTACGAACAGCTTTAAACGCCATATCTAACACCTTCATACTGCCTACCTCGAAATTGATCAAAGCTTTCGCCTTGTCGATGATGCTGCGTTCTGGTTCGAAGCCTACAGCATCCACGCAAACGTCTGCACCGCGGCCGCCGGTCATAGCCCGGATGGCATCCACCACATCCACTTCATCCGGGTTAAGTGTCTCTACTTTATTGACCGCCCTCGCTTTGTCGAGGCGGTAATTCAAGGGGTCGATAGCGATCACGCGGCTTGCACCGTTGATCCAGGCTGCCTTCTGCGCCATTAGGCCAACAGGTCCCGAACCGAAGATAGCAACCACTTCACCGCCTTTCAATTGAGCCCAATCGATTGCCGACCAGCCGGTTGGAAAAATATCTGTCAGGAATAACACCTGTTCGTCGGTCATATTATCGGGTACGACCCTTGGGCTGATATCCGCATACGGTACACGCACATATTCAGCCTGCCCCCCGGAATAGCCCCCGTAAAGGTCTGTATAGCCGAACAGGGCTGCGCCTTTCTGATCTGCCATATCGCCGTTTGGCCCGTAATGTTTGTAGTTGGAGTTTTCGCAGGCCGGGGAAGCATCATGCTGGCAGAAAAAACAATGCCCGCAGGAGATAGGAAATGGCACGACGACGCGGTCGCCCTTTTTTAATTTGGCCACACCTTTGCCCACCTCTTCCACAATGCCCATAAACTCATGACCCATGATCATGGGCTTTGGTTGGGGTACACCGCCGCTCAGGATATGCAGATCAGAGCCGCAGATCGCAGTAGAAGTAACTTTTAAAATGACATCGTTATCCTGTTCTAAACGAGGATCTTCAACGGTATCGTAACGAATATCGCCGGGTTTGTGAAATACTGCTGCTTTCATAGATTGATTTTAGTTATTTGTGTAATAGTTTAACTTTAAGTAAAAATATTTGTTTCGTGATTTATAAGATAAATTAAAACAGAGGGTTGTCAATTTTTGTATTAGCATCATGGAAAAGAAATCATATTCAATTTCAGCCCGGGACGGGGCGCAGAAAGCTCCCTGGGCGGGGGAGGCGGGGGCGATTGTTACAAAAGGCCTGTTCAATGCTGGTATACGCTACGATACGCTGATCGTGGGCGGCGGTATTACCGGTATGACTGCGGCATTGCTCCTGCAAAATGCCGGAAAAAAGACGGCGCTTGCCGACGCACATACGCCGGGGTTTGGGACCACAGGTGGTACGAGTGCTCATATCAATACCTTCGCCGATACCACCTATCCCGAGGCGGAGAGCGCTTTTGGAAAAGAAGGTGCGCAGCTTTTCGCGGATGCGATTCTGGAAGGTTATGGGTTAATCAAATCCCAAATCGACAATTTTCATATTTCCTGTGATTACGAAGACAAAGCAGGATACCTTTTTGCTGAAACGGAAGAAGAGTCCAAACAGCTTGAGGAAATCTATAAAGGCGCAGTTAAAGTAGGTGTGGCCGCAAGCTATACGGAAGAAGTCCCGACACCGGTGGAATATGTAAAAGCCCTCGTGTTCGATCAGCAGGCTCAGTTCCACCCGATTAAGTATCTGCAGGGTTTGCAGAAAGCGTACCTGAAAGCCGGTGGTATTATTCTTGAAAATACACTGATAGAAAGCATCGAAACCAAAGAGGGCATCCATACTGCAAATCTGGCAGCAGGTACGATCCAGACAAGAGCCGTCATTTATGCGACCCATATGCCGCCCAATATCAACCTGTTCAATTTCGAGTGTGCGCCCTACCGGAGTTACGTACTGGGCGTAAAATTAAAAACAGATACCTACCCGGATGCATTGGTTTATGACATGCAGGAACCCTATCATTATCTCAGGACCCACGTGATTGAAGGAGAAAAATTGCTCATCGCCGGCGGCAATGACCACAAGACAGGTCATAATGATCCCGAAAAAGCCTTCGCCGGACTGGAGAAATACGTCCGGAAATATTACAACGTGTCATCCGTGAAATACCGATGGTCATCTCAATATTATGTGCCGGTGGACGGGCTGCCTTATATTGGGCAGATGCCGGGCGCGGCCGATGGGGTTTACTGCGCTACCGGCTATAATGGAAACGGGATGATGCTGGGCAGCATCGCAGGTAAAATACTCAGCGACCTGGTGAGGAAGCGGCCCAGTAAATACCAGGACCTGTTCAGTCCTTCACGGATCAAACCGATGGATAGTTTCAGCGAATTCGTTAAGGAAAATGCGGACGTAACTTACCACTTCGTTGCAGACAGGTTTCATATCCACGAAACGGATTCATTAATGCGGTTGCAGCCCGGAACCGGCAAGGTATTGGAAGTAGACGGCGAGAAGATAGCGGCATACCGGGATGAACGGGGGACCTTTCACGCGCTTAGCCCGGTATGTACGCACGCGGGCTGTATCGTGAACTGGAACAATGAAGAAAAAAGCTGGGACTGTCCATGTCACGGTGCACGGTATGACATTGACGGCAATGTACTGACCGGGCCGGCCACCAAAAACCTACCCATGATTAGCAGCAATGAAAACTAAGGAAACATTAATTGCCGGTATCTCCGGCACAAGTTTTATGACGCTCTTCAGCTACCTGGTGTCATTGGCCGGGGGCGAGAATTTCAGCGAGCCTGCACGCCTCGGGCAGCTGGCCGGGCGCCTGATCCCGAAACTGGATAAAACGCAAAGCCAGGCTCTCGGCTGGCTCGGTCAATATGGCGTGGGCCTATTGTTTGCCCTTGTATATGTGGGGCTTTGGCGGCGAGGCAAATTAAAACCTGACCTGAAAACAAATCTTTGGCTTGGCGGGCTCAGCGGGCTACTGGCAGTGGTTGTCTGGAAAAGCACTTTCAAAATGCACCCTTTACCGCCATCCCTGAATTTTAACAAATACTACCTGCAGCTCGTCCCGGCGCTATTGTTTTCGCGGTATTTGCAGGGATCGGCTATCAAATTTTAAAGAACGCGTCCCATGTCACAGCTCAGCAATGAACCGGAAAAGAAAACCAAAGATCTCGCCCGGCGCTTCCCGGAAAATCCCCTATTGCTTCCAAAAGACCTGCGACCCAGTACCGATGGTTTGCAGGTTATTAGCCTGCTGAACCCGGGTGTATTTCAATTCGGAGGAAAAACATGGCTGTTGGTCAGGGTGGCTGAAAATGTTGCGCAAAAGGAGGGTGTGCTTTTCTTTCCAGCCTTGAACGCTACGGGGAATACCGAGATCATTGAGGTGCCGCTGAACGATCCCGATCTTATCGCTGCGGACGCACGAGTGATCAGTTACAAAGGTTTGGATTACCTGACCACGATTTCTCACCTGAGATTATTATCGAGCGACGACGGTGTGCATTTTAGTGAACCGGAAAAGGATGCTTTCTTATTTGGGAAGGGTTATCTGGAACGGTTCGGTATTGAAGATTGCCGGGTGAGCCAGATGGGTGATGCCTATTACCTTACGTACACAGCGGTATCGGACAGCGGTGTCGGGGTGGGTTTGCAGATTACACGGGACTGGCGGCATTTTGAGCACGGCGGTATGATCCTGCCACCTCACAATAAGGACTGCGCGATCTTTCAAGAAAAGATTGGTGGCAAATATTACTGTCTGCACCGGCCCAGCAGTAAAGAGATCGGGGGGAATTATATATGGTTGGCGGAGTCCCCCGACGGACTGCACTGGGGAAACCACCAGTGCCTGATCAAAACCCGGTCAGGCTCATGGGACAGCGGGCGCGTCGGTGCGGGTGCAGCACCAATACGGACGGAAAAAGGTTGGCTGGAGATTTATCATGGTGCTAATGACAAGCACCAGTATTGCCTGGGTGCTTTTCTGATGGATATTAACGACCCGTCGAAAGTCATCGCCCGCACAAACGGTCCGATTATGGTACCCACTGAAGCCTATGAATTAAGCGGTTTTTTCGGTTACGTGGTCTTCACCAACGGTCATGTGGTCGATGGCGACCAACTGACGGTTTATTATGGAGCAGCGGATGAATTCGTCTGCGGAGCCCATTTTTCAATCTCTGAAATCTTAAATGAGCTCAAATAAAATAAGATATGGGAGCCAGCCTATGACCCAACCAGCATTTGAAAGTGATGGCGTAAAAAATTGAATTTAAAAACGAAGCAAAGGTACTATCGCGTCTTGGAGTGGCCTAATGCTTTATCCTTGCTGCTATGCCAGCATGATAACAGCCTGAAACACGGTTGTTAGCGATTAGCATGCTTTCAAAATCACGCTTTGGCCTTGCTAACCCGCATTGCTGTCATCTTCGATATCAGTTGAAGGGTACGTCTTAACCTCGCCGGAATCCAGTTTGACCACGACTTTATCGCCGATGGTTTCCAGTACTTCCCCTTTTCCGCCCGGGCAGATTACCCGTTGTCCTTTCTGGTTCATTGTCTTATAATTTAATTAATTTGGTCATATATAAACCGAATGATCTGCATTTCCTTCACTATTATTCACGCTGGAAGTATCATAGCTACCGCCGTTCTTTTTCTTGCTATCCCGCTTGTTATTGGATGCCATGGTGAGCGGTTAAACCATATAATTTTTTTACACGTTTCATAATAGTGCAGGTTGAATATCCACTTACTTCATAAGTACCCTATTGCCCGATCCCTCCGGCCTCCGCGTTTCCTGTTCCCGGGCTCTTTGCCGCAACCGTTCTTTATTCGGCTTAAATAATTGAATAGCGCATTTGCAGAGAACAGCATGATTCTTATTGTTACAACTATCAGTGGTAGACTATTTTTTTAATTAATTAAATAATTTATTAGGAAAATTAAAAACAAAAATTAACGGATTTTAGTTATTGTACTACTTTTTTGTTAGCGCTAACCGACGCATTCTCGGTGTATTAAAGTTTTGTTTAACGATTAAATTTTTATTACAATGAATGCAACCTCAGCCTGGCTATTGGCCGCTAATTCAAAATTGAATGATCCCGGCCTGGCCGCAGTTTACGAAGAGCAGGCAGGGAATTATTCCTTTAAAATTCATTTGATCGATGATTCCTGCTGGCTGGTTGTTTCCTGGCCTAAAGAGAGCCGCATCGCTTTCCGGCTTGCTTATTCCCCTAATGACCGACTGGAGCTCACTAAAGTCAGGCAGAAAGATCAGCATGTTACATTTCGGATCACCTCTCTTATGGGCGAATACGAAGTTATTATCGTGCTACCGGTAGAAGATAGCCCGGTCATCAGGTTAACAACCACCTTGACGACATCCGCACCTTTGCTTTTTCCTTACTGGCCGAGGGACATCGTCCCCCTGGGTGCGGCTGGCAGCGATAAGCTGGCAGACGGCAATATCAGGGTAAGCCAGGTTGGAACGCGATCCGGTCAATTGTATTTCAGTCTGACCAGGCCGAAGGCTGGCTCGGTGCTTTACCTGCAAAACCTCAGTGCCTTGGCAGATTATAACCAACAGACCGAAACTTCGGCAGGGGAAACCGTGGGGGGGGAATGGCCGGAAATAGGCTTCGCGCTGTCGCCAACTTTAAAAAACAAACCGCTCGAAGCCGGTAAAACTTATACACTGAGTGATGCCTTGGTCGCATTTTCTGAAGAAGTCCCCGAAGATGAGGTAGCTATGGTCCACCAGTATCTTGATCTGCTTGCGGCAGTATATCTCGACCTGCCCAAACCTGCGACTACTTATCAAAACTGGCCGGATGCCTTGCAAAAAGGCCTGACCGACCTTACCCAAAGCCCCGGCTGCTGGACCCAGGTTGAAGGAAACCACTACCTGAATGCTTATGTCTGCGATCATGCTACTCCACCTGAAATTATGGTTCAGCTGGCGGTTCTCCTGCCTTTACTGGATTACGTAGAATGGAACGATTCGCAACTGGAAGTGATGAAAAAGATCAAGGAAGGCCTGCCCGCTTTTTATAACCATGACTTAGGTACAGTCATGCGCTGGCATCCCAAAGTTGCAGATAGCATGGAAGGCGAAGAAGAACAGAAGAAACCCATGGTGATGGATTCCTGGTATCTGCATCACCCCTTGCTCAACTTATCCCGGCTTGCACTAAAAGGGGACAAGGTCGCTGAAAAGCTGTTTTTGGACTCCCTTGATTTCGCCATTAAAGTTGCACACCAATTTGATTACACCTGGCCGGTATTCTATAAAATGGATACCCTGGAGGTGATAAAAGCAGAAACACAACCCGGCAAAGGCGGTGAAAAAGATGTGCCCGGTTTATACGCACACGTCATGCTGCAGGCCTGGGAGCTGACGGGAAACAAACGTTATCTGGCAGAGGCCGAAAAAGCAGCATTGAAACTAAAAGGGCTGGGCTTTGACTTATTTTACCAGGCCAATAATACCTCCTTCTCGGCTGGCGCTCTGCTACGGCTGTATAAAGTGACCCACAAAGAGGTGTATAAAGAATTGAGTTATTTATGTTTGGCCAATGTGTTTAAAAACGTAAAGCTCTGGGATTGTAATTACGGTTATGGCCGGAATTTTCCTTCTTTTTTCGCCCTGTTCCCGCTTAACGACGCGCCTTATACTGCGGTTTACGAAGAGCAGGAAGTTTTCTGTGCTTTCCATGATTACCTGCGTCACGCCGAAGGGCAAAATATCCTGCCATCACTGCGACTTCTGATGGCCGAATACATCCGCTACCTGGTGGACCGGGCCGTTTATTACTATCCGACGATGTTGCCGAAAGAGATGCTGTCGGACGAAGTTAAGACCGGGGAAGTCGACCCGAACCTCTGGATCGCACTGGAAGATATGCATGATGGCTGGGAAAAATCAGGCGAGGTCGGGCAGGAAGTTTATGGTGCAGGCAATGCCTTTGGTATCCTTCCCCGTCATTACATGCAGGTGGAAGGAGAGCCCTTTATGATCTATACCGATTACCCGACCTATGGTTTTTCACCTAAAAAACACAGACCGGCCAAATTCAAACTCGCCGGGGACCCGCGGCTGAGCTGCCGACTGATGCTGGTTAAAACTGACAAAGGGAAAAAGCCGGAATTCACAGTAACACTTAATGGGGGCAAACAACCGGAAAAAGGCAGAAAAACCCGTGAGGGCCATCTCGAATTTGCAATCCCCGGGGACAGCGAAATTTATATTAACTGGTAAGTAGTATGAAAAAAAAGAAAAACCTGTTCGAACGTTTCAGCAACTGGGCCACGACGGCCACGGGCAGTTCGGCTGCATTTGTCGTCGCCACACTGACAGTAGTCATCTGGGCGGTGACCGGGCCCTTATTCCATTATTCGGAAACCTGGCAGCTCGTGATCAATACGGGTACGACGATCATCACCTTCCTGATGGTTTTCCTGATCCAGAAATCACAGAACAAAGATTCCAAGGCCGTCCACCTTAAACTGAACGAACTGCTGGCTTCGCACGAGGGTACCAGTAACCGTATGGTCAATATCGAAGACCTGACCGAGGAAGAGCTGGATCAGCTGTATAAATTCTATATCCGCCTGTCCGATCTGGCAGAAAAAGAAAACGACCTGACCAGGACCCATTCCATTGATGCCGCTGCGGAAAACCAGAAAAGGAAATCCGGCAACCGTAAACCAGTTAAAAAAAACTGACCCCATGAAAAAGACAAGTACTATAACTGCCATGATCGAATCTCCGAAAGGCTCTAATCAGAAGTTTGATTACGACCCGGAGGAAAGACGCTTCAGGCTGAGCAAATTCCTGCGGCGGGACTGGTTTTCCCTTTTGATTTCGGCATGATCCCCGGGACCAAAGGAGAGGATGGCGACCCGCTGGATATCATTGTGGTCTCCGAAGGTTCTTCCTTTCCCGGTTGCATGGTAGAATGCCGGGTAATCGGGGTGCTAACGGCGGAGCAGACAGAACGCAATGGAGAAACCATGCGGAACGACCGCTTTATCGGCGTACCTGTAGCTTCGCAATTATATTCGGAAGTCGTCACATTAAAAGAACTTCCGGAGGCTACATTAAATCAGATCGAAGCTTTCTTTAAGAACTATAACGAACAGGCAGGGAAAGATTTTAAAGTAAAAGGCCGGCTGAACGCAAAACAGGCGGCCGAAGTATTACAGAAATGAGATATCAGCATATGTGGGTTCTGCTCTTTTTATTCATGTTATCGGCAGCTGTAATAGCTTGGGTTACCCGCTCCGGTCCGGCTGCGAAAGAGCGGAAGCCTGCCGCCGTTTGCCGTAATAAATTAATAAATAATTATTAATATCAATTGCTATGGAACTGCTTTTAAAAATCTTCGGGGAAGGCAAGGACCTCAACGTTTTGCAGATGAGCTGCCGGGGCGTGGTCATATTTATCACAGCCTTCCTGCTGATCCGGATTTCCGGACGGCGTTCGTTCGGTATACGGACACCGTTGGACAACATCATTACCATTTCCCTGGGAGCTATCATGAGCCGGGCCGTTGTGGGCGCATCGCCTTTCGTATCTGTGATCGCCTGCTGCCTGGTGATTGTTTTAATGCACCGGGCTTTTGGCTGGCTGATCGTTCACCACCGCGCCTTCGGCCGTTTTGTGGAAGGGGATAAGATCCCGCTTTTCGAGCAGGGGAAATTTATAGATAAACATATGGAAAGAGGTTTGGTCTGTAAAGAGGACATCATGCAGGGCGTCCGCAAGGCGGCGCTGACCGAAGATATGGAACGGATCGAAAAAGTATACATGGAGCGGAATGGCGAGATCAGCACCATTAGAAAAAAATAAAATTAATCCTCGTATTCCGGGTTTTTGGAACACTTCTTGTTTTTTTAAGAACGTTCTTCAATACAGAATAAACTTAAAATAACATTTACCATCATGACTACAAAAACAAACAAAAAGACTGCAACAGCAGCCAGCCGCAGCCCTGAAGCAGAGAGCGCGCTGAAGGAACTTTTTATCGATGAGATCAAGGACATTTATTGGGCAGAAAAACATTTGGCATCTGCTTTGCCAAAGCTGATCAAAGGCGCCACTTCAGAGGACCTGAAATCTACCATCACCAATCACCTCGAAGAAACCAAAAACCACGTGACACGCCTGGAAAGCGTATTTGCTTCCATCGGTGAAAAAGCAGTAGCCAAAAAATGCCTGGCCATGGAAGGTTTGCTGAATGAAGCTGCCGAACTGCTTTCCGATACCGAAAAAGGCACCGAAGTAAGGGACGTAGCCATAATCTCTGCAGCTCAGAAGGTGGAACATTACGAGATCGCCTCTTACGGAACACTGCGTACATTAGCCGGAACATTAGGTTACAGCGAGGCACAAAGCCTTTTTGACGAAACCTTAGCCGAAGAAAAAAATGCCGATTCCCTGTTGACCCAAGTAGCCGAAAATTATGTGAATGAAGCCGCAGCCGCAGAAGTAGAGTAATAGTAACACTAATTGTGATTTATCAGGGGATGCCGAAAGGTGTCCCTTTTTTGTAATCAAATTTTACTTAGCGCTGCAGTTAACAATCCGGTGGTCGCTCTGCCCACCGTTCCTTTATTGATATTATAAATTAAATTAAAATTTAAACTATAAATTAAAACAAGTCAGCCTTTTAAAGCTTTTTAAATATAGATTATTAATCTCCAGTCACACACCTCTTATGAAAAACGAAACCCATACTGAACCGAAGTTCAGTACCAAAACCTCCGCGAAGGCTGAACCGGCATTATTGGCGCTGTTTAAAGATGGCATCATGGACATTTACTGGGCGGAAAACCACCTGGTGAAGAACCTGCCGAAAATGATCCAGGCCGCTAACTCGGCCGAGCTCGCCAAAACTATTGAAGATCACCTGGAGCAAACCAAAGTCCACGTAAGCCGACTTGAGCAGGTATTTGAATTACTGGAAGAAAAGCCTTTGGCCAAAAAATGTGACGCGATGGAAGGCCTGACCAAAGAAGGGGAGGGCATCGTCGAAAGTACAGAATCCGGAACGGCTACCCGTGACGTTGGTATTATCCTTGCGTCACAAAAGGTAGAACATTACGAGATAGCGACCTATGGTGGCCTGACACAACTGGCCCAAACGCTTGGTCTTAAGGATGTAGCGGAATTATTATATCAAACACTGACAGAAGAAAAAACAGCCGACCAGCTGTTATCTGCAATAGCAGAAAACAATATCAACTATAAGGCATCTGAAGAAGCATAATTATGGCAAGCAAGAAAGTTACTGAAAAAGGAGTAGACACAACGGGTGATACCAAGAATTTAGATAAGGGTGCACAGGGCGTTAATGTTAAAACAGAGAACCTGGCACCGCATACTGCGGATTCAACGGGGGAGTTCATGACCACCAATACCGGACTGAAGATCAACGATGACCAGAATTCCCTGAAAGCCGGCGACAGGGGAGCTACCTTGCTGGAAGATTTTATCCTGCGCGAGAAGATCACCCATTTTGACCATGAGCGGATTCCCGAAAGAGTAGTGCATGCCCGTGGTTCAGGCGCACATGGGGTATTTAAAGTGTATAAATCTCTGGCACCGGTTACGAGGGCGTTATTTTTGAACGATACGGAGGCTGAAACCCCGGTATTTGTTCGTTTTTCGACTGTAGCGGGATCGAAAGGCTCTACAGACCTTGCCCGCGATGTGCGTGGCTTCGCCGTGCGCTTCTACACGCAGGAAGGGAATTTCGACCTGGTAGGCAATAATATGCCGGTATTTTTTATACAGGACGCCATCAAGTTCCCCGACCTGATCCATGCTGTAAAACCTGAGCCGGATAATGAAATTCCGCAGGCTGCATCCGCACACGACACTTTCTGGGACTTTATTTCGCTGACACCGGAATCTTCGCATATGATCATGTGGGCGATGAGCGATCGGGCCATCCCGCGCAGTTTGCGTATGATGGAAGGTTTTGGTGTTCACACATTTCGTTTTGTCAATGCCAAAGGTGCGGCGAGCTTTGTTAAATTTCACTGGAAGCCGTTACTGGGTGTACATTCGGTGGCATGGGACGAGGCGCAGAATATCTCGGGCAAAGACCCGGATTTTCACCGTCGCGATCTTTGGGATGCCATCGACAGCGGAGCCTATCCCGAATGGGAGCTGGGTGTACAGGTTGTGCCGGAGGAAGATGAATTCAAATTCGAATTTGACCTGCTGGACCCTACCAAACTGATACCGGAAGAACTGGTGCCCGTCCAGCGTGTCGGTAAAATGACCCTGAACCGGAACCCGGATAATTTCTTTGCAGAAACCGAGCAGGTGGCGTTCCACTTAGGCCACGTAGTGCCGGGCATCGACTTCAGCAATGATCCCCTGCTTCAGGGCAGGCTGTTCTCTTATACAGATACCCAGCTGCTTCGCCTTGGCGGGCCCAATTTCCAGGAGATCCCGATCAATCGGCCGGTCGTGCCGGTGCATAATAACCAACGGGATGGCCATATGCGTCAAACGATCAACAAGGGGAAAACCAGTTACTCTCCTAATTCCATCGGAGGGAATGATCCCCGGCAGGCCAAAGCGGCTGAAGGAGGCTTTGTTACTTACCCGGAAAGGATCTCGGCGAGCAAAGTACGGGCCAGGAGTAAAAGCTTTTTCGACCATTTCAGCCAGGCCAGGTTATTCTTCAACAGCCAGTCGGATCCGGAAAAGAACCATATCACCGATGCTTTGGGTTTTGAATTAGGTAAAGTTAAGAATGTAGCAATTAGAGAACGGATGTTAGTACTGTTAACGCAGATTGATAAAGGACTGGCAGCGGAAGTGGCCTACGCGCTCGGCCTGCATATTCCTGAAAATATCGGCGAACAGCTGAACCAGAATATCCCGGCTGACGGCGATCCTGCAGAATATACTTCCCTGCAGGTAAATGGTTCTTTATTAAAATCCGATGCGTTAAGCATGGCGAATACCGTTAAAGACAGCATCAAAACCCGTAAGATCGCCATATTGGCTGCTGATGGCGTGGATGATAAAACGTTGAACACAGTGAAATCAGCTATCGAAGCTGAAGGTGGTGTGGCAGAAGTGATTGCGCCGAGATTGGGTTTCCTTAAATCGGTGAATGATGAACAGATCGACGTGGATGAGAGTTTACTGAGTGCAGCATCTGTGTTATTCGATGCGGTCTATGTTCCCGGTGGTACAAACAGCGTAGCTACACTAAAGGCAGACGCTGACGCAGTGCATTTCCTGAATGAAGCATTTAAACATTGTAAGGCAATTGCAGCAGACGCGGACGCCATGCAGGTTTTGGAAGCAACTTATTTTAGTAAGAAAATGGAGAACGATGAAGGTGTTATTATAAGCGGCGAGGCCGGTGATCTGGCTGTTCAATTTATAGCTGCAATCAAACAGCACCGTTTCTGGGAAAGAGAAAAACCAAGAAAGATCCCTGCTTAGTAGCGGAAATTGAGGCCTCCTGTCATTCCAGGAGGCCTTTTTATAGTAAAGATCATTAGCCGCAACGATTCATGTAACACTGATCTGCTCCTAAAAGCCTGAATAAATTGAAAAATAAAAAACGCATCGCCATACTGGGCGGAGGCCCGAGCGGCCTGTTTATGTTTAAACGATTGGTAAATACCGGGAATACGGAAATTAACATCACCATCTTCGAGCGGAAAAATAAATTAGGAGCGGGAATGCCTTACAGCACGGAAGGCGCCAATGATGAGCATATTACCAATGTATCGGGAAATGAGATCCCGGTTTTGGTGACTTCCCTGCATGACTGGATCAAAACTATTTCCAAAGACACGCTGGATAAATATCATATGGATGCCTCGCGTTTCAACGAGTATAAGGTACTGCCACGCTTATTGTTCGGCCAGTACCTTACCGCGCAATTTGACCTGCTGCAAAAACAGGCCCGTGAAACCGGTATAACCTATACTGTCTATTATAGCACTACTGTAACCGATGTGATAGATCAACCCGAAAAAGGCCTGGTCGTTGTGGAAACCGGTGATGGTGAAAAAAATGAATTTGACAGGGTGATCATTTGTACCGGTCATAACTGGCCGCAAAAGCATGAGGGGAAGGTGGCGGACTATTTTGATTCGCCCTATCCGCCGGTGAAACTGGCCTTAAAGCTTAACCATCCGGTTGCCATAAAAGGCTCGTCCCTTACTGCTGTTGACGCCATCCGGACGCTGGCCCGGCATAACGGGACTTTTGATAAAGATAAAGGCGGCAAGTTGGTTTATACACTTTTTTCGGGACATCCCGGTTTTAAATTGGTAATGCATACCAGGAACGGCATGCTGCCTGCAGTACGTTTCCATTTGGAAGATTCGCACTTGTACAATGATAGCCTGCTGAGTAAAGACGAGATCAACGCTCATATTAAAGCTAACAATGGCTTTTTGTCCCTGGATTATATTTTTGAGCGGGACTTTAAATTACCGATACAGGCTAAGGAGCCGGAATTGTACGAAAAGATCAGGGATATGCGCCTGGAAGAATTTGTGGATGCTATGATGGCCTTGCGCGAAGAGCTTGATCCTTTTCAATTATTAAAAGCGGAATACACCGAAGCCGAGCAATCGATCAAACGTAAAAAATCAGTTTACTGGAAGGAAATGCTGGGCGTATTGAGTTTTGCTTTAAACTATCCCGCAAAACACCTGTCTGCCGAAGATATGCAGCGTTTACAGCAATCGCTTACACCCCTGATCTCTATCGTGATCGCTTACATCCCGCAAAGTTCCAGCGAGGAGTTATTGGCGCTGCACGAGGCCGGCGTGCTGGAACTTATCCCGGTTGGTGATGAAAGCAGGGTGGAGCCGCATGAAGCGGGCGGGGCAACTTACTATTTTACAGACGAGCACAAGAATGAACGAAGTGTACATTACCAAACCTATGTAAACTGCGTGGGCCAACCACATTTATCCTTTGAAGAGTTTCCTTTCAAAAGCCTGATAGAAGGGCGCACCGTGACATCCGCCAAACTCCGGTTCTGTTCTGCAGATGAGGGGGTTAAGGCTATGAACGCCGGAAAGCCCGTGTCAAAAGATGAACGCGGCGATTACTACCTGAATGTTCCCGGCATCACCATAAACGACCATTTTCAGGTGGTGGATGCCTATGGCGCTTATAATGAACGTATTTACATGATGGCCGTACCGTATATCGGCGGCTACAACCCTGATTATTCCGGTCTTGATTTTAGCGAAGAGGCTTCTGGTATCATTATTGAAAGATTAATGGCATGAAGCTATACCTGTTATTATTAGGTGCTGAAGCCCCCGGGAGAGTTGTCGAACAGCATGACTATTTCTTTGGCATTGCTGAAAGCCTGTCCGGGCTGCTGCCCGAAGTGCGGGCATCCTGGCCGGAAGCAGGCAGCAGCCTGCATATTGATGGATGGCGGGAAGTCACCAAGGTAGATGATTTTGCGGTAAGCATTGTGCCTTTAAATGATGAAAGTCCGGCTTCAATCCATAAACTATTTTTTTTAAATCTGGGCGGCTACACCCGTGGAAAGCTGGAGGAACAGCACTATACGATACTTACTGTACAAAACAGTCGCTTAGCTGCTGTAGAAGCTGCAAAGAAGAGCCAGTTCTTTAAAACCAATTCATTGAAAGGTATTGCTACCGCGCACATTGATGAAAAATATGGTGTTGACGTAGACAGTGTTCACCATATCGAAGACCTGCTTTCCCCGGCCCGGAAAGCGCAATACCGCATTGTGTTCAGCGAAGGAACCGGGATGCCGGAAGATGAGGTTCATTTAGGTTATTTTAAATTAGATAAGTTAAAATGAACCGGGCTCATCAATTAATTAAATGGATAAAGCAGCAGCACAAAGGTCAGCAAGTCCGGCGCACGACCGAGCCCTATATCAACCACCTTATCGAAGTTGCTGAAATGTCAGCCCTTATCCCTTTAGGCTATGAGACCGGCCTCTGTCACGATCTTTTTGAAGAAACGGAAGTGTCTAAAACCGAACTGTATTCGGCACTTATCGGTTTTGGTTATAGCAATCAGGAAGCAAATTTTATCCTCAATTGCACCATAGAATTAACCGATGTATTCACGAAAAAAGCATATCCCGATCTAACAAAAAAAGTTCGGAAAAAAAGAGAGGCTGCGCGGCTGGTTACGATCAGTTCTGCCGCGCAAACTGTTAAATATGGCGACCTGATCTATAATATGGCTTGGATGTTGAAATATGACCTCAAACATGCCGGAAAATACCTTTGGAAAAAACAGTTGCTTTTGATGTCCATGACAAAGGGTGACCGGTACCTGCATCGGAAGGCTTTAAAAATGGCCGGCGATGCGCTTCGGTTCGTAATGAATCACCGGAAAAAGATCAAAAGAACCGGAAAAATTGTAAAAGGATTAAGGCGACGTCAGTCAGTTGTCAAAGCATTTGAGATGTAAAATATTAATCATCAAATCAAAATATACTTATGAAAGCGTTAATCATCAATTGTACACTTAAACGTAGCCCTGCGTTCTCCAACACCGGCGCTCTGGCGGAGAAAGCGGCAGAACAATTAAAAGGGGAGGGTTTCGAAACTGAGATTATCCGCCTGAACGATTACCAGGTTTTAACGGGTAATTCGTCGGATGAGGGAGAAGGCGACCAATGGCCGCTCATACTGAAAAAGATCAGAGCCTGCCAGATTTTTATTATCGCCACACCGATATGGATGGGGAACCTGGCTTCCACGGCGCAAAAAGTAATAGAACGGTTGGATGCGATCTTCCGGGACGAAGAACTGAGCAGCAAAGAAAACGGGCAATTCATGCCCTATAACAAAGTTGGCGGTTGTCTGATCACCGGAAATGAAGACGGTGCGCACAGCTGTGCAGCACAAGTACTTTGGGCGCTGCAGGAAGTTGGCTTTACCATTCCTCCTAATGTAAATGCTTATTGGGTAGGGATGGCCGGCGGGGAAAAAGATTACGTGGAAGGCGGCGGGAAACGTTATTTATACACCAATAAAACGCTCCGTTATATGACCGCCAACCTGTCCTGGTTCGCCAGGTTACTCGCTGCTAACCCGATAGGTACTAACCTACTGGAAGAGGATAAAAAAGCGGAAGGAGAAAGCGACAAAGCGGATGAAGAATAACAGATAGTCAAAATTCGACAAATAAGCTGATCACCGGTGATAGCTTTTTACAATCAATCTTAATGATGCTGCAAGTTTATCGGTCAGCATGGTGCCGTCCAAACGCCATGCCCAGTTGCCTTTTTTAGAGGCAGGCACATTTAATCGGGAGCGTTGGTCAAAGCCCAGCATATCCTGCATCGCACTATCGCGATAGTGGAAACTGAAGCGTAGCAGGTGTCAAGGATTAGCCGGTGCAGGTTATGGCGGGTTACCGAAACTCTGAAATAAGTCTTTTGAAAACCAATTTTATATCGGGCGAAAATCTGCGTTTCTGATTTACAAAGGCCAATTTGCGGCTGAATTTTTGAAGAATCAAAATTGGCTGTAATACATTTGTAACACACTTTTAATCGGGTGTGGTCTTTTGGTATATGTAAGAAGTGCAAATAGTGGAGTTGACAAAATTATTACAGGGATAAGATTATCATTGAAAGATGCTCTTGTTTGGTAAATGCCGGGAATCACTTTAAAAATTTACTTCTTCTGTACACTGCGGGAGTTTGCCCTGTTTTTGATTTAAAAATCCGGTTAAAAGCCGCTTCCGACTGATAACCGACATTTGCTGCAATTTCGGACACATTGCTGTTATCTATCATTAATAACTTCTGGGCATGCCTGATGCGCCAGTTAGTAAGATAGCTTGAGGGGGTTTCATGTACTAACTTTTTAAACTGATTAAAGAATACAGATCGTGACATGCCAGCTTCCGATGCAAGAGATTCCAGCGTCCAATTGCTCTGGGGCGAGTCCTGCATCAGTTTTAACGCCTTACTGATCCTCGGGTCATTTAATGCGGAAAGAAAACCACTGTCAGGAGTAGCCTGTTCCAGATATGTCCTGATGATATTGACAAACATAATTTCCGACAAGCATTTCAACATTATGCTGCTTCCCGGTCTTTCGTTGTTAAGTTCTTCCAGCATTAATTGCGTAACCTGCCGTAGCAATAGCTGGTTTTCTGTTACGTATTGCCTGATATGAATAATTGAGGGCAAATCCTTTAAAAAAGGATGCAAGGACTGGTAATCAAATTCAAAATGGCCTGCTATAAGGGTAGTGATATCGCCGTTGCCATTAAAGACAGGGATACCCGCCCTGCGGGCCTTAACAAATTCGGGCGAAGGCATGCGTAAGCTTGTAGGACTGTCTGCTATCCAGTGGGCGCTGCCATGAGGTACAAATACAAGATCGCCTTCCGCCATTTTAATAACACGGCCATCGGGCGAACCAATAGTACAGCTACCGCACACCAGCCGCCAGAATTGCGAATTTTCGTCTTTGATAATATCCAACCCCCACGGCGCCGCTAAGGGAAATTTGCTATAAACTACACTTTTTAGCCTGGTTGCCTCTAATATAGTACTTAATGCATCCATGTTTAATTGATACGATTAAGCAAATATATGGCACTTTAAGGTGCTTTTGGTATTAATTGGCAAGATATCTTTGTTGTATAAATAAAGCATAAAATATGACAACTCAGGCATTAGCAAATCGCTATTATGATCTTTTTAAAAAAAGACAAGTGGCAGAAATTTACGGGCAGCTTTATAGTGCCGACATTGTTTGTACGGAACCAGAACACGCGTTGGCAGTGGGCGTGCCTACCATAACCAAAGGTATTGAAGCGGTTTTAGCAAAGTCAAAAGCCAGGCAGGAACTAATAGCAGAAGTACACAGCTTTTTCAGCAGCGAACCTGTTGTTGGGGGCGACTATTTTAGCGTGGCCATGGGTAGGGACATGACCTTAAAAAATGGACAACGGGTACAGTTAGCAGAAATTGCGGTTTTTGGCGTAAAGGATGATAAGATCATATCTGAAACCTTTTTTTATTGATCGTTGCTTAATTGAAAGACTTCCTGAATTCCAGTGGTGAAAGGCTGGTCTTTGTCCTAAATAAAGTACTGAAGGACTGGGGATGTTCAAAGCCCAGAGCATAGGCCACTTCACTGATGGATAAATTGGTTGCGGACAGTTTTTCTTTGGCCTTTTCGATCAGTTTCAGGTGTATATGCTGCTGGGCGTTCAGCCCGGTCAGCGAACGAAGCATATCGCTTAGATAGTGCGGGGACAAGTTGAGTTCGCCGGCCAGGTACTGTACGGTGGGTATGCCTTGTTCCGGTGCTTTGTGATCGAAATGTGCGTCCAGAATTTCTTCCAGCCTTTGCAACAGGTCATGATTGACCGCTTTGCGGGTGAAGAATTGGCGCTGGTAGAAACGGTCGGCGTAGTTTAAAAAGAGTTCCAGCTGGGAAATGAGGACGTCCTGACTCAATTTATCGATCCGGCTGTTGAGTTCCTCGTCAATCAGTTTGGCTGTGGCTAAAACGGTTTCTGTTTCCTTGTCGGATAAATGCAGGACTTCTGTAGCTGAATAGGAAAAGAAATTGTACTGGCGTATCTTTTTGGCTAAGGGATAATTTTTCAATAGATCGGGATGAACGAACAACGTGAAGCCGCTGAAGTCAAGATCCTGATCGTACGTTCCGGTCAATTGGTTCGGTGCGAGGAAGAACAGGCCGCCCTCATCAAAATCGTAATAATGCTGTCCGTATCGAAATTGGCCTCTCAAATTTGGTTTATAAGAGATCTTGTAAAAGGCCAGCATAAATTGTTTACAGCTGCTGTCCGGCATCCGGCTTTTGCCGTCGGTATTATAGACGAGACTGATCAGCGGGTGCGCTGGCTTTGGAAGGCCCAGCACCCGGTGAAATTCCGACAGCGATTCAAATAGATAAGTAGCCTCTGTTTCCTTTTTCATTTTTATGCCTACCAGGGTATGTCCGTATTTTCCCAGCGGGTAAATGTACCGCTCGGATCATTAGGTCCGTACAAGCAGACCCTTACCACTTCGCGTGAACCATCTTCAATGGATTCAGTTCCTTCGAAACCGTTCAGGGCGGTGCTGGTAAAAGCCGGCGATACCAAGTTAAGCTTTATGCCGGTGCCTTCCAACTCGATCATCATAGCCAGTGACATCGCGTTTAGCGCGGTTTTGGAGGCGGCGTAAACAGGGTTATAAAAGTAGCGGTACGGGTAAGCCGGGTCGGCATTGGAGTTCAGCGAGCCCACGCCGCTGGATACATTAAGGATGCGGGCGTCTTCAGATTTTTTCAATAAGGGTAGCATTGCCTGGTAAACGGCCAGCGCACCGAAAACATTGGTTTCCCATACGGCGCGTACTTCATCCAGCGAGGCGGTGCTTGCTTTGCTGATTCGGGCATATTCCGCCAGCGATAGATCATCTTTGAGGGTATTCGATATGGCAGCGTTATTGACCAGCAGGTCCAAACGGCCGAATTCTTTTTCAATACGTTCTGCCGCAAGCTTAATAGAATTTTGATCGGTCACGTCGATCTGGATGGCGATAGCGCCGTTCCTGATTTCTTTGGCGGCCATTTCACCTTTTTCAAAATTGCGTGAACCCAGTAATACAGTGACGCCCGCTTTAACTAACTCTTTTGCGACCTGTAGTCCGACGCCCTGGTTAGCCCCGGTAATGAGGGCTATCCGTTTGTGTTGATTTTCCATAACACAAAGGTCGGCCTCCGCTGCTATCGGTTTATAAGCTAATTGCGGATTTTCGTAAGCTAATTGAAGGAATGCCTGAACTCCATTGGTGAGAGATTGGTCTTGGTCTTGAAAAGCTTACTGAAAGATTGCAGGTGCTCAAAACCTAATTCGTAGGCGATTTCGCTAACGGATAGGTTGGTGGTCGACAGCTTTTCCTTGGCCAGTTCGATCAGCTTATTGTGCAGATGTTGCTGGGTATTTTGTCCTGTCAGGGATTTAAGCAGCCCACTCAAATAACCGGGTGAAATATTTAAGGTTTCAGCGATATGAACCACGCTGGGCAAGCCTTGTTTAGCTAAGGCACCACTGCTGAAGTAATTGGATAGATAATCTTCCAGGCGTGTAAGCAGTTCGTGGCTGGCGATCTTGCGGGTGATAAACTGCCGCTGGTAGAATCTTTCGGAATAGGTCAGCAAAAGTTCCAGTTGGGCAATGATCACGCTTTGGCTAAACCGGTCGATATTGGCATGGTATTCCTGCTCTATATTGTTCGCAATGGTGGTAAGCATAGTTTCTTCCTTGTCAGACAGGTATAGCGCTTCGTAGACCGAGTAATTGAAGAACTCGTATTGTTTAATTGTTTTAGCCAGCGCGGTGTTCCACAAAAAATCCGGGTGGATCAGGAGCATCCACCCTTCGGGTCTTTTTGCTGTAGTCATATCGATGGCATCGATGCCGAATAGTTGCCCGGGCGACATGAAGAACAATACCCCTTCGTCAAAGTCGCTGGCCTGCTGCCCGTATTTGAATTTGGCGTGAAGCATTTTTTTAAGCGAGATCGAATAAAAGTCAAAGACCAGACTGAACGGAACCTCAGCGATAGGTAGCTGAATGTCATCCATGTACACCAGGCTGATCAACGGGTGAGCGGGGTTGGGCAGGCCTGCGGCCCGGTGATATTCGGTGATCGTTTTAAAACGGAATAGCTGGTGGTTATTCATAACACAAGATACTTATTTTTGATGATAGACTGCTGCGAACTCCTGAGCGAAATCAGCGAGTTTTATTTTCCCCATTTTGGGTTTACTTTGATGAAAGTTTTCCAGCGTCTTGCCGCTGTGCATCGCTGCCTGCATTTCTACTAATGTCTCTGCCAGTTTTTCCGGCACTTTAGCCATCTTCAATCCCTGCAGCATTTCCTTGTCCGGGAGCAGCACCCATTTTAACCAGGGTTTGCCCACCGCGGAGCCAATGATCTTTGCCGCTTCGTTGCAGGTCATTTCCTCGCTGCCTACGTAACGGATGGTTTTCTCTTTAGGCTGTAGTAGCAGTTCTTCAGCAACTGCATCCGCGATATCCTTCGGTGATACGAAAACGATGCGGTCATCGCCACCATAATTTCCCATCAACAGGCCGGTCTTACCGGTCAACAAGGCCCAAAGGCCGGAGTAGCGCAGTGTCAGGAATTTTCCGATTAATCCCTTGCCTTTTATCAGGTCTATGGACTGGTAAAAGTTGGTATAAAACGAACCGGGCCGCATGATGGTAATCGAGGCGTCCAATCCATCAAATAAGTGTTCTACGTTTTCGCCTTTAACCAAATCTGCTGCCCAGCCGCTCATAACAACGATCCGTTTGGTACCGGCTTCCTTTAAGGCCGCTGCATAGTTCTGCGCCATCCTGTGCATATAGGCGCTCAAGTCGGGCTCTGTAAAACTCAGCGGAATCATGGCGTAAACCGCGTCTGCGCCTTTGAAAGTATTCGTCAAAAAATCGACATCGGCTATCGACCCAATAGCTGCTGACGCACCCAAAGCTTCAATAGCAGTCTGTTTTTTAGCATCGCTGCTGACCACAGTTACCTGGTGTCCCCGGGCGATCAATGTTGCTGTCAGCGGTTGGCTGATGTTCCCTAAAGAACCCGTTACGATGATCTTCATTTTATTGGGTGTAAACGCCGTTTTCAATATCCGTAAGTAAGGTTGAATGCGTAGGGTGCCAGTTCAACGTTTCCTGTGTCCACTTGCTCGAAGACGGGCAGTCGATCGCGGCCATGTGGGCAAACCAGCCAAAATGCTCGGCTGCTGTTTCCGGCGCAACTGATCTTACGGGCAGATTAAGTTGTTTGCCAATAGCTTCGGCAATAGACTTGACTGTAATCGCTTCTTCGGCCGAAGCATGATAACGGGCGCCGGGTGTGGCATTTTCCAAAGCTAAACGGAACAGATACGCAGCATCTAAACGATGTACCGCGTTCCAGCGATTCAGCCCTTCGCCGATATAAGCGGAAAAACCTTTTTCTTTTGCGATATTGACCAGTATCGGCACAAAGCCATGCTTATCATCATCGCCATGCACCGAAGGTGATAAACGAACCGATGCCGCACCTGCCGAATCTCCTGTTTGCTCCGAAGCCCGAGGCCAACCCGGGTTAACCGGTGGCTTAATATCTTCGGTGGCCAGCTTTCCCGGGCTAACCAGGGCTGTGCCCGAGGTAACAATAAAAGGACGGTCAGAACCGGCCAGTACTTCGCCGATGGTTTCAATAGCCTTTCTATCTACCTCACATACTTCCGGGAAACGGGTAAAGTCATGGATAAAACCGGCATGGATCACACCGTCGGCCTGAGCAGCACCGCTGCGCAGGCTTTCAAGATCTTCCAGGTCACCCCGGAGAACTTCTGCACCCGCATCGATCAGCTTTTGAGCCGATGCATCTGAACGGGCCAGCCCCAGTACCTGGTGGCCGGCATTTATTAATTCCTGCACAATGGCAGTACCAATGAAGCCTGTGGCTCCTGTAACAAATACGCGCATAATTGACTTCTTTTGTTTATACAAAGATGGGCTGCTTTGTTCAGCGGGATTTATCCAAATCTCCGTTTGATTTAGCCGAATCCTGCAAAAGTTTATGCGTTAACCATAATTGGATAGTACCGTTCTTCCTGTTTTTCCAAAGCCGGACAGCATCCTGGTACCTGGTTTGTTGCAATAAAGCGGTTCTTAAAAGGTAATCTACCGGGCGCCGGTTATCCGGGTACACCAGACTGGAATCCCAAAGCTCAGGGCCTTGGTAGATATCCGGAATACGAATTAGCTGTAAAGCCAACCATTTACATAAATATTTGTTAAACGAATCATGCAGCCAGAAAATAGTAAAACGAGATACAATGACACTGAGTTAAATGAGTTTAAAATTTTGATCAAAGACAAGATCAATGTGGCACGCGAAGAACTGCTGGAACTGGTTGGGACGCTCAGCGCTTCCGGCTCCAACGGCGATGATGCTGCGATCGCCGGAAAAACGCTGGAAGATGGTTCGGCTACTTTCGAGAAGGAACAAACCAACCAGTTAGCCGGGCGACAGAAGAAATTCATCGGGCAGCTCGAGGCCGCGCTCACGCGCATCGAAAGCAAGACCTATGGCATTTGCCGTTCTACGGGTAAACTGATCCCCAAAGAACGCTTAATGGCGGTTCCGCATACCACCCAAAGCATGGAAGCAAAACTCAAACAGGTATGAGCTCGGCATTTGTAAAAGAAGGGTAGGCCAGGCACCTTAGAGATGTGGCACCTAACTTAGGCGCATTGCTTTTCTTTTTGCGCGTAGAAAATAATGGTACAGTAATCCGCGATGAAAAAATCTACTTCAGCCAAAAACATGGCCGTGATGTTTATGAAATGAGCGATGGACTAATCTATGCATTGGATAATGACCACCACTGGTATATTATTCTTGACTGATGAAAGGAAAATTCTTTGGCGGCACCAGCGGTTTACAGATTGACTTGCCGAAGCGCGATTTTCCGCCGGAATACAGCCACCTTTCCAGGTTGGGTATTATTCCTTACAGGAAAACAGTATCGAAATTAACAGTTCTTTTTATAAGATCCCGCAGGCCAAAACGATTGCGCGGTGGGCGACGGAAGTAAGTGCTGATTTTCGTTTTACCTTCGAATTGTGGAAAGGGATCACCCATGAAAAAAACATGTTTTTCAATCCGCAGGATGTCAGTAGTTTTATGGAAGCGATCCGGTTGCCCGAATCGCAGCAGGGGTGCCTCTTAGTTCAGTTCCCACCCAGCCTGCAGAAAAATTCCCTGCCCCAATTAGCGGGGTTATTAGATATGCTAAGTACTCACACGTGGCCTGTCGCAGTTGAATTTCGTGATCCTTCCTGGTATAAAGAGGATGTTTTTGAACCGTTATACCCTCATCATGCAGCGATGGTACTACAGGATATGCCTAAATCTGCCACAACGGTGGAGATAACTGCTGATCAACTGGTTTACCTTCGTTTCCATGGCCCCTCCGGCAATTATAAGGGAAGCTACAGTGAAAGTTTTTTTTTCGAATATGTCTCGTATATCAATGAGTGGCAGGAGAAAGGTAAAAGCGTTTATGCTAATTTTAACATTACAGCCTGAGCCGCGCTGGAAAATCTTCATTTACTGAGGCGCGGCCTTGTCGAACAAAACAACTAAGTACGATTCGATGCGGATTTTGTAGATTTAGCCACTCCCGGCCCACGAATGGAGGAAGCTTAATTTAATCAGCTAAAAGGCTGATCGCTTCCTCATTACCTTGTTGTACGGCCAGGTCAAGCACGGTCAGTCCTCTGGAGTCCGTTATCGTTTTATCCGCCCCTTTGTCTAAAAGTAATTTGACCAGTTCGTTACGCCCGAACATCGCCGCGAACATCAATGCAGAGCCACCGTTACCATGCTGCCGGTCGATATCGGCGCCATATTCCAGTAATAAGTCAGCAACGTCCGCATAACCTTTAAAGGCAGCCCCCATAAGTGCCGTATTACCTCCGAAATCCGCGGCATTCACGTCCGCACCATTATCAAGCAACAGTTTGGCAGCCTCCGGCTGGTGATTGTAACAGGCAATGATCAACGGGGTGTATCCCTTCTCATCCTTACTGTTGATATCCGCCCCCTGTTTGATTGCCTCCCGTAAAATTTCGGTATTGCCCTGACGTGCAGCTGCGGTAAGGACACGGTTCAATTGGCTCATAGTTTATATTTTAATATTTTTTAGTTATCGTGTTAAACAGGCCTTTTTTGTAATCCTTGATAAATTGCCTGTAATCGGACTTTGCTTTGGCTGCGTATTTTTTCGCATAGTCTATCAGCAATGGCTGCCATTCTTCCGATCTGCCAAAAGCGATTAGATCATCGATAATGGAAGAACCCTGCATGCCGCTGCTCCGCAGATGCGAAGACGCTGTTAGGGTGGCCATATCGCTGATCACCTGGTACATGTCCCGGTAATTGTTTAACTGTTTAAATTTAATGGTGTCTTTGACCGGCTGTAGCTCCTGGATCACGAAAGTATCGCCGCGAAATGTGGTTGTACTTAACAAAGCGGCCGTTACGTGCTGCATTCTTTTCTGGATATTGATAATGCGTTCCGATTCGTTAGGCCAGTCCAGCTGTTGTACAGGAAGGTAGGGGTAAACAGATGAGTGCAGGGATTGCTTCATGTCCAGCAGGAGGTATTTGTTTTTGGTATTCGTGCTTTTCAGTAAAAACAGGTAACGCTTAACGCCGATACTTCCGGTCCCTGCCAGGCGGAAAACTGCACTGATGACCCGGTAATTGTATGGGCCGTCGTTGCTGTTCTTTACCCACTCATTAATATGGGATTTTAGTTCACTTTTTAATTTTTTGTCCAGTTTAAAATGCCGCTCATCTTCCAGGGAAAGCATGATCTTCCGCTTTTTGCTGATGGTGCGTTTCTTCAGCAGGTCCTTTTCGTTGCTATGGTCCGCCCTTGTCAAAAATTCCTTTACGATGCCTTTGGCCGTACGCGGTTCGATGCTGATAGCTTTAGCGTTAACCAGCGTAGCAGCATAATCGCGTATATATAATCGGGCCATTTTTAAAGCTTTCTCCGGTTCGAACCCCAGGTTGTCAAAAGCAATAAAAATGCTAGTTGTCATCCGGGCCAACTCGTAGCAAACCGGTGCGAGCACAGCCTCGTCAAAGTCGTTCAGATCGAAATAAACCAGCTTATTATCACCTTTGTAGCTGCCAAAATTTTCTATGTGGAGGTCGCCGCAAATCCAGCCCAATGGTGAAAGGGGCAAAGGCGATGCTCTTGCCAGGTCCTCATAAAATAAATGGCAGGTGCCCCTGAAAAAACGAAAATGGTTTTCGGCCATGCCTTCGTACTTCAGCGCAACCATATCAGGCATGCGGCCGGTGTTAAATTCAATCAATCGTTCGGATAATGTGGACATGTTACCGGTTCAAATGGTATAGCTGCAACAAGCGGTTCTGTTTAATTGTTTATTGATCCACGATTTTTCGATCACCTCTGCGGCACCCCTGACACTATGCTGATTTGACAACACCGGAACTGGCAATCATTAATATAAGTAGTTTGTTAAATCAAACGTATGGTTATGAAAATTGAAAACATGAAACATTCAAATATGATCTGGCGCTTTTTTTACTGTCAATACATATTTTGAAAGCGGTCAGCGGTATAATGCCTGGTGTAATGCAAACACTATTGACTTGAGTGCGGTTTTTTGTAAACCAATCATTTGTATTATATTCGAAAAAATACTTATCAAACATTAGATTGAACACTATCGGGCAAAATATACGAACATTACGTCGCCAAAAGGGATGGAGCCAGGAAGACATAGCGATGCGACTCGATATTTCAATTGCCGCTTTTTCAAAAATTGAAACAGGCGTAACCGATGTCAACCTCTCCAGGATTGAACAGATCGCCGCCACTTTTGAAATTTCCATTATAGAACTCCTGACGCTTGATGAGCCAAAACAACATCAGGCAAAATTGGATCTGGAAGTTATTAATAAGAAACTGCTGATTAGAGAAACTGAAGTGATCGACCTGCAAAAAAAAGTGATTGAGCTTTTCGAACAGTTAAAAATCAGTCAAAGCAACCAGCCTTAATGATCCATAGATCATTAGGCTAAATTTGGAGCGGGTTGTTTTGTGAGTTTTCGCCCTTGACTTCCGCCAGCTGTTTTAGCTATCACAATTGCTGAAATATTTTTTTTATTCCTTTTCGGAGTTCTCTTGAATGTTGGCATACAATTGGCATTCAGGCCAATATACAAGATTGGATGGAATGAAAAACGCGAAAATTAAGTATTATTGCTTTAATAAAAATTGCGGTGTTTCAATTTACCGAACAGACACTGCGCTTTCATGTCAGCTGTCTCCCTATGAGGCATTAAATTTCGTACATTATTGTCCTCTTTGCCGCTCAGAACTTGTTTCCTGGATTGATCTCGATATGAAGGCTCTGCTTTTAAATTTTAAAATAAGCGTATCCGCTTACCGTGAAGCCCCATAGGTATCCACTTGAAGTAAATGAAGCAGATAGTTTCCGGGATTCACTTTTTATGGAGATCCGTATTAAGGGCATAGAATTTGATATCTGTTTGTCAAAAACATCACCTATGGAACTACAAAAGCGTATGCAAATAAAGAGGGAAAAGTATGAGCGTGGTTTACGCTCACTGATCGATGCGAAAGCATTGAAGCTCGGTTATTCTTATAATAAGGAAAGCGTCTTTTTGTGGGGTACTGAATCCGTTATTAACCAGCTTAAACAATTGGCCGGTGCCTGATTACAAGTTAAAAATTACGATTATGAAAGCATTAAACCTGGCATTAATTGCTGCGTTGTCACTTGTAGAAATTACAGGCTGTAACCCAAGTGACCGTAACAAAAAGCTCAACGGCTCGAGCGATACAACCGCTACCTTCAAAGCCGGGAGCGGGGTGCAGCCGGATACCAATACCATCAACCACCAGAGAAAAGCGGCAAAGCAGGATACTGTAAAAGGTGACACCAACGCAAATGGCAATGCCGACCCAAGCGGACGGGCCTCGAAAAGCAATCACTGATAGTTAAGGGGCAGGATAATGTCGACATGCATTTGAACTGGCAGACATCTGCAAGATAGTCTCTTTGCCGGATTGACAAACAAATATTAACCATACATTTTAACCATCTTATTATGAAAAAGTTCCATGCAATTGTACTCCTGCCGTTTGCGGCAGTATTGCTGAATGCCTGTAATTCAAATAAAGACAGCAGGGAAAAGGCGGACAGTACCAACACCCACCAGGATTCCATTCATAACAAAGAGGCAGGTACAGGTGATTGGGTCGTCAGTGCACCGGATGCTAAATTCGCGGTAGAAGCCGCTAACGGCGGCATGGCTGAAGTGGAACTTGGAAAACTGGCCCAGGCAAAGGGAAGCAGTAAGGCCGTTAAGGATTTCGGGGCAATGATGGTCACCGATCATTCCAGGGCGAACCTGGAATTAAAAGAACTGGCCAAAGAGAAAAAGATCGTTTTGCCGGATTCCGTAGGAAAAAAAGAAGCCGGTTTAAAGGCCAGCCTATCGCAAAAATCAAATGCTGATTTCGACAAGGCATATGTAGAGGCCATGGTAGACGATCATAAAAAGGACATCGCTGCATTTGAAAATGCACGCGTAAAGGTCAAATATCCGGAAATGAAGGCATTGATCGAAAAAGCAATCCCGATGTTAAAAATGCACCTGTCTGCGATTGAAAAGATCCAGGCTCAAATTAAATAAATCCCCTTTCCTTTCCTGATCGACCATTGCGATGAATACCGTCAAATATGGTCGATCAAGTAGGATATGACTGGATCAAACTAAGCCTTTCCCAATTGCGGCCTCAGAGATGACGAAAGCTTAAGCAAGTATTCAGCAAAGCTTTTATTTTTGCTTCCAGATGAATGACCTCCCACTAATTACTACTGTAATATTCAACAAGGCTACCCATAAATTTAATTTAGAATTGCCCCCTTCAGTTTGCGACAATCTGCTGTTGTCCTATTACAATAAAAAGGGAATGACACTGTGCCATAGCAGCAAAGAAGAACTTGAAAACTTCAGGCAAAAACTGATCCTTTTAAACGATGACATTCAAGCAGATCACAGCGAGAGGAAAGAAGCACTGCAGCGTAAATTGATCGCAGCTTTATCCATAACCGGATCAGGGATGAATTTTCCTGTTAAATAAGATGAAGAACGACGGAATAAATGATTATTCGTCCCAAAAGCCTTCAAATGCCGTGCGGATAGCGGGAAAATACCGTCCTATCAGCCTAAGGCTGAAATGAAAGATCCATACCAGCAGACCAACAGCGGCGGCAAGTATGAGCGCCATAATAAAACCGGCCTTAAAAGACATTTCCATCAATCCACAACCTGAAAGGGAAAGACATGCGGAAACTGCCAGGAGCATAATCGCGAATTTTTTCATACCCATTTTAGAAGAAAAACAACCGGTTTCCTAAATGGTTGGCACGTAGCGTTATTTCATTGATCAACGCTGAAAAATGTATGCAGTATCCAATAATTAAATCATTCATCAACTCTCAATCGGAAAGCCCAAAGCAAAAACAGTATCCATAAAAAAACCACGATTCCTATGAAGCGTGGCCTGAATGTTTGTTATTTAATACCCCTATTAAAATAACAATGAAATTAAAAGTAAAAATCTTTTCTCAGTTATCCAACATTGTAATACGAAAAATACAAAAGCCTGTCGAAAGACAGGCTCGGGTAGATGCGGGATCTATAGGGGTACTAAATATTCTTAACAGGTTTAACAAATATAAATTAATAGGTTAGAAATGAATTAACTAACTAAATTAAAATATTGTAACAGTTTTGTTGGATTGTTAAAAGTTCGTTAAATAGTCATGATGTAAACACACCTGATGGATAATGTCATGAACTATAACATCAATCCCTGGGATAATGAAGGATGAGCGAAGTCCCTGCAGCGACGTTAACATCGCCTGCATCTGCTTTTGTATTGTTATCGTCGATCTGATAGTGATAGACGTCCTTTGCCCCATTCAGGCTGATGGTTACCAACAAGTGATCACCTGTCGAGATCGTTGTCCTGTAGGAATAACTCGTTCCGGTATTGTTTACCGATTCCAGCAACTGGGCGTTTTCAGTACCCTCGCCTTTTTTCTGCAGGCTGATCACTGTCTTATAGCCGTTGGCATTGGTGGTAAAGGTAAGCTCGTGTTTAGTAACAGGCGCAACCTTGTCTTTTTTGCTGCATGCCGACGCCGTCAAAAGGAGGCCGATCAGAAGCGTGTTCAATGTCTTTTTCATATTCAGTAGATAAGTAATTGTCCGACCGGTTGATCGCGTCCGCGACCCGGGGGGCCGCAAAAGTATTCAATTTTAATGCCGAACGGCCGCGAAGAACGAAAGCAGGGCGTATCTGCCTGTCCATTAACATGAAAGAATATAAATGCCCGGATATACCGGTTAAACATGTTGTAGTATTTTAAAAAGAATAATTTTTTTAAACCCCTGTATACAAAAAATCGTTTAACCACTATGCCTGTTTCAATATTTCAAAACAACTACAAAAAGAACATCCTTTGCCCCCAGTGCAGGAGCATAGCAACAAAACGAATCCCAAAAGAGAAAATCATCAAGGTCGTATTTTTCTGGATGCCTGTAAAAAGATATATGTGCAGTAAATGCCGGAATAAATTTTACGTCAGGGAAGAATAGTGGCAGATATTGATAGTCTTATGATACCCGGTAATCCGGCCCTTATACCGTAATTCGTATAATTAATGCTTCCTGATCACTCAAAAAATTAACATTTAGCGGTACGATAATAGCCATTTCAGCTTTCCGGCCTATCCATTTTACAATTCAGAATTTCGTTATATTGTTCCAGCAGGCGAATGTATTTCTCCATCCAGAAATGTATAGCCCGATGTCCATTGTCAGTGTGCGATGCTTCCATTTCCTGATCTTTCAAATTTGATAAACTGTTCTCAAAAACGCCAATGGGAAATTCGTTTGAAAAATCGTGCCCTATCGCAAAGCCGATTTTCATAATATCGCTCATGCCAAGATCTTCTTTTTCAAACCAATTATACAAAGTGCGCCGGCTGATGCCGATTTTTCGTGAAATTTCACTCAATCCCAACGGATGACGGCGTACGATGTATTCCACAATTTTGCCGCGGTGGGTATCCCGCTCTTTCCCTGCTTCCGCCTGCTTTGTCGACCTGCAAGGCGTACCAATCATTAGGCTGACGACATTGTCCATATCACTCCAAGTTGTTAAAAATCGCTTATAACGCCGGCTTATAAATAGTATAGTTAACAGCTATTCTATACAGCTAAAACCTATACATTGGATGGAACTTCAAGAATTAAGGCTAATATTTTAACTGCTAATTTAATTATCATTGAGGACGATGCTTAGTGCTTGGTACGATTGTATACTAAAGTGTAAATCGGTTGCGAAGTTTTGCAAGTCATAGCTACATTTAATGCGACAATTGACACCTCACTCTCCTTAGCAGGATGGTTTTTTCAGGGCCGCTTTTCTTCACAAAACACGCGAAAAAAGTGGTTCTCCAGCCTGCGGCAATTTACCCTTAGTTAACACCAGGAGTTTACAAAGATGAGGGTGCAAATTCACTACAGTTTTACCCATCTCATTTCTTTATTTCCCCCCTAAAGTGGAACCGAATAGTTTACTAATCAAACAAGTGTCGCTTCGGCGCTTCGGGATTGGGTCTCGTCCTTTGATATCTTTTTATGTTCCTTCAATGCAGAACGAAGTGAAAACATTGCCCCGGACAACCTAAATGGATAAAGAAATGTGTGCGATCAGTTGACCACACACATTTTTAGGTTAAATTAGTGATGATGACAAATTATTAAATTACGATTGATAACTACTTAAAAATTGCCTTTATCAACGTCCCACCACAAGCGGGTACCGCCATTATCTGCCCCGCCTAACAATCCTACACCGGCTTTTACAGCCGCCGCGTTGGTTGTATATTCACTTAAGGGGTAGGCCAGACGACGGACCTGTATTTTTGTGTCAATAGTACCGTTACTGTTATTGTTGACCACAGGAAAAAGTTTCGGATAGCCTGTACGGCGAAACTCTGTCCATGCTTCTTGTCCTTCAGGGAACATGGCCAGCCATTTTTGGGTGATTATCCGTTCCAGTTTCACTTCGTTGGTTGCCGCGTCGTCCCATTTAATGGTAATGTTTGATAAAGCAGGCGAATTGTTAACCGCATTTTGCGGATCGGTGTAAGGTATTGGTGCGCTGCTCGCGTCGGCAATGTAAGCTGCGGCCCCTGCAGATACGCCGTACTGCGTCATAGATGTTTGTATCCCTGTTTCGTAGTCTGTTTGCGCAACACCTGCTCCTGCCCAACCGCGTAGCGCAGCCTCTGCCTTTAAAAACCAAACTTCGGCCGCGGTCATGATAAGTTGTGGCGCGGTAGCGGTAAAGGTGTTGGTATAATTATATACCGAATAGCCCGAATATGCCGGTTTTGCACCAACATCCGACCCGATGCGTATACCAATATATTCGCCTGCATGTGAAGCACCCGGCTGTGCGAAGCTAGTGTTGATCGGCGTAAAATATTTGGATATCCGCGGATCTTTATAGCCTACCATGTACGATTGGATGGACGCATTCATGGAATTATCCGTATAACTTGCTGTTATAACATAGTAATCGTTTTGACCGCTGCCAGCTATGGCAGCGTCATCAGAAACATCTGAAAGCAAGCCTCCCGCTGCGCTGAGCGCTTTTTCGGCCTGAGTTTTTGCAGTTGCAGCGTCAACTTTTACAATGTGCATAGCCAGCCGTAACCTGAGCGAATTGGCAAACTTGAGCCATTTGGTATAATCGCCGGCGAAAATTACATCAGAATTTGCGAAGGGCTTCTTGCCTGGATTTGCAGCGATATATGTCTGCAGGTTATTTGCAGCCGTATCCAATTGCAAAAACATTTGCTGATAAATGCTCTGTTGCGTATCATATGGTATAGTTACCAGTGATGTACCTACCTTACTATAAGGTACAGGCCCAAACTTATCAGTTACCCTGTCAATGGCTTCAACCTGCAGCAACAAGGCGATAGCCCAAAAATCGGGCAATGAGGTTTGGATGCCTAAAGGGGCTATTTTATTTTTAATGGGGCCTATAATATTAGTGTAGATCTGGTTGAATGCTGTGGCATTCCATCCGTCCACAAATACATAGTTCATGTTATAAAGCGATCTGCCAAAAGTTTGAGGCGGACAGGCATAACCTGCATAGGCATCCGCGTTGAGGTTTTGGGCTACCTGGTAATTCTGAAATATCTGTTGCTCAAGCGGGATGAACAACGTAGGCACCTTAAGGTCCTTGTCGGGAATGCCTGTTTGATCGGTATTGAATTTTTCAAAGTTTTTGGTACAACTGTTTAACCCCAATGTGATTAACAAGCCGAGCGCAACAAGGTAATAGCTGCGGCGGATAGATATATATATCTTAAAATTTGTCTTCATTGCTTTCAATTAAGGGTGTACAATTAAAAAGTAACATTTAAGTTCAAACCATAACTACGGGTAGCAGGCTGGTTAAATACATCAACTCCGCCGAGTCCGTTCGCTGTTGAAGATGTAACCTCCGGATCATAAGGGGCCTTTTTATAAAAATAAATAAGGTTGCGGCCGGTTAATGATAAACGGATTGATTTTATAGCAGATGTTTTAGGTAGTGGATAAGTGTAACCGATAGCCGCCTCACGTAACCTGACTACTGTTGCGCTATAAACATACTGGCCCAATGCTGCATTACGCCCGCCTATGGATGTATACCATTTTTGTGCATCAATAGTTGATACTGCATTGCCATTAGGATCTACACCGTTGATCTTTACGCCGCCGGCATCCCTGGCATCACCGCTCACTTTTGATACGCCATAGGCATCAAGTATTGATTGCATTACAGAAACGACCTGGCCGCCAAATTTACCGTCGACTAAAAAGTTTACAGAGAAGTTTTTGTAGTCAAAACTGTTATTCCAGCCTAATTGAAATTTCGGTGCGGGATTAGCGATCTTACTGAAATCGGCACTTAATAAAGGCAATCCCTGAGCTGTAATCAGGATCCTGCCCTGCGCATCAGTTTGTAATGTCTGGCCGTAAATATCACCGAAGGATCCACCTTTAGCTAAATAAGAACGATAACTGTTGGTATTGCTCAGCTCATAAATATTGATGCCATCCTTGGAATCAAGATCAATGATCTTGTTGGTGTTCTTAGAGCCGTTGACAGCAGTATTCCAGCTAAAATCAGGGCCGCTCATCAGCTTGTAGCCCAGGTTAAATTCAATACCCTGGTTTTGGATGTTACCCGCGTTTACGTAGCCCGCGCCATAACCGGAAGGGGCCGGAGGCGTGATTGGGATAGATTGATTGTAGGTGTTTGATTTATAATAAGTAAAGCTGAAATTTAATTTATCATTCAGAAACCTCAGATCGGCTCCTAACTCCAGGGCTTTGGTTTTTTCCGGTTTCAATGTAGCGTAAGGGGGTCTGTTGGCTAACGTTACCCCGTTTGAGCTGGGTGGATTGTTAGGATCGGCCGCGTTATTAACCGGATTAGAGGCGTATTGCTGAACCGTATTACCAACCTGGGCATAAGATCCGCGTACTTTAGCGTAGCTTATGGCCTCGGGCAGTTTAACCATCTTACTCACAATAAATGATAAACCGGCCGATGGATAAAAGTAATGATCTGTTGGCGTATAGGCCAGGTTTGATGACCAGTCGTTACGGGCAGTGAGCGTTAAATAAGCCCAATTTTTGTAGGACAGGTTGGCATTTGCAAACAAGGCCTGGATTTGGTTGTGATTATTGGCCAGGGTATTTACGTTACTGCCTGAATTTACGCCTTGTGAACCATTGGAAACCTGGATGTTCTGGATTGTGAACAAGTTAGGCGTAATCAATCCATAACCACCACTTCCTGATCCCCAGTTAATACCTGATGTGAAATTATCGGTTATGCTTGTACCAACCAACCCGTCTAATTTAAAATCTGATTTGCCGGGCAGGGTAAAGTTAACAATCACGTCGCCATATTTATGATTGTACACCTGTTGTGAGCCCGAATAACTACCGTTATTGTTACCTGCGGCCAATGGTGCCAGTGTACCGGCATAATAACGCTGATCATAACCGTCATCGGTACGGTCAACCGTTCCGCGGGCCTGTATGTATAACCAGCTGGTAATATCGTACTTAACGCTACCATTCATAATAATACGGTTACGCTTTGAGGTGTTGGTATTCCGGTTGATGATCCACCACGGATTTTGCTGAAGATCTTCCTGGAACGGCCAGTTTTGCGTAGGTACTCCATTAGCGCCATCTGCCCCTTCATAGCTGGCTTTGTAAGGCAGAATGTCCTGTCCGCGCGGAAACAGGTATAAGCCTGTTAAAGGGTTGGTATAAAAACCAATAGTTGGGCTATTGTTAATCTGTTGCGTAATATAGTTGGCATTAGCGTCAACTGTTAGCTTATTGTCCAGAAATTTTGCGGTTTCATGCAGGTTGATATTGTTCCTGGTAAGCTTATTACCAGGTTCAACACCCCTTGCATCGGTATTGGCGTAAGAGAAATAGGTTTGAGCCACTTCATTGCCGCCTGATAAGCTTAAGGAATTTGTAAAGTTATTGCCTGTTTGAAAAAAATCAGGAAGATAATTTTGAGCAGGTGTAGCTAATTTAGGACCGAAACTGGTGGTTGAACCAGCTGTAGTAGCACCGTAGTTATTTTGAAACTCCGGTTCATAGGCATTTTTGCTGATAGAAGCTGATGAAGAGAAGTTGATGGTTGTTTTACCCGCCTTGCCTTTTTTGGTAGTGATCACGATAACACCGTTAGCAGCCTGGCTACCGTATAAAGCTGCAGCCGAAGCGCCTTTAAGCACGGTAAGGCTTTCAATATCTTCGGGGTTTAAATTGGATATACCGTCCCCGCCGTCTGGTGTGCCACCATACGTACTGTTTGGCTGTCCGTTTGCATTTGAGCTGTTGCTCATCGGCACACCGTCAATTACGTAAAGCGGCTGGTTATCACCGGTGGCCGACCTGTTGCCACGGAGCAATACCTTAGCAGAACCGCCAACGCCTGATGCGCTTGGCGTAATCGTAACACCGGCCACTTTGCCATTTACCGCATTCATGAGGTTATCGCTCTTGACCGTAGTTAATTCGGGGCCGCCTACCGATTGCGTTGCATAGGTCAGTGATTTCTCCGACCTTTTGATACCGAGCGCCGTAACTACAACCTCATTGAGGCCTCTGGCAGCCGAGCTAAGTACAACGTTTATCGAAGCCGTAGTACCAACAGTGACTTCTTTTGTAGTGTAACCGATGTAGGAAAATACAAGGACATCTCCGGCATTGGCAGTTAAATTAAATTTTCCGTCAATATTGGTCTGCGTGCCGGTTTGTGTGCCTTTAATGGCAACATTTACGCCAACCAAAGCCTGCCCGGTGCTGTCCTTTACGGTGCCGGTTACGGGCCCTGCCGGCTTTAGGCCGTTAAACCGGCCGTTATGATTGTGATATTCAGTTTCCTCTGGTAAACGAGGGATTTTATTTGCAAAAGCGCTCGTGCCCATGCAAATAAGCAAATACATCATAGATAACTTCTTTATCATATAGAAGGGTTTAAGAGGGGTTAAATAATATGCTCAATAAGTAGTTTGCTTTCGATGTCTGTTTCGTATGTAATAATTTTAGTTAATAATATTATCTGCGCAATATTTTATCGCGGTTTATGAATTGATAAGAAGGTCCAGGAGCGGAAACTTAACTATTGAAAATAATCCGTGAGATGGGTGATTATCTTATGACTATAGGCAATTATATCAATTAGATTTGATAAATTTTCAATGATTTAAACTTTTTTATATCAATTTAAATCTTTTTAACATTTTTTTAAATGTTTTAATTGATAATGATGATTTTATTTCATGATATCTATTAAATTAAATCATCATTATTAATATAGATTAAAATATTGCCTTGTTTTTAGCATGTTTAAAGCTTTCTGAGCTCTTTTCTTGAAAAAATATAAAAATTATAGAATAACATTAGATCTATTGGCTGCACCAAGCAGGTTTGTATTGTTTTTGTCGGGTCCGTCGGGGCATCCCGCCAGAAAATAAAGCACCACCAAGCTTATTTTGTCAATAAATTTTTGATACTCATGCGTCGTTTTGCGAATTAGCTAAATATAATGCGGCAGACAAGACAAAGTAGATGACAGGCAGAATTTTATCGGCCAATTATTAAAAAGTAACGATGAGTGGCGGGATAATGAACACCTTAACATTGGTTAAAATGGCAATATTGCATATTTGAGGCTTGCCAAGCCCCAAACTGATAAGGTTTAGGTAAAAGTCCTGGCGGCGACTTATAGTGGTTTTTATTTTAACAGCAAATTATCATGTTAATTGAAGGACGATAAAGCGTTTTTCGCTTAAATAAGATAAATTAGCTTTCGGGAAATTTATTGCTTTATGGATAATGTTTACGGGATAAACCTGATACCTGATAATGACGCCGAACGCGTCGCCGCGCTGGATCGTTACCAGATCCTCCATTCACAAAAAGAGAAAGCTTTCGACAGCATTTGTGAACTGGCCTGCGATTTGTTTGACTGCCCGATCAGCCACATTTCTTTTTTGAATGCCGATACTGAATTCATTAAAGCGGAAGTCGGTTTGAACGGTCTTCAGTATGTGAGCCGGGGTGTCGGCTTTTGTTCTGTCGCTATTCTTGACCCGGAATTGCTGCTGGTGGAGGATACCCTCCAACACGAACTATTTGCCGACCACCCCTATGTAAAGGATCTCCTGAAGATCCGGTTTTACGCAGGCGCGCCGATCGTAACACCCGACGGCTACATCATTGGTAACCTATGCCTGATCGATACCGAACCGCGCAGCCTGAGCGAAAAAGAACAAAGGCTTTTAAAAAAGCTTGCCGATGTGGCGATGGAACAAACGGAACTCCGGCAGCACAACCTTTCGCTGCTGCAGGAAAGGGACGAGTTTATCGCCATCGCGAGCCATGAGCTGCGTACGCCCGTTACCGCCCTGAAAGCTGCGGTACAGGTCTTGCACACCCACCAGGGTAATGAAACGCCCCCTTTACAGCACACCATGATCGAACAGGCGAACAGGAGCGTTAACAAGCTCGCCTACCTGGTCAACGACCTTTTTGACGCAAGCCGCCTTGCCGCCCGGAAATACAGCCTCGAAAAGACCGTATTCCATCTGGGAGCGCTCCTGAAGGACTGCTTCGACTTCCTCCGGGTACCGGGCAAACCAGAACTGCTCATGGAAGGCGACCTGTCCACCGAAGTATATGCCGACGAAAAAAAGATAGAACAGGTACTGGTAAACCTCGTGGAAAACGCCGTGAAGTATGCGCCGGATACGGGTACCATTCAGGTCCGCGCGGAGCATATGGAGCATGTTGTCCGGATCAGCGTAAAAGACAAGGGCCCCGGTATCCGGCCGGACCAGCTGCCACATATATTTAAACGCTACTTCCGTACAAAGAACGGTGCCTTACAGACCGGTCTCGGTCTTGGCCTTTATATCTGCGCTGAGATCGTCAAGCAACATGGTGGCGAGATAGGGGCGGAGAGTGAGCCCGGAAAAGGTAGTATATTTTGGTTTACCCTGCCGGTAAATGGTAGTTTAGCCTGATACCTTTAAATAAAGGTGCATTTTCAATGTGTGCGGGCAAAATATTTAACGCAGGTAAATTCAAGGTAAGGTTAAGAGAAGCGCATTTAATGAATGGTCAACCTGTTAACGATAATAAATTCCGTTTAACATCTTTCCGAGTGAATTGGTTTTACCATTTCTACGAGAGCGTCATCGATCTTGTTCAACTGAAAATTATAGCTTGCTTTCAGTCAGCGGTCGATAAACCAGCTTAATTAAATTTAAAAAATTAAATACCAGAATAACTGCCAACTGCCGTTTATAAAATATTACCCTGCAAGTTTAAAGACAACACTCTGTTTGGCCTGGTCACTCCTATGTCGACGCCGGACACCTATTGTTCGGTTTCGTTACATTTGACCTGAATTCATTTGCTTTAAAATACTATTGATCAGTCTCTTATTAGTTTGGAATAGGCCTTGACGCGAGAAAAGGAATGAACGGAAACCAGTTGCATTTGAATTTCGACTACATGCTGCTGGTCGGCCTGGTATTTATCGGGCTGGCTTTTACAGCGTTATTATGGTTGATTAAGGGGCCCGAAACGAAAGCCAACAGGTTTCTGGGGTTGGCACTTCTTGTTGTAAGCTTTTGGCTGATCCGGGTCATGGGCGGACAGCCATGGCCGCTCAAACTTTCACTGGCAATCGGGCCGCTGCTGTACTTTTATGTGCGTCAGCTAACTCAGCCGGATCAGCAGACCCGCTACCAGGATTTTCTGCATTTCGTTCCTGCGCTGGCGGAAATGTCCTTGCAACTTGCCGGCCGGAACTTGGGCCCGGGTTTTACCATTTGTTCTGCCGGCATTTATTTATACCTGTCGAGCCGAGCCATCATTTGGTTTTATAATGCCCAGCAATTTCAGGAAGGTGACCGCTATCGTAACCGCCTGAAAAACGTTCAGATCTCGTTGGGCCTGTTAGGAATGGCTGTGCTGTTATCGTTATGTTACGGCATGATCAACCTGTTTTTTTACCGGTCAAACTTAACTTATGCGCCTTGCTACCTGTTGCCGGCGGTAATGCTGATCCGCATGGCAGGACTGTCAATCATTAAACCGGTGACCGGGCCGGTAGCTACGGTCGTACCAGTTACCCGGCGCCGGTCGGAACTGAAGCGTGAGTCGGCCTGGTTAAAAAGGTCGGTACAAAGCGGTCACTATCACCGGAACCCGGAACTGACACTGAACAGTCTTGCCCAAAAGTTGCTGCTGACCACGCATGAACTTTCCCGGCTGATCAATCAGGGATTGAAAAAGAGCTTTAACGATTTTATCAATGAACTCCGGGTGGCCGAAGTTATCCAAAAAATGCAGGATCCGGCTTTTGATGAGTTTACCCTGGAGGGCATTGCCTTCGATTCGGGTTTTAACTCGCCCAGCACCTTTCACCGGGCATTCAGGCAGGTGACCGGAAAAACCCCTGCGGTGTATAAAAAACAACTGTCATCTTATAATTTGACATATGGTTCCCGGCCTGCAGCGGTAATTTCGGGACAGGTAAACCGCAATCATATGTTTAAAAATTATTTGAAAATAGCCTGGCGAAATACGATCAGGAACAAAGTTTCTTCCTTCATCAATATCAGCGGCCTTGCCGTAGGGATGGCCGTGGCCATGCTGATCGGTTTATGGATCTGGGACGAAGTGTCGTTCAACAAATTCAACGCGAATTATGACCGCATCGTGCAGGTGCTGGCCAATAAGCATGTCGGCGGCGGCATAGCGACGCAGGCCTCGCAGCCATATCCGCTTTCAGCAGAGCTGCGGGGGCAGTATGGCAGCGACTTTAAAGCTGTTGCCGCCGCAGTGACCTACGAGCAAAACATCAATTATCATAACCACGCCTTTTCCCGGACAGGCTGTTTTGCAGAGCCTGCCATGACCGATATCATGACGTTGCATATGTTGAAAGGATCGAAAGCAGTTTTCAGGCAACCGGGCACCATACTGATCAATGAATCATTCGCACGGGCTCTGTTTGGAGATGTCGATCCCATCAATAAAATGATCAAGATCAGCGATGCTTACCTGGTACAAGTTGCCGGGGTGTACCGGGACCTGCCCCAAAACACGCAGTTTGGCAATGTTGAATTTATAGCGCCTATCCGCCTGCTGTTTAAAAATGCCGAAGACATGGGTAACTGGAATAACAGCTCTTTCCAGATTTTTGCCTTACTGAATGAGGGAAGCAGGCTGCCGCAGGTAATCAAAAAAATACGTAACATCCTGTCTGAACGCAGGGAAAAAGATGCTACCAGACCCGCCTTGCTTTTATTTCCCATGCAGGCTTGGCATCTCTATGAGTTTAAGGACGGCGTTGCTGTCGCAGGTCGTCTGCAGTTCGTATGGCTTTTCGGCATCATCGGCTTTTTCGTTTCACTCCTGGCCTGCATTAATTTCATGAACCTGAGCACGGCCAGGAGCGAAAAGCGGGCAAAAGAGGTCGGTATACGCAAAGCCATTGGCTCCCTGCGCGGTCAATTAGTGGCGCAGTTCCTAAGCGAATCCTTTTTGATTGTTGCCGTGTCGTTTCTGTTCGCCATCCTGCTCGCATGGCTCAGCCTGCCCTTATTTAATGATATTTCGGGTAAGGAGCTGTACCTGATCTGGACTAACCCACTGGTCTGGCTGATCTGCTTTTGTTTCTGCCTTTTCACGGGGCTTATTGCAGGCAGTTACCCGGCGCTTTACTTATCTTCATTTAATGCAGTAAAAGTATTAAAGGGCACTTTTAAAGCGGGACCTGCAGCTGCCCTGCCCCGCAAGATATTGGTGGTCGTTCAATTCGCTGTGTCGGTTACCATTATCATCGGTACCATCGTAGTTTTCAAACAAATTGAATTCGCAAAAGACAGGCCGGTAGGTTATGACCGGGACCACCTGGTATCGATTCCTTATAATGCAATCAGGGAGTATGGCGCTTTCCGTCAGGAACTGTTGAACACAGGCGCGGTGTCCGGCGTATCCCCATCGGGCAATCCGACGACCGGGGTCTGGTCGAGCGCGGATAACCTGAGCTGGCGGGGAAAAGATCCCAACCGCCAGGAGGTATTCGGCACGGTGCTGATCGATCCGGATTTCGGCGGTGTTGTAGGCTGGAAGATGAAGGTAGGCCGGGATTTCTCCAGGCAGTTCCGGAGTGATTCCTCGGGCTTTATATTTAATGAAGCGGCCATCAGGCAAATGGGCCTTAAAGAACCGGTAGGCGAAATTATCAAATGGCACGGTAAAGACTGGAAAGTGCTGGGTGTGGTGAAAGATATGGTCATGAATTCTCCTTTTGACCCGGTGACTCCTGTTGTATTTTTAATGGATGACAGGGAAAGATCATTTAACGTGATCAATTTAAAACTCCGGGCAGGCATGCCCGTTGCCGGTGCTTTAGGCAGGATCGAAGCGGTCTTTAAAAAATTTGCGCCTGAAGCGCCTTTTACTTACAAATTCGTGGATAGTGAATATGCGCAAAAATTCTTAGCGGAAGAGCGTACGGGGAAGCTGGCCTCTGTCTTCGCTGTGATAGCCATTTTCATTTCCTGTCTTGGATTATTCGGTGTGGCATCATTTGTAGCCGAGCAGCGGATCAAAGAGATCGGTATCCGCAAGGTACTGGGCGCATCGGTAATGAGCATCTGGGGCTCTTTATCAAAAGAGTTTGTCCTATTGGTAGGAATCGCCCTCCTCATCGCCGTCCCCATCGCCTGGTATTCCATGCACCTGTGGCTGGAGCATTATACTTATCGTACCGGGTTGTCCTGGTGGGTTTTTGTACTGACCGGAGCAGGGGCGTTACTGATCACTTTGCTCACCGTTAGTTACCACAGCATCAAAGCCGCATTGACCAGCCCGGTGAAAAGCCTCCGGTCGGAATAATGTTGCTAAAAGAACTTGAATCCTTGAGTTGGGGTTTGGGATGAGTTGAATAGCTGCGTTCCGGCTGAGATACGGGACGCATTATTTTGGTATACAATCTGATAAACAAAAGGAAAAACAGGTCTCAATGGCGAATATATCAAAAAAGGAATTATGAGATTTGTCGAAAAAAAATATTCTTGTTATCACCGGATTAATGCAATGATCGGTTTCGTTGTTGCTTTATTAGATATAAACGAAAATGTAGAAAACATAAATTATATGTTGACTAATATTTTTCCAGAAGCAAACACTGTTCAGCACCTAAAACCTACAAGTGATACATTGATTAAGCCTTAAAGGTCGCACCATAGCGCTGCCAGATCTTCGGCCTTTGTGGCATCCCTTACTAAAATCCGGACTTTATAACCTTTGGCTAACAGGCGTGGCACCAACCGGCTGCCCACTTTTCCTGTGGCCCCTGTAACTAAAATTTTCATCGTATGATCTATTAAATTTTACGATACAAAGGTCAGTGGTTACAGCAGCTTGAATGTAAAGAGAATCAAACCGAAAAGTATGATTTTCAAACTTTATCCCGGACAATTTTCGGGGTTATGCCGGTAATACGTTTAAAGTAATTGTTAAAGTAGGTAGGATATTCGAAACCCAGCGCGTAGGCAATCTCCGCCACGCTCCAGTCAGTGTGCTGCAATAGTGCTTTGGCTTCAGCTATTATACGGTCAGCGATATGAACGGTGGTCGGTTTTCCGGTTACTTCCTTTACAGACCGGTTAAGATAATTACATGTACCGATAAACGCATAGCATAATCCCGGGCATTCCTTAGACTCAATACCTCACCGGCACGTTCTATCGGAAACTGCCTTTCCAGCAGATCTGTAAACTGATGGGTTAACCTGGCTGCAGCATTTTTGAACTGCGGTGCGTTTTGGGAAGGTTGTATTCGCAAAGCTTCATGCAGTATGAGTACAATACAGTTCCGAATCAGTTCTGCCTTATAATAGTAATCACCCTCATGTACATCCAGCATTTTTTGAAATACACCGCTGATGAAAATGACCTGTTCATCATTTAAAGGGATCACCGGCGAATCACCCGCCTGAAACAATGGGGAGTTTTTCAGGACATCCGTACGATCACGTCCTGAAATAAAATTTTCGGTAAAAAGGCAGGCATAGCCCGTCGTTCTCTTCGACCTGCGTAATACGGCATGTGGTATTCTGGGGTTTACAAAAAAGAGCACCGGCTGATTCAGTTCAACGACACGGTCACCATAACGGACGGTCATGTCGCCGTCTACCAGACCCATCTTGTAAAAGTCACGCCGGCCCGCAGAAACAGGTATATTTACCGTGTCAGGCAACTGGTGCACTTTAAAACCATGAAGTTTCAGATCGCCCAGATCCAGTCCGGGTATTTCGTTCATAATTGCTGCGCCCATTATTCAAAAGTAATAAAATCAAACTATTAAGGTGTTTGGATTTTACAAACGAATTCGGAGGGAAAACGTTTATGAATTTGTGTAAGTTTTTATCAGAATATTGATATTCGCTTGGTCAAAGAAGTAATGGCGCTCTTACCCTGAATTAAAACATCCTTGAGGTTATGCCGATGATGCCAGTAAACTTTTCCAGGTAGTATTGGACGGTTTTTAGCTTAAAGTCTTCCCAATAGGCTGCCATTGGCGAGAGGGCAGAATCCATTGCTTCAAGTTTATCCAACACAAAGCCCCGGGCGTCTGGTTGTTGCTCAGCCTCCAGCCTTAGTGCCTCTTCATGAATAATACCTGGGAATTTAGATAAAAAAAGCAGTTGTACGGAAACCTTATCCTGTACATTCAACCTCGGTATTTCGACGATTTGCGAAGCTTCGGTGTCGAGATCCCTCAATCTTTTCTCGAGGTCTTCAGTTTGCGCCGGAACCAATTGCAGATCCAGCATATCTGACAAAATACCCGCTTTTTCAACGAAGAATTTCTTAGTAGCGGAATCATAATAATATCGTTCAATCGCCGCCACCGGCGCAGTCATGGCGAGGCAAAGCCAATAGAGGTTAAATCGTTCAATGTCAGTCATCACTCGCTAAGATAACGATTTTGTCAGCGGGAGAACAAGTGAGTGGTCCGCTCGGGCTCGATATAATTGCTAAACTTTTCCATCAGGATTTTCAGCTTGGGACTGACAATATTTTGACAGAAAGGTTTTGTCGGATCTTTGTAGTAGTAATCAAGGTAGTTCTCCTGGTTTAATTGGAAAGCTCCGAAAGGCAATACTTTAGTAATAATGGGTTCAGCGAACTCCCTTTGCATATACGTCAAAATTCCTTCTGATTGTTGTCGCTGAATTTCATCGAAAGTATAGATGGCAGATCTGTATTTGCTTCGCTTGTCATGTTCCGAGGTGCAGCTATGAGTATGCAGGTGAACGGCGATCAAAGTTTGCAAACTGATTCGAGATAGGTTGAAGTTTACAATGACGGCCTCGGAAAGTGCGGTATTGTCCCCATCGGAGGATATCCAACCTTGTTCGACAGCATTCACTCCCTTGAGCGACCTGAATATCGCTTCGGTGCACCAATGACAAGATCCGCCAAACCCGATTTTTTGCATAAGGCAAATTTATTCATTTTAACAGGATGCAACTAAAAATAAGTTTGCTGCTTTCTTCCGCTATTCCCTTTGTGCGAAAACGCCAATGCTTCCCGATTTCACTTTTGTAGGGTTCACAAATCAAAACACCTTGCTCTCCTTTGCCCACACGGTATAGTTCCGGATGCTTCCGGTAATCAACTCTGGATAAAACACACCAAAATGACCCTATCCGGCCAGATCAAAAAGGTCCCCTTTGCCAGTTGAAAGTGACCACGTTCGCCAAAGCAAAGTGACCCCTCTTCGCCAGACGAAAGTGACCCCTCAAAAGAGATTAAAGTAATGTATTGATAGGTTTCTGTGGACAAGGTTTTTGTTTAGCTTTTTAGATAAACAAAACCAGCGAATACATGTCCAATAAACCGATCAAGATGAATAGATTACGACAGATC
>NZ_JBFUHE010000021.1:0-115209 GCF_056402535.1 Mucilaginibacter sp. P4_A11
CTGTCGTAATCTATTCATCTTGATCGGTTTATTGGACATGTATTCGCTGGTTTTGTTTATCTAAAAAGCTAAACAAAAACCTTGTCCACAGAAACCTATCAATACATTACTTTAATCTCTTTTGAGGGGTCACTTTCGTCTGGCGAAGAGGGGTCACTTTGCTTTGGCGAACGTGGTCACTTTCAACTGGCAAAGGGGACCTTTTTGATCTGGCCGGATAGGGTCATTTTGGTGTGTTTTATCCAAGCGAGGCACTATACTCAAAAATTCAAGCGGGATAGGGATTGAACACTTTGGTTATGCGGACGGTGTCAGCCAGCCGATATATCTGGATGAAGAAATCACAGAGCAAGGTAAACGCAATCAGTGGGACGATACCGGAACGCTGGACAATATATTAGTTGTAGATCCAGGTGGAGAGACAGAAGAAAGCTTCGGTAGCTTTTTGGTGTTCCGTAAGCTGGAGCAAAATGTATTTGAATTTAAAAAACATGAAAAATTATTACCGGCAGTCCTCGATCAAAGTGGAAGTCCTGATGACGAACTGCCTGGAGCAATGATCGTGGGCCGTTTCGAGGATGGATCAGAAACCGTCAATGACAGTAATGCCCGGGGTATCATCAAACAAAGCCAGCTATTCAATGACTTTGACTACCGTGACGACACAGCCGGAACCAAATGCCCTTTTCATGCACACATTCGGATCACTAATCCGAGAGCCGGTGTACCTATCGATTTTGCAAATAACGTCAGGCTAACGCGGAGGGGAATCCCTTATAACGAAGCTAACCGGGACGTCAATGATTTAGAAAAAAATCCGCCCAAAACCGGTGTAGGCCTTCTTTTCCAATGTTACCAAAAAAGCATCACGAATCAATTTGAATTTATTCAGAAAGCCTGGGCGAACGACGGAGATATCGGCGGACATATCGTTGGACTCGATGGGATCATCGGCCAGGGTGCAAACCCATTCGTCAAAGACCTTCCGGAGCAATGGGGCGTTACAGGAAAAACTAATGCTATTTCATTTTCAGATTTTGTCAAAAACCTTGGCGGTGAATATTTTTTCACGCCTTCCCTTAGTTTTTTCAAGAACCTGTAGCGTGCTCTTCAATGACCAAATGATTCAGCCTTAAGTGCTGTTTGGTCCATCAAATCGAGGTTACTAATTCACGATAATTAAACAATACATCCTAATGGCAACGACAATCAATTACGCTGATATTCAGAACTACCTGAATGCGATCGCAGATCTTTCCGGTGTTATTGCAGGAAGCCCTCATAAAATTTTTTGGGACATACCTTATGGTAGTTTCATTTCTACAAACGTACCACGTGCCAAATGTAATGGGAACCCCGTACTTATAATGAATAATAACAAGGTGGACCCGGCTCTTGATCCGCTGATGTCACCGTTTTACCGAATTTTGATCGATCCCGCAGGTTTCTGTGGTAATCCCCAAATGCCAGATGGTGGCCCGATGATCACTGAAGCCGGTTATAGCGTCAATTTACCTGACGGCAGTGTAATCACAGGAGCCCAGATTCAAACCAATATTGAGTCCTGGCTCTCCAATGGATTTCCCGAGTTTGCTCCAGCAATAGTTTAAATTTTAGTTATGAGAAAGCTTTGTATTATCCTGCTTTTTTTGGGCGGCATCGGGTTAATGGTCAAATGCAGTTCCAACACCCCGAAATCTAAGTCCTCGAATTTAGTAAAATTGGTATCTGACCCCGAGGAGAATTGTCCGGCAGATAGTAGTTTGTTCCCGATCAGGGCACCACTCAACCTGGAACCGGATAGTGGCAAGGAATGTCAATTCTATCAATGGGCGTGGGCTACTTTTCTATACGCAACACAGGACTCGAGCGGGTCTCCCCGTTTTCTAAGTTATGAAACCCCGACCCAACTTTTCCCCGAAAATGCAACTCCGCAATTCGATAAAAAAGCGATTAAATCATCGAATAAAATGCTGTTATTGTCCCCTAGGCTGGAAGAGGACAGTGTGGTTACCGGATTTGCTGAGGTTGAACAGGCGACGACCAAAGGCATTTTGATTGATAAAAATGGCAGGGCAGTTTATTATGCGCAACATATCAATAAGATATTTGCATCTTTTGTAAGGGATAACAATTTTACGGATACGGCTGCACTTCATAATGCAGATCCCAATCTGGAATTCCCAACCGGTAGTTTAGAGTTGAAAACCTCCTGGAAGATTGTTGACACGAAAGATGATGTTTCCTCCTATTATACCACTGACGCGATGGTAGCGCAATTTGAAACCATTACAGATGCCACAGGTAAAAGCATCGTAGTGATCAACCCTAAAAATTTAAAGCAAAGAAGGGTGGCACTCCTGGGTATGCATGTCGTTGGTGTAACCAAAGGGCATCCGGAATTCATCTGGGCGACGTTCGAGCATGATGACCTGGCGCCTAATAATAACTCTCCAAGAGATAAGGATTGGCCGAGTAATGCGCTTTCCGGTTCTGTTTTGAACCAACCATTAGATTCGGGGAATTATTTATTCTATGCCAATGGCGTCTCTGCAAAAAAGAGCAACAACAAAACAGGAATAGCGCAATTAACTTTTCAAGATGCAACCCAGCAGACGTTTAAGCAAGTCAGCAACATTTTCCACCAATACTGGTTTGACGACGATGGCCTGATCGAATCTTTAAACCGGAATGTTAAGCAGAAGCTTGGTCCAACTTCTGTCTGGAGCCACTATAGCTTTAAGGGGGCAGTTTGGCTGAATAGTATTAAAAAGAGTTTCAAAACTGACAGCGATTTTGCAGATATGGACAAAAAAGATTCAACAACTATCGGAGGTGAAAAAGCGCTATCAAATGTTACAATGGAGACTTTTAAACAATCAACCCAAAGGTGTTTTAGTTGCCATAAAACTTCCGAAGAAAGTGATCCGGATTTAAGCAGTATAATAACTTTTCCAGCCAAAAAAATAAACGTGAGCCACGTATTAACGAATGCCTATTTCAATTTAAAAAGGGGTGACCAGATTGCTAAAGCAAAGCTTAAGCAAAAAAACAAAGGTTAAAAGTCTGTACATAAAAAAAGCCCCGCGAACTTCTCGGGGCTTTTTTTATGTTTCAAATAGCAATAAATCTTTTAAAAGCTGTTTCAAAGAATGCATGCTTGACTGCGCCTCCACACATTCCAGATAACGGCCCATGAAGGATACACCTGTTTTTTCTTTCTGCCAGCGCAGCAGGGCCGGTTTTCCTTTCAAAGCGCTTGCCACCCATATATCGGTCAGGTCCCCCAGCAGTTGATTCCCAAAAACCAGCGTAAATTTCCGCCGCGCAAAGCTGCGCCTTAAGATACTAAATATTCTCCCAAAACAATTCTTACCATCCCTATAATTGCGAAATATGAAGGTGCAAAATCAGGTTTCATAAGGCCTTATAATTTGACGAATGCAGTTATATACATGGATTCGAGTAACTTGAACTTTTTTGATGGTTCCGATGTCCAAAATATGATTATGCGACTATGCGATACTTTTGTAAATACGTTAAATGTATCCTTAAGTAGCGAAGACTTAGTTGTGCCTAACGTAGATTTTAGTCCTCCCAGATTAAATCGCTCGAATTCAATGATAAATACATGCATAAAGGATTTGGAGTTCTTTGAAGCTTTAGATAAGAAGCCCTTAATAATAGATCAGTACTCATCCTTGGAAATGCTACCATGGAATTAGTTACTTGATATATGAGATTATAGCGTAATAGAGGCGATTTGGATCGTATCTTAGACATTAAAAGCAATCAACTCGTGCATTGCTCTCTTCGCTGATTCAGTCGGCAGGTATTATGATTTGAGACTTGTGATCATCAATTTAATGAAATTGATCAAGGTTTAGCTTTAAGAATTCCACATTGGATATTTTAGTGTCTTCCCATTCTTCATTAGCCTTAGCCGTAAAATAACTATGCGCCTTCAACTGCTGAAGTATTTTTATCAAAGCATCCTTTTCGCTAATTGAAATGTTGGTCAAAGCTTCTCTTTCCATAATCAATATCTTGTACCGTGCCAAAAAAGTTGGGTCACCATAATCGGAAGACAAGGCATCATAAGCCATTTCTTCTAAAAACCCATGCTTCTTCTTGTTGTCTAACACCGATATCAGGTCACCAACTTCTTGCTTTACATCCTGCGTAACAAATTGGCTCGTAAGGAAATCATCGGCTAAGATTAATGCGGTCGATTGATCATCGTTGATTTCTAAAAGAAAATCGGAACTGTAAAACCAAATTGCAGTTTCAAGAATAAACATCCCAAGTTCATTCAACTGGCCATGGTTTGCCAGCATTCTTGCAGCTTCAATGGTGCGATTAACCCAATTTATGTCGTGATAGGGGAATTTATCAACTTGTTGTATTTTAAATAAAGAGGTTACATGTGCTGCGACCCTCTCCCTTAGTTGTGAAATATTCATTTAACGATGATCATCCTTTAATTATTCCTTGCTTTACAATAAAAGTGCCTATAGTTAAATCATTGATAGTATGTATATTAATTCTAGAAGCGATCTTTCTTTCTTTGATATATCGTAAATCATCCAAAATTATCGTGATAAAAAATCTTCGTTAGTGCATATTAGCAAATACCCTTCCTATTGCCTTGGACATTCATATTAAATATTTTTTTACAAGGTTGCGATATTAACCTGGGTTAATATTATCCAGACTAAGGCGTAGTACGTTTGCAGTGTCAAAATTACTTGGCACTAAAAATGAAAAAAATGAAAACTATTATTTTAACATTGGCCATAGCCCTGATGGGTATCACCGCCTTTGCACAAAACAAAACTAAAATCAAATCACAACAAACTATCGTAATTGTACCGGGTGCTTGGACCGACCCATCAGCATGGGCATATGTGATACCCACGCTTAAAGCCAAGGGTTTTAATGTCATCGCGGTCACACTGCCTGGACATGGTAAGGACACAACTTCCTTTGCCCATATCACATTGCAATCATATGTTGATGCCGTTGAAAAAGCCATTGGTAACAAGACGGACGTTATTCTCGTAGGTCACAGTATGGCTGGTATAGTAATCAGCCAGGTAGCTGAAAACATTCCGGCTCAAATTAAAAAGTTGGTTTATGTAGCGGCTTACCTTCCTCAGAATGGAGAAAGCTTGTTATCATTGGCACAAACCGACGCCGATGCCCATGTTGGTAAATATTTACATATCAGCGAAGCAACGGGATCAGCCAATATAGCTAAAGAAGGAATTGTTGACGCCTTCGTAGCTGATTCACCGAAACCGGTGCAGGATCAGGTTGTAGCAGGCTTTAAAGCAGATCCTTTGGCTCCTCTGGCAGGCAAAGTCACTTTAACTGAAGCCAACTTCGGTTCTGTATCAAAAACTTACATCCATACAGTAAATGACCACACCGTTAGTTATAAATTACAACAAGCGATGGTCGGCAAGTCTAATGTAAAAAAAGAATATTCTCTACCCAGCAGCCACACGCCGTTCCTTTCAATGCCTGATAAATTAGCAGCGATTATCATCAGCGAAGCGAAATAACAATCAGCGAACTTCCATTATCATATAACTCACCGGAATTTCCCCGGTGAGTTTCTTTTTTTAAATTTACAACCGTGAGTTTAAATAACATGACAGAATTCGATCAACTACAGCAAGCATTATTCATCACAGCACATCTCGACCGGGAGGACTTTGAACTTTCCCGCCCTTATTGGAAATTGAAATCATATAAGAAGGGTGAATTTTATAATGAATATCAAAATGTCTGTAAACATCTCGGCTTCATCGTGAACGGCGTCTTCAGAATTTACCGGGCTGATGAAAAAACCGGTGAAGAAAAGAATATGCTATTTTATTCCAACGGCCAGTTCGTCGCTTCCTACAAAAGTTTTATCAACCAAACTGCATGTGATTATTATACGTCGTCTATGAATGACTCGGTAATCCTTTACATCCACATTGACAACCTAAAGAAGCTATACCAACAATCGCACAGTTGGGAGCGCTTTGGCCGAATGATCGCGGAGCTTGCCTATCACCAGGTAATAAGTAATACTGAAGGTTTTTTGTTTAAGAGCCCGGAGGAGCGCTACCTTGAAATGCTTGAATTGCATCCTTACATTTTCAATTCAGTGCCATTATACCACATCGCCTCTTATTTAGGCATCCAGGCCCCGTCATTAAGCAGAATAAGGAAACGAATGGTCAGTAAGTAGCCCCCAAAATAATCGTTGGTCTAAAGTTTATATCCCACGGCTATTAGCTGTCTGCATTTATTTGCTTTTTAAGGACTTCTATTTCTTCAACAGATATTAGGTGTAGACTTATTTTTTTGAAGACTATAGCCAATGTGGTACCTTCATGATTTACAATGGAGAACGTACCGTTCAATTCTTCTGTCAATCCTTTCATCAGTTTCAACCCAAAAGATTCCACACCATCGCCATCGAATTGTTCAGGCAGCCCTTTTCCATTATCACTAATAGTTAACAATAGATCATCAGCACATCCCTGAGTCAGGCTGATCGTCAGGCAATCATCGTCCGAATAAGGAAATGCATGTTTAAAAGAATTGGTGATAGCCTCATTTAAGATCAGGCCTACGGGTACAGCCTGAACTACATCGAGATCAATGGGATCGATAGTCATCTTAAAATGGACGATTTGTTTGGTTTTGAAAGACTCGCTTAAATAATCAACAAGCTCTGTTATATATCCCCGCATGCCAATAGAGGACATATTATCAGAGCGATATAGCTTCTGATGTATCAGAGACATCGTTTGAATGCGATGCCGGCTATCGGCCACTGCCTCATAAGCAGCCTCATCCTTCAAATACAACGATTGGGAAGAAAGCAAACTGACGATAGTTTGCATATTATTCTTGACCCGGTGGTGTGCTTCTCTCGTAAGCCATTCGTTATCGCGAAGTAATTTTACCAAAGCCTCATTCTTTTCGGAAATGATATGCTGTTTTTCCTGAAGTTGAATGTTATTCCGCTGCTTAAGCCTGTATCTGTTATACCCCAGAGCTAAAAGCACAGATACCAAAAAAAACCCACCGAAAAAAACATTTTTGATGGCCTTCGTTCTGTCCATCTGGTTCTGTTCAAGCAGGCTTTGCTTTTGTAAAAGCTGAATATTTTTGGATTGTAACTCCAAATTTCTGTCTTTCTTTTCCGATTCATTCCTGATCTCTACTTCTTCAAATAACTTTTTGTTAGTGGCGTTATAAAGTGAGTCATTTAATTTTTTATGGTGCTGGTAATGTTTGATAGCGGAGGCTAATTTTCCGGATGACGAGTCTACCTTAAATTGTAAAAGTTCGACCTGGCTCATAACCGACGGTCTAATAAGCTGGGGTGATACATTGAGCAATTTACCCAGATAATATTCTGCTTTTTTGTACCGTCCTCTTGCCACGTAAAAATTACTGATTGTATTATAATTTCTTAAGTAGTCCTCTATGTCCTGATTTTTCAGATCAATGTCCGAGAGCCTGGCCAAATCCTTGTAATACATTTCAGCATCTCTGATCTGCCCCAATTTTTCATAGCAAATGCCAAATGCAGCATCCATCCATTGGCGCTGCGTATCGTTGGCAGGTGGAATTTTTCTTGTACTCTTGATCAAAAAATCAAGGGCTTTGTTAATATTGCCTTCCTGTACCTGCGCTTTAACAATGTTTGTTAAGACCTCATAATATCTGTTATAGTTCTTTTCTGCAATACTGAAAGGCAAAGCCTTATATAAATATTGGAGGCTTTTAGAATAAAGCCCAAGATCAAAATAAGTCATCGCAAGATTGTAATAGAGGTATGATGCATAGGAAAAGTCACCCGTCGACTCCATACTATTGACAGCTTCTTTCTTGTAGAAAAGCTCCTGATGAAAATTTCCTTTGAGTTTACTCAGAGATGCAAGAAGGTCGAAAGTGAAATGCAGGTTTTTGTAACCTATCGACTTCAGCCCTTTTACTATTATTTTCAACTCTTTTTCCGCCATATCGTATCTACCCTGGATCATGTGCATATCAGCGGTCTTCTTATAGGCGAGAAAAGACATTACCGGCTCGTTGTTCAGCCCATAAATTTTCTGAGCCTCTCGATAACATTCAATTTTTTTTTCGAGCGTATTTGGTCCGCGATTAAAAGCGTCCCCGAACCTTTCCCAGGTTTTGGCTTCCAGATCTTTGTCATGGCGACTTCGATAATACTGGATCACTTTCATGAAAAAGCGGCTTCCATTTTCGACATCATCAACATGAAGGTAGCTATAGCCGATGCATTGCAAGGCTTCATTCTCCCATTTAACAGTGTGTAAAATTCTGCTAAGTGCCAGCGCCTGGTTTAAAAATGTAAGTGCAGTGTCTTTGTCAACTTTGAACCAGCCTTTCTTATTGAGGTAATAATCTCCGGCTTTTAATAGCAACTTGATCCGGCTGGTATCCGGGCGGCTTTGTTTAATAGATTTCTGCAAGAGTCGCAGGTCATTAATCGCGTTATCTTGCGAAAAAGCCAAGCCTGACGAAATGATTAAAACGCAGAAGACTGACCAAAATCTTTTCATATAACCAGAATTTGTTACGGACCAGAAAGCCTATACCTGAATCAAATCTGAATACAATATTCAGCTGTTACGATGAAACTGTTTGCTAAGATTAATATGATATGAGTCTTCCCTGTATTAAAATTAAGCATTTACGGCGTTAAACAGAATTAAAACTTCAAAGCACCTATGTTTGACTATTGACTAATCACATAGCAATCAAGGTCAAGATTTAAGAACGTGCTAATAGTAAATTCGTATACTTTTAATAGCTTAGTCTTCCTAAATAATATAAAAAACATCCGGTTCGAGGCAATAGACTAGCAGGGATATCGCAACCTATTACGCTATTAAGGGTATCAGAAAAAATTAGCGGATATTCTTTAAAATAGCCCGATGTAAATTCGAATAATTATAAATCAAGTTTTAAGGATAATTATATAATTCAATGTACCCATGAAAAATGTTTTGCTGTTGCTGATTGAAGGCTTTGAATTATTTGAAGCAAGCGCGTTCATAGATGTTATCGGTTGGAATATGCTCGAAGGAGACCAAAACACGAGGCTATTCAGCTGTGGACTTACAAAAGAAGTTAAAAGCTCGTTTAATCAAAAAGTTGTAGTTGATCTTTTAATTGAAGAAATTGATTCGACAGAATATGCTGCCTTGGCTATACCAGGAGGATTCGAAGAATATAACTTTTATGATTATGCTTATCACAAAGAGATAACTGACTTGATACGCAAATTCTACCGGGCCGATAAATGGATTGCGTCAATCTGCACTGGCGCTTTTCCAGTCGCCAAATCCGGCGTACTTAACGGACTTATGGGAACTACTTACAGTCTGGCGCCTGAGATGCATGAGGAGTTGCGGGCGTTAGGTGTAAATGTTCAGCATGTACCTATTGTCACAGATTGCCGGATCATCACATCCTCAAATCCTTCAACAGCAATCCCCGTAGCATTTAAATTATTGGAACACCTCACCAGTATCGAAAACTCAAATCGGGTGAGCGCATTAATGGGATTCACCAAGTAATTAAGTGGACGGCAAATTTACCGTCCACAACTCATTTAGCCTACGATCTCTTTATGGCAGAATTGACTTTAATTGACCATAAATCTCTCCCACGGACCCACAGTTATACGGTTACAGGTCATCGGATTAGTTCCATCTTCTGCAGAAATATATTTACCATTATTACCCCTGAGAGATATAGATGCGTCAGCATTAACGACATAATCGAATTGCTCCCATTCCCCGATACCTGTCCGGTTGCAGGTCAAAGGTCCGTTTCCATCTTCAGATGAAACATATTTCCCCATACTTTGCAGCGCAACCTTACCGTTACCGGCATTAATCACTTTAAATGTCTCCCAGGCATCTCCGTGAGGCACATTACAATACATAGGTGCCGTGCCATTTTCACCACCTACCCAGAGATTATTCCAACCGATCAATTTGATCTTTTGGTTATATGGTGGCAAATGCATTTGCCCTCCTCCTTTTACGGGTTCTGTCGGTCTTAGTAAAGTCAACGGGGTCAAACCTTTGAACATTTTTGTTCCGTCATTTGTGAGTCTCAGGTAATAGTCCGATGAGCATTTTACACCATCTTCATCGAGTGCAAGCAAGCCCACGCCTGCGGGTTGCATAGATTCGTTTTCTGCGGTCTTTGCAATTTGATTAGCTTCATTATACTCATCAAACATGGAGATATACAGCCCCTGTGCACCTAAACGGGTCATATTATAGAATTGATGCCACATAAAGTCGCCATGGACCCGATGCCTCGCTGAAAGATCACCAGGAAGGACGCAGGCCTGATAATCAATATTGTTGGCTTTACAGTAGGCCATGTCCGGGAGGTTGTAATTATTGTAATAAAAGTCAGAAGTCTGGCTATCACCAATCGCTCCGACCATCCAGGGTGAGATCATGTTAAGTGCCTTGAAAACAGGTTCAAAATTTTTAGTCCCCGGTGTGATGTAATCGCGCCATTCATGGGGTACGCCGCCAATGACGTAGCAGCCTTTACTTTTAAACCAGTTAACAACATCCAGTTCGGCATCGGGGGTTTGGTCGCGACTTGCAAATCCAAGGCCCCAGATGCAAACCACAGGCTTACCGTTTTGCATGGCATAGGCCTTGGAGGATGTAAATTTTGCCATCTTTTCTGTCCAATCCGTTTTTATCTCGTCTTGAAAAGTACCCCATCCGCTGATATCATACATGATATAGAATTTCACGTTATGCGCTTCTGCTGCAGTTTTTACGTTTTCAGCAATTACGTTACGTATCTGCCGGTAATCCTGAAATCTTTGGAGTGCGGCTACTTCGATCCCATTTTCCTGCATCCATCGAAAATGCGTATCTACAGTTTGGGGTGTATAGGATGAAAATAACTTTGTCGGCTGTCCGCTTCCCTGATTCGGCAGATTGGTGGCAAACAAGGTAGTATATTCTCTGATATCTGGCCAGGATTTGACCATATCGCCAACTTTTGGTGGGGTATTACCTCCGGTCCAATGCCACCAGATGGCCTCATTTGCGCCGTCGCCAGGGATACTAAACCAGCCCTGGTAACCAACAACTACTTTGCCAACGACATCTCCGGGGACAGAAGTCTTTCCAACGCGTGTGTTTTGTACAACAGCCTTCACATTTCTAGTAGCTGGCAACTCATTCTTGGAGCATCCCGCCAGTAAAATTAACGACAACATTAAATATTTTTTCATAGGTAATTTTTTGTTGACTTTACGAAAGTGGTGCCACAATCAAAAGCATTCACTTTAAGATCATTACCATTATCAAAGGAGATTACCAATACTTTATATCGTGCATAAACATGAATTTTATGATATTAAGTTATCACATTTAGGGATACTATGCCATGTAAGTCCTGGCGTTAAAAACCATTAACGCATGATCGGGCGGGTAAGCCTTTAAGCGCAGAATAAAATGACTGAGCATCTTTATATGTCGTATAAGATCCGTTAAAATTCGAAATAACGTAACGAAATTTACGCAGAAATATAATAAGTAATTAGTAATCAGTGATTTACTCACTGGCACTAATTATGAGTAATTGGGATATCAGGTTATACAACCATTCTCAATTAACTTAAAATTAAAAGATATGTCAGTATTAAAGGGGAAAGTAGCACTTGTTACGGGGGGCAGTCGCGGAATCGGAGCAGCCATAGTCAAAAGACTGGCAGCAGAAGGGGCTGATGTTGCCTTTACTTATGTAAATTCAAAAGAGAAGGCAGACGAAATTGCCAATGAACTCCAAGGGATAGGCTCGAAGGCTTTGGCGATTCGGGCAGACAGCAGTAGGAAAGCTGATCTCGAAGCATCTGTTGAAAGGACTGTTGAACATTTCGGACGCCTGGATATCGTTGTGAACAGCGCAGGAATAATAGTCATTGGTGCAATTGAAGATTCCGAAAAGCTGGCTGATCAATATGACAAACAAATTGATATTAATATGCGTGCGGTAGCTACCCTTATCCGAAAATCAGCGTCTTATATGGAAGCTGGCGGCCGTATCATTAATATAGGATCTGTTGCCGGTACTGCCGTAGGTATCCAGACCTTAACAGAATATGGCGCCACAAAGGCCGCAGCTGCTGCTTACACCAGAGGGTTTGCCTGGGATCTGGGCAGTAGAGGAATCACTGTTAACATTATCCAACCGGGGCCGATAGCCACAGACATGAATCCCGAGGATACTGATTTAGCCGAGCATCTGCGCAACAAAAATGCGTTGAAGCGTTTTGGTAAACCGGAGGAAGTCGCCGCCCTTGTGAATTTTTTAGCAGGGCCGGAATCGGCTTTCATAACCGGCGCAGTTTTTAACATAGATGGCGGAAGCCTGGCTTAACTAGGATAATAAAGAAGATTATGAACAAGAAAATTTTGATCACCGGTGCCACCGGCAAAACCGGCAAGGAAACCGTTTCACAGCTTTTGAAGAAAAACATACCGGTTAAAGCAATGGTCCGGAAGCTTGATGAAAGATCTGACGAATTAGAAAGCATGGGCGCGGAAATTGTCGTAGGCGATCTGCTGGATCTTAACAGTATGAGTGCTGCTATGGAGGGAATAAGCGGCGCCTATTTTGTCTATCCGGTTATCATTCCCGGGATATTGGAAGCCACCGCGATATTTGCGCAGGCTGCTTTTGAAAATAAGCTGGAACTCGTTGTGAATATGTCGCAGATATCCGCAAGGCGGTCTGCAAAAAGCATGGCTGCAAGAAACCATTGGGTTGGAGAACGTCTTTTTGACCGTTCCGGCGTACCGGTAACACACCTACGGCCTACATTTTTTGCAGAGTGGCTAATGTATCGCGCTAAAGAAATAAAAGCAAAAGATTCGCTAACGTTGCCGTTCGGTGAAGGCATGTATGCTCCCATAGCTGCAGCCGATCAAGGCAGGGTTATTGCCAGCATACTTGCTGATACCGAGGCTCACGCAGGTAAAACATATCCGCTTTTTGGCCCAAAAGAACTCAATCAGTTTGATATCGCAGAAATTCTTTCAGATGTTTTGGGGAGAAAGATTACCTACCATCCGGTGGAGATCGCTCATTATGGTGAACACATGGAGAACGATCTGGGTCATGATCCATGGTTCGTGCAGCATGTCATTTCTGTTGCGCAGGATTGCAGAGATGGCGTATTCGCAGGAACCAATAACCTGGTGTTGGATATAACCGGCAAGCCAGCGATGTCAATGCGAGCGTATATAGAAGCAAATCGTGGATTATTTGAATAATTATTTCCTGTTCAGATCACGACAATGAATAAGGCTGCGGGCAACTGTAGCCTTTTTATTTGAGCCAATAAAACTAAGGACGTCTAATGAACAGTTTGTACGTAAATTAAAAGGTACCGGAAAGCTCTACGGAGTAGGACTTTCCGGTAATAATGAAGAGCTTGTCAAAATCAAATTAGTAATCAAACCACATTTGTTGCGCTTCGGCCGTCTCCTTGGTAAATGGCGGAAATAAATGAACAATAGCTACATCTGCAGGAGAAATGAGGATAGACTTTGGGTGCGTTAACGCTTCGTATCCATGTTTTCCATAGTAACTCCCAACACCGGAATCTCCTACGCCTCCGTACGGCATAGATTCTACATACAGATTCACGTTGCTTTGGTTGATTGCACCGCCGCCGAAAGAAACTGAATTTAAAATAAAATCAATGTTGTTCTGGTTGCGGCTAAAGATGAACGCAGCGAGCGGTTTCGCCTTACTTTTGATATTGCTGACCACTTCTTTAATATCTGAATAGGTCAGTACCGGTAATATCGGACCAAAAATCTCGTCGTCCATTATCGGATCTGACCATGCGATAGGATAAAGCAAGGTAGGCGCCAGATATTTTGCTTCTTCATCAAAATCGCCACCCGCGATAACCCTATCCTGATCAATCAGTGCTGCAAGTCTCCTGACCTCTTTTGCCGAGATGATCTGGTCATAGTCGGGATTGTTTTTCGGATCAGGTCCAAACATTTCCAATAGGGCTTTTCTTGCTTCTTCAACAAATTCTTCCACAACCGATTCGTGCACGTAGGCATATCCCGGAGAGGTGCACCATTGCCCGCCCCAGGCCGTTGCACCCCAGGCAAGTTTCTTTGCCGCGTCCTTAATATTAGCCGTTTCATCAACGATACCGGGATTTTGCCCGCCGAGTTCCAGCAACACCGGTGTAAGGTTTTCAGCAGCGGCGCGCATCACTATTTTGCCAACTTTCACACTACCGGTAAAGAACATAAAATCGAAAGGCAGCGCCAGCAACTGCGTTACCACCTCTCTGTCGCCTCTTACCATGGCTACCGCCTCCGGTTCAAAATATTCTGCAATACAGCTTGCAAAAAGTTCAGCGGAAGCGGGCACCGCTTCGCTAGTTTTCAGGATAACCGTGTTACCTGCTGATAGTGCTGCGATGGCGGGTAATAACAGCAAAATAACAGGTCCGTTAAACGGACCTATGACCAGTGAAACACCATAAGGCTCCCTGTAAGTTATGGCAGTATGGCCTGTTGCCGCCAATGCTTTTGGCATTGGTGCGGGGACGGGTTTCATCCATTCTTTTAGTTGCGACCTGGTAAAGGCAATCGTGCCCAAAGGGGCCATGATTTCGAAAGCCTGCTCATTCGAGGCTGTCTTAAAATCCTTTCCCAGTGCTTCCTTGATTTCATCCTGTTTGTCAATCAGGAGACGCTCCAAGCGGTCCAGCTGTTCAATACGCCATTCATAGCTTTTGGTAATATCTGTATTGAAATAGGCTTTTTGTTTGTCAAATAATTCTTGAAATTCGTTCATAGCTTTAATGTTAATTTTGTTTTAGTAAACGTTAGTCTGATAAGCTAAATGGTCACTGCCCGTTCTTGAAGACAAACTAGTTGCTTTTTGCCGGTATCGGGCGTAATCCAGTATTGCTTTCTGATAGTGAACTGCAGGATTTTCAGTTCAAAAAGAACTGATTAATCAATTTTGGAAGTGTCCGATAGCGCATTATAAAACACTGCGTGCATCTAAAAAGTCGGTATTACCGGACACACCTTCCCATTTCTTTATGATGGCGATCGTTTTTTCAGTACTTTTTCGGAACATGCCAATTGAATCCTTACCAATAGGTAGTTGAACGGGCGGATTTTCGGTGTGAGCCAGAATTATAATTACGCTGGCAAGTTTTACAGGATCGCCAGGCTGCTTACCGTGTAAGGTGTCGCCGGCGCTGCGCATAGGGCCGACCGTGCCCTGATAGTCATCAATTACATTTTTGGAAACACCGAAGGAGCCCGCACTAAGAAAAGCGGTACGGAAAAGTCCGGGTTCAACTGCCGTAACCTTGATACCTAAAGGTTCCAGCTCCACCGCCAGGCCCTTTGATAATCCCTCTACAGCATACTTTGTGGACCCATACAGCGCCCAGCCGGGAATGGCATCAAATCCAAAAAGAGACGAGAAATTAATGATATGACCGGCACGGTTAGCACGCATGTGCGGAAGCACAGCGCGGGTAACGTTCAGCAGTCCGAATACATTGGTTTCGTACTGTTGCTTCACTTCTGCATCCGTTGCTTCCTCAATGGCCGTTATAATACCAAACCCGGCATTATTGATCAAAACATCAATTTTTTCAAATGCCAGCAATCCTTCGGCAACAGCCTCCCGGACTTGTTCTTCATTACTTACATCCATGATGGTAATCAAGAGGTTTGGATCCTTGTTGAGCTTTGCGGCAAGGTCTTCCGGTTTACTCCTGACTGTTGCGATTACCTTGTCGCCGTTTTCCAAAGCTGCTTTAGCGATTTCGAATCCGAAGCCGCTCGAGGCTCCGGTGATGAACAGTACTTTTTGTGTTTTCATAACTTTTACAGATTTGATCCTGATGTATATTACTATCAGCAAATGCCAAATCCAAGCCATGAGCTAGTTCTTTATCAATCTGATATTTAGGCTAAAACACGTTAAAACTATGCCACTGTATTTCGTAATACAACTATCGGGAGTACGAGATTTCGTAAGCTCCGGCTGGAAATTCGGAGCCCGTTTTTGGAGATTATACGATTGTTGCGTGGAATTTAAAAAATCCGATATGACTGATTGCAGCTTATCTCATTAAAAAACCGTTAGGTATGATAGATGAAAAACAAGATTTCATAGACGGGATCATCACCTAAGCCACAGGTGGTTGTTGCACTTCAGGCATCAACTAATTTATAGCCGTAACCTCTTACGTTAAGGATTTGCACCGAGGGATCTTCGTTAAAGTATTTTCTTAACCGCGTAACATAGACATCCATGCTCCTGGCGTTAAAAACGCTGTCATCACCCCATATTTTTAGCAAAGCTGTCTTACGATCCAACAGATTGTTTTTATTTGCAATTAACATTTGAAGTAATTCTGCTTCCCGTTGGGAAACCATAGTGGTTTTGTTTGCGTTGATCAGTTCCAGCCGCAGGTAGTTAAATTCATAGGATCCAACAGATAAGATATCCGGAGATGGCTGACCACTATAACTTTTTAGCCTGCGCCGGCATAAACTTTTTAAACGGGCGATCAGTTCTTCCATGCTGAACGGCTTCTTCATATAATCGTCTGCGCCCACATCAAATCCCCGGATCACATCGGCTGTCTGCGTTTTAGCAGTTAAAAAAATGATGGGTACCAGCTCATCAACTTTTCGGATATCTTCGACAAGTGAATAGCCGTCTTTACGCGGCATCATCACATCAACAAGGCAAATATCTGGCTTGCTGTTATTAAAGGCGCTCCAGCCTTCTACACCGTTGGAAGCAATCGTGATTTCGAAGCCGCGGGCATCAAGCGTCTCTTTAACAACGGAAGCCAATACAGCCTCATCCTCAACCAGTAAAACTTTAATCGTGTTCATCTCTTGAAAATTGAATAGTGAAAGTTGTTCCGGAATTTAGTTTGCTTTTAACACTGATAGCTCCATCCAGACTTCCAACCAGCTGCCGGACATAACTCAGGCCCAGACCGTACCCCTTAACATCGTGAATATCGCCAGAAGGCACCCGGTAAAACTTGTCAAACACGAAAGGCAAATGCGCTGTACCGATACCAATGCCGTTGTCACTGATCATTAGCTGCCAGCCATTTTTTGTTCGGGTGATCTCCAGGTTAACAACGACCTTTTCACGGGCATATTTGATGGCATTATCAATCAGGTTATTGACAATTGTATCTATTATATAACCATCTGTGATGACCTCCCCGAGATTATCCTGGTTTTTAAAATAAATTTCCGCACCATCCCTTAAGGTAAAACGTTTGATAACATCTGCGATCAGCTCGTCGATCCTGATCAATTCCAAATTGGCTAGTCGCGCGCCGCTTTCAAACTGAGAGATATCCAGTATCCGGTCGACATTTTTATCCAGTTTATCCAAAATACCTTTATTGATCTGTAAATACCGGATTGTTTTCTCTGTATCTGAAACCTCGCCAAAATTAATTAACGCTTCATGTGTAGATTTTAAAATGCTAAGCGGGGTGCGAAATTCATGGGTGACATTTCCTATGAAATCGTTTTTAATGTCATTTAGTTTAATCTGTTTCCGGATGATGATCCACATATAAAACAGGCTGCCGGCAGAAAGCAGGATCAGCAGTAAGGATACCATTGCAGGGATGAGATTCTGCTGTAATACTTTATTACTGGTGCCGGATATGTCTGCAATGACGATAGGACTGGATTTAGAAAAATTCACATAGCTGGCCACCTTATCTGCGGGAAGAGGTTGCTGGTGTTTCAAAACGATGAGTTTAAAAGGCAGACGGACATTAATTTTCCCCAACTCTTCCCTGAAAATCTTTGTAAGCAGCACAAGATCGACCGGTTTATTATCTCCTTTAGAGATTAACTGAGCCATCATCAGTTTAACTCTCCCAAGATCGTTTTTATCAATTTCGACCGGTTTAAACATAATGGTTACGCCGCGGTTTTTTCCAGACCTTGCATTCTTAGCAGGGGCATTATCTTTCTTCATTTCCAACACATTCAACGTAGGAACCTGTTCACTGAGAGTCGACGGCAAAACTGCCTGTTGTATCAGATACTGATCTACGCTATGCTGAAGGGCGCTGGTTAGCAGTTTTTCAAAATTCTCCTTCCCATTCCGGTAGGTATTGTATACCCAATAACTTTGAAATAACAGGATGGATATTGCCGTCACTGCGGCTACCATCAATACATACTTTACTCTTTTCTTCATGTTGATCTCGATCAAAGATAGCGTTAAATAATCCTGATTAACCGGCAGTTAACACACGTTAACACTAATTAGCAAAGGATTAACAGACGAGTGTCAAGCCCGAAATATCTTTGGTCATCCAAAACATAATTATCGGCAACATGAAAAGCAACTCGTTAACTCTGTCCGGCAGCGGATCTTTTTTTGGTAACGGTGCAGGATCTTCCCTGACCAATGGCTTTAACCAACTATCATTATTCTACAGGAATGCCGCTGACCTATTATGGGGCAATGGATCAAAGAAAAAAAGAAGTACAGCGACAGGTTCCTTAAGCAACGTCAATGATGATTTGGCAGGAATCGGAAAGGCTGCTCTGTTGTTTCAAATCCGTGAACTTCACGCGCGTAATGAAATTCTTGAGATGCACAGCAAACGGCAAGAAGCAACTATTAGCGAAAAGGACTGGTTGCTTCGAGAAGTTCATCACCGTGTGAAGAACAATTTTCAGACGTCTATGAGCCTGTTAAGCCTGCAGTCCGGGCATCTATCCAATCCTGAGGCACAACAGGCGCTCCTGAACAGCCAAAGAAGAATTCAGACCATGGCACTTGTCCATCAAAGGCTTTATCAATCAAGCGATTTTAAGCTGGTTAATTTAAAATCCTATATAGAAGATCTTATTGTTTACCTAAAACAAGGATTTGAAAATTCCGGAATGATTCGCTATAAAGTCAATATACCCAGCGTAAGCCTTAGCATCGACCAGGCAGTACCGCTTGGATTGATACTCAATGAAGCGATTACGAATGCTTTCAAATATGCTTTCCAAAATTGTCCCGGTAACATTACCATTGAGCTAACTGTAGCCGCTGACCAAACCTATTGTCTAAAAATCACAGATGATGGTATTGGCTTGCCGCCATCCTTTGATCCTGAACTTTCAGCGTCCCTTGGGATTAAACTTATGCGTGGACTGGCAGGACAATTGAACGGAGAATTCACTGTTTATAATAATGCTGGTACAGTGATCGCTATAACCTTTAAAAAATTGACTGATGACAGGTCCTGCGATAGATCAGCCTGAAAGGTCAACAACTATCGAATTCACAAAATGAATTTAATTAGCCTTTCAACAGGCACTTACATTTCCACCCCTGATAAAACCTGACAAATGCCAGATGCCAAGACTTCGTTGAAGAAATCTGCTAATGGACATATGAATTTAATTGTAGTCCGAAGAGACCGGTCTTAATCTGTGAAGGATTAATGGTGAGTCAACTCCGTATCTTAGCCGGCCGCACTTAAAAATATTGTTTCATCAACAGCAATCAAAGTTGCGGATATGCCAATGGGTCAAGCTTTGCACCGGTGACGGCAAAACGATATTGCGCCAAGCTAGGGACGGGTAAAAAAAAAGGCAAAATGCTGTATGCATCATGCCGTTTCTCAATACTTAGTAAAAGTTAGCGTATCAAAGCCTGATCAATTGCGGGGGACAGGACCTTATCGACGTTGGTAAAGCCCTGGTAAATATAAGTAATCAAACCGTTTTTACCGACCACCATGGACGTGGGATAAGCAAATACTTTATAATCCCGCCTAGCCTGGGTAGCGTCTGGCACCAGCGTGTATGCAAAGTTTTGGCGCCTAAGAAATTCCCGGACCTTTCCTGGGTTGTCAAGGGCTAATGCCAGAAAAACCACACCGGAAGATTTGTATCTGGATTTGATTTTGTTCAGTTCAGGCATTTCTGTAATACATGCGCCACAGGTCGTGAACCAAAAGTTTAGCACTACCACTTGGCCGCGCAGTTTGGCTAATTGTATTACTCTCCCGTTCAGATCTTTAAGGGTGAAGTCCGGGGCCAGCTTATTCAACAACGACTCGATTTTGCTTTTATTTTCCGCCAGACTTTTATAGTAGGTAGAATCCTGCGGGCGGACATACAATATCTCCGGATCGGATCTATCAGGATGAAATAAAAGCGGAGCATGATGCCATGATTTGATAACGCTGTCAAGTTTATCTATCGCGATCGTATCACCATTTGGAATAATGTATTTTTTTGCCGTCAGCGCTACGCTGAATACTTTAACTTCCTTTGAACCGGTAGAAGTTGTTTGTGCTTTAGCAGGTTGAAAAATCGTCATTGTGACGGTCAAAGCCAGTGAAAGGTACCAAATCCGCTTAAGCGAGTCCCTTTTAAAAAGCTCCATCCCGCCGTGATCTTTTTGAGACCACTTAGGCAGAAAACGTTCGATAGTGTAACCAGACAGCTTGTTCAAAGTAGCTGATTCTAAATAATTGTAACAGTCACTGAAGGCTGCTACAGCCTGCGGCCCGAAGAAGAAAGCTCCTGCGGCAATAAATAATGAATTAGTTTTCATGGCGAATAAATTTAATTTGTTTTATAACTCAAAGTTACCCGCATCTGGGGGAGGCAATGTTAACTACCTGACAATTAGTGTTAATCAATGTTAATCTTAGCGCTGAGAAAAAAAGCGCAACGCTGATTTTCGTCAATGGAGGTATGCGTTACACATCTTTCTGATCAATTGTGGAAATTCAGCACGCCGCTTCCGGTTCAAGATGATTTAATTGAAGTTCCGAGCAGTTTTAATTGGTATACAGCATTTTTCATCCTATTTTTTATTTTTGCCCGCGACATCAAAGAGATGCGGACATTTAAATCAGGAATTTGACCATGGAAAAATTAGCGGAATTAAAAGCGCTGTTAGAGACAGCCGAAAAAGACGGACAACTATTTTACGAGAAAAATAACAATGCAGCAGGTACCCGCCTGCGTAACGCATTGCAGCAGATCAAGGTAGTTGCGACTGACTTGCGTAAAGACGTAACGGACAAGAAAAAAGAAGCAAAAAAATAAGTTAAGAAGATGTTTTGGGGAAGCCCTGTCGAACGACAGGGCTTTATTTTTGACCAAAAACAGTTGAAACTCGTTTCAAATACGAAGCGAAACCAAGACCCCTCCTGAATATATGCCATGACTTGCTTATAGCGTTCGTGTCGGCCTCCTATCAAAATTATCCATTCTATTCAGACCAAGGGGAATGCAGGATGCAGTCACAAAAGTTCTTTTGATGGAAATTGGGAATCATGAAGGCACAAACATCTGACTTGATATTACCGAAGGTGGTTTCTGTCTTATGTTCGAAACCTGAAAAGAAGGTGGGAATTATATTTTTTTTGAAGCCAGTGCGCGGGAATGCCGTAATAATCTCGTTACGGGTCTGTTCACTTAAATTCTCATACCCATCGCCCATAACATCCAGACCCACACCTGAATATAAAAGGGCAACCTCTGTTTCTTTGTGTTCCGCTATGCCGATAGTCGTGTGAAGCGCTATAGCATCCCAAACCAGTTGAATAGCCTCTTTTCCGATACCGTGGCTAATTAAAAAATCACGGGCTGCATTTGCGCCGTCTACCTCGAAACGTAGATCCTTGCTACTATATTTAGGAACCAGACCCAAGTCGTGGAATGCGGACGCTATGTATAACAATTCTGCATCATACTTAAAGTTATTGCGATGCCCGTTAAGTGAGGCGAACAAAAATACCCGCAACGAATGATTATACAGAAAATCAGTACCGTGCTCCAACAGTAACTCAGTTGCCTGAGTAGCTATTGTACTATCGGGAATAGTAATTCCCGCTATTGTTTTAAATGAAGTTAACGACATATCTTTTTTAGGGCAAATGTCGCCTAATAACAGCGCTCCCGGAATGTCAGAAACGGCGAACTACATGTGATTAATTACATAAGCGTCCCTGTAATCTACGGGAGAAAGACCTGTGGTTTTTTTAAAGAAATGGCTGAACTGCTCAGGAGAAGAAAAACTTAGCAGGTAGGCAATCTCTTTAACAGACTTTGCTGAAAACATGAGGGAACGTTTCGCTTCGGCGAGCAATTGGCCATTAATAACTTCCTTTGCGCCTTTGCCACTTGAGCGCTGACAGATTTCCGTTAATTTCCTGGGAGTTACAAATAATTGATCCGCAAATGCAGCTACATCATGATGTGTATGGTATTGATCGCTGACCAATTCAAGGAAACGACGATAGATCTGCTTTTCCTGATCATCAAACCCGCGATGCAAACTAGCATTAACGTTGCCGATTTTGATCATGATTATTTTAAGATACGCTGCCAGGGCATCAACTTTGTTTGCGTATTCCGGTTTATTGTTTTCCGTTAACAGCACTTGAAAAAGCTGCATCAGTTCATTAAGATCATTACAATCAATTTTCAATTGCTGATTTGCTGCAGCATCGTTAAATAAAACAGCTTTGCAGTTGCTGGCGCTAGAGGGTGTCCGCTCCCAAAAACAATCACCAAAAAGAATCTCAAATCCATACAAATTTGTCCCGGCACTTAACGCTTCAACCTGCCCCTTGGCAATAAGAATTAACTGCGCGGCTCCGAGTTGATAAAGGACATCGTCTACCTGAATTTCACCCTGGCCTCTGTGAAGCAGATATATTTTATGAAAATTCAGACGATGCGGTATTGAATCGGTATAAATCTCTTTATCAAGATGTTTGATCGCAAAAGAATCTTTGATGATACTTTCAGAGTCTACCCTAGGTGATATCAGCATAAACAAAGTTAACGGGGATAATATTAAATTGCGCCATCATAAAGTAAGGTTTACCATTAAAACGACCAGTAACAGACAGGCCATTGTTATTACTATAAAGTGCTGCAATTTGATTGTTTATAATAATCAAAGGTGATTTCGCTTCTTATTTCCTACGTTTTCCAATCCGCTAAAACGGTTAGTTATCCGTTGCAATACGACCTATAATAGATAACCGTTAGTAATGTCTTGCCTAACGCAGATAAAAAAAGCCTGTGTTCCGTATTAACGGTCCACAGGCATCAATCAAAACAACATCACTCAAACACAAATTTTAATTCCATCCGCCACCGAGTGAGCGGTAGAGGTCAACTGTAGCATCCAGCCTGGCTTTCTTTATAGTAGCCAGTTCCAGCTGACTCTGTAAGACGTTACTTTCCGCGATGATTACTTCTAAATAGGTTGCCATTCCATTTTTGAATAGCAATTGAGAGTTCCGTGTTGCTTCCTGCAATGTGCCGGTTCGTTGATTAGCCAGATTCTGTTGCTGCTTGAGCTTATCCAGCTTTACAAGGGCATCAGAAACTTCGCCATATGCCGTTAAAACGGACTGGCGGAAGCGGATCACGGTGACTTCACGGTCTACCTTTGCAACATTATAATTCGTGTTCAGCCTTTTCTTGTCAAATAACGGCTGTGTTATTCCGCCGACAACTGTTCCAAATAAAGAAGCCGGTATATTGAACCAATTACTGGCTTTGATGGCATCTAGTCCGCCTTGCGCATTAAGCGTTAGCGATGGGTACATGCTTGCTTTTGCCACGCCGACGTCCGCATTTGCTTTTGCCAGCGCCAGTTCTGCCTGTCGTACATCAGGCCGCCTACGGAGTAATTCTGCAGGCATTCCGGAGGTTAGTTTTTCCGCGATTGAAAGAGAATCCAGGCTGTTACTTCTGCCCACAGGGCTGGGCAGCCTACCGGATAAAACACTTATCGCATTTTCCTGCACTGCGATCTGTTGTTCAAAACGTGGAACCAGCGCTTCAGCTGTCAGCTTTTGAGCCTCCACCTGCTGAATAGCTAAACTGCTTACCTTGCCCGATGTAAATTGCAGCCGGATCAGCGTTAACGTACTATCGTTGAGCAAGACGTTATTCTTGGCGATCTTTAGCTGAGCATCAAGCATAAGCAGATTATAATATCCTTTAGAGATGTCACTAACTATCCTGGTCTGAACAGCTTTACGGGCTTCTTGTGTCGACAAGTATCCTGCCAGGGCAGCTTCCTTCCTGCCGCGAATTTTACCCCAAATGTCAGCTTCCCATGAAAGGGATACGGCCAAGGTATAATCCTCAAGATGTTGCTGCCCTAAAAATTGGTTTAATTGCATTCCGCTCAGACTGTTATCCGATGGCCGGCCTGAACTGGCTGATATACCCAAGCCGACAGACGGGATGTCCCCGAGTTTGGCTTGCTTGAACACGAATTCGGCAGACTGAATATTTTTTACGGCAACCTGGAGATCAAAATTATGGTCCAGTGCGTCGGCAATCAGCGATTTCAATTCCGGATCTTCAAAATAAGATTTCCATGGTAAAGCACCTACTGAAAGAGAATCCTGCGCGTTGTCACGAAAAGCAACCGGCAGGTTCATGTTCGGAACGGCGACATCGCGCGATACTTTACAGCCTTCTATGGTTTGTATGGCCAGCAAAACGATGGCGGCGATACTGTATTTAGTTAACGTTTTCATTGATCAGTTTAAAATTAATTCATCTGCATTAGGGGTAATCTCGACGATCTTTTTGCGGCTCACCCTTTCCTGAAGGCCCTGAAATATGACAAATAATACCGGGATAAATGATAGGCCAAGCATCACACCAACCAGCATTCCGCCTGCTGCGGCAATACTAATCGAGTGGTTGCCGTTCGCAGACGGACCTGTTGCGCTCATCATCGGTATCATCCCGGCAACGAATGCCAGCGATGTCATAATGATCGGCCTGATGCGCAGAGCAGCTGCTTCCAACGCTGACTGGATAAGCGAATGCCCTGCCCTGCGGCGAAGAACAGCGAATTCGACGATCAAAATCGCATTTTTTGAAAGTAATCCGATAAGCATGATCAGTGCAACCTGCACATAAATATTGTTCTCAATACCAGTAATTCCGATGGCCAGAAACACGCCTAATATGCCATTTGGTATAGAAAGGATGACCGCCAGGGGAAGGATGTAACTTTCGTATTGTGCTGCAAGTAAGAGGTAAACAAAGATCAGACACATGCCGAATACGATGACGGCAAGCCCGTTCGAACTTATCTGCTCTTTGGTCAATCCGGAAAATTCCTGGGTATAACCGTCCGGCAGTTTTTTGGTCACTTCATTTACCACGTTGATGGCGTCGCCTGAACTGAACCCTTTCTGAGGCATGACTGTTACTGAAATAGAATTGTAAAGATTATAGCGTTTCGCTGTTTCCGGTCCATAGACTCTTTTCAATTGCACCAGGGTATTGAGTGGCAACATTTCGCCCTTGGCATTTTTAACATAGATGCCATCAATCTTGGATGGATCCGTGCGGTCTTTTACATCTGCTTGTGCAACCACACGATAGAATTTTCCAAACCTATTAAAATCTGATGCCTGGACGCTGCCAAAATAGGTTTGCATTGTCTGCAGGATATCTTTGATGCTTACGCCTAATTGTTTGGCCTTATATTTATCAATTTCGAGTTTAAACTGAGGATAGTTTGCTTTAAAAGTTGTGAAAGCAAATCCAACTTCTTTATGCTTCATCAGTTCAGCAATGAAATTATCCGAAACCGAGGCAAATTTATCCAGTTTAGCATCGCCTGTGCGATCCTGCAACACAACATCAAGCCCGTCCACATTACTGTATCCTCTGATAGAAGGCAACTCGAATGCGAATGCATTAAGGCCCTTGATCTTAGCCAATTTCTGCTGAACAATATTTTTGATTTCAGGAATAGAATTTACAGGTCCACGCTCTGCAACAGGTTTAAGTATAACGAATATCTGAGTGGCTGAAGGGCTATTTGAAAAAGTCAGGAAGTCGAAACCAGCCAGGTTATTTACCTTTTTGATTTGTGGCATGCTTTCCAGCTCTTTCACTGCGTCTTCATCCAATTGTTTCATTCTTTCGAGTGATGACCCGGGCTGCATATTGATCGCAATGCCGATAAATCCGATGTCTTCTGTCGGTATAAATCCTGTTTGGGTCCTTTTGATCATGTAACCTGTTGTCACGGCAATCGCTGCCAGGGCGCCGAGTGTTAACCATTTCTGACGGATCAGAAAGCGAAGGCTGTTGATATAACGATCGGTCAGCATTTTGAAGGTCACGTTAAAAAAGACGAAGAAACGATCTTTGAAATTTTTAGGGGCGTCTGATTCCTCCCCATTATGTACATCCTTTAAAAGCAGGGCGCAAAGTGCCGGGCTTAACGTCAAGGCATTGACAGCAGAGATAACAATAGCGATGGCGAGCGTAAAAGCAAACTGACGATAAAATAAACCGGTTGCACCCTTCATCAGGCCGATCGGTAAGAACACTGCGGCCATGATCAAGGTGATCGAAATGATCGCACCTGTTATTTCGTGCATGGCCTCCAGGGTTGCCGGCGCAGGCGCCAGCTTTTTATGCTCCATTTTAGAATGGACTGCTTCGACAACTACGATCGCATCATCCACTACGATACCGATGGCGAGTACGAGCGCAAACAATGTCAAAAGGTTAATGGTAAAACCAAAAACATACATGAAGAAGAAGGTGCCGATAATGGCCACGGGAACAGCTATCGCGGGAATTAGCGTAGACCGGAAATCCTGTAAGAAAATAAAAACGACAATGAAAACCAGGATAAATGCTTCTATCAACGTATGCTTTACCTGATCGATCGAAGCATCCAGTGCTTCTTTGGTATTATAAAACGTCGCATTTACGATTCCTTTCGGATAGCTTTTTTCGGCTTTTGCAAATAGTTCATTAGCCTGAGTTTGTATGGCATCAGCATTGGTACCAGGTAACTGGAAGATCACGACAGTTATGGCAGGCTTCCCATTCACCGTGTTGGAACTGTTATAAGTATAAGAACCCAGTTCTATGCGTGCAATATCTTTCAGCTTCAGAAACGACCCGTCCGGGTTAGCGCGTATAACAATATCTTCGTAACCTGCAGGTTTAGTCATCTTGCCGTCGTACTTAACGACATATTCAAACGACTCTTCGCTTCCCTCCCCGAATTTGCCCGGCGCTGCTTCCAGATTTTGATCGTTTATCGCCGCAAGTACTTCGGATGACGATATTTTATAAGTAGCCATCTGGCTTGGTTTTAACCAAATACGCATAGCATATTCCTTATTACCGCCTAAAATAAATGCGCTGCCAACTCCCTGGATCCGCTTAAGGTCAGGTATAATATTAATGTTTGCATAGTTGGCAATAAATTGCTGATCATATTTTTTGGGGGTTTCGCTTAAAATTGCCTGAACCATCATCAAACTATTCTGGGCCTTAGCAGTAACAATACCCCGTTGAACAACTTCCGGCGGTAACTGACTGGTGGCTTGTGCTACCCTGTTTTGAACGTTTACAGCGGCCTGATCAGGATCTGTACCTTTAGTGAAAAATACAGAAATAACAAGCGAGCCGTCGTTACTGGCTACTGAACTGATATAGGTCATATTATCCACGCCATTGATTGCCTCTTCCAGGGAAGGCGCAACAGATCGAAGAATAGTTTCAGCGTTCGCACCCGGATAAATGGCTGTTACCTGAACTGACGGCGGCGCGATATCGGGAAAGCGTTCCAAAGGAAGACTGACCATACCCCAAACGCCAAGGATCACGAGTATAGACGATATGACTGTGGCCAGTACCGGTCTATCAATAAATTTCTTTAACATGGTTGATAAGGATTAATTGTTTGCAGCTAATGCTGAGTTGAGGTTGGTTTGCTGAGGTTGGATGAGGTCTCCTTCGTGAAGATGGTCATATCCGCGGTAAACGATTCGATCGCCTGCCTTGAGCCCTTCCTTTACTAAATAGTTATTTCCGCTTTTGCCCGATATGCCGATTTCCTGTTTAACTACTTTATTTTGTTTGTCCACTAAAAAAACAAATGTTTTGTCCTGCATTTCCAGAGTAGCCGATTGGGGAACGATAATTTGGTTGGTTAATCTGAGAGAGAGCCTGATCTTACCGGTATTTCCCGAACGCAGCAGGCCGTTCCCGTTTTTAAATGTGGCACGTACGGTGATCGCGCCAGTGTTACTATCAAATTGTCCATTGATCATGTCCACTTTACCTTTGTTAACGTAGGCACTGTCGTCAGCAAGAATGAGTTCTACAGGAGGAAGACTTTTAATCTTTTCGTCGAGTGTATTACCTGCATAAAGCGATTTGAACCGAATGAAATCATACTCGCCAAGGGCAAAAAAGGCATGAACCTCGTGAATATCTGAAAGATCTGTAAGCGGTGATGGATCAGCCGGGCTAACCACGCTTCCTTCCTTGCGAAGTACACGTCCAATATATCCACTGACCGGTGCCCTGACTATTGTATACCCAAGATTGATTTTTGCCGTAGCGATATCCGCTTTTGACTGTTCCATGTTTCCCATGGCGGTTTCCCGAACCGATTGAGCGGTTTTTAGTTGAATATCCGAAATAACTTTTCCGGATACTAAAGGCGTAAGTTTGTCAACTTCAAGCTGAGCGTTTTTAAGGGTTCCTGCCGAAGCGCGGTAACTGGCCTTAGCATTGTTGAGCTTTTCGATAAATGGAGCCTGATCGATCTGAAAAAGCGGTTGCCCTTTTTTCACAAATGCACCATCGTCAACAAATATATGACTTAAGATACCCGATATTTGCGGGCGGACTTCAACATTGGTAATACCTTCAACTGAAGCAGGATATTCCTGAAAGGTCGAGGCGTCACCTGAGGTTAATTGAATTACCGGAAGCTCTTGTGGTGGCGTTGCTACCTGAGCGGGTTTACCGGCACAGCTGGCCAGGAATGCGAGGATGAATAGATATGGAGTTTTCATTGTTTTGAATTTAAATGTTTAAAATGTGTTTGACTTAATAAATACAACCAGTTGCAAAACGCAAGCAAATATAAATAACAACTGGTTGCATTTTAAAACTGTATTTTTTTACTTGACATTAGGATTACAATAGGGGATTTATGACATAGCAAATATTCGTGATCAGCCTTCTTTCAACCAATCCGTTGTCCCCACTGTAAACCTTTAGAACTCTTTAGAACGGATACCTAACGAAATACCTGGCTAGGTGAGCAGTAGTAATCCAATAAGATGCCATTAGCTAAATACTTGATATACAGTTCAATAATTCAAAGCTTCCAGGAATAATGCTTCTTTATATCGTAAATCGGTAAAAAGATGTACCAAAAAATCATTATAAAACCGTATCAGATCAGTGGAGAAAGCACAAAACACACAAGGAGAATTAAATGAGAGAGGCAACACGCCCTTACTTCAAGGCTCTTTAAGCGCAAGGAAGAAAAAAATTAGTCCGTGCTCATAAAACTCTGAAAAAATTGAGTGTATTGTTTGTAAAACACTTCCAGAATTATTAAATGAGCCTCGTTAAGCAAGCGAATTCAGTATGCTACGTTCGAAAATTAAACGAATTTTTACTTTATCAGCTGTCGATTTACGACAATAAGTAACATTTTTTTTGATTTTTTAATGTAAGTAATTACTATTCAGCACTTTAAAACAAGGCACGAATATTTAATATAGTTCAAGTACCTTATAATCAAGCGCATGAAAACGAAATTCAAACGTATACGGAGATTAAATTTGCTGATTACAAAATCGGTCATCAAACTCCAGGACAGTGGATATCATTTTGACTATCTGATGCTCAACCAAAACGAGTTGTTTTGTATTCAAAGCAGCCAATTGATTCCCGCGGATAGCGCGATGATTAAGTTAATTGACTTGGGATACGATCACCTTCAAAACTGTTATAAATATGTGCATACAGTGGAGGCCTACAACGGCGAAAACGGACTGCTGGTAACTGAAGGGATTTTTTGTAATCAGTGTTAGCGTTTCTCAGAAGTTGCCGATAATCAATGATGTCGCCGCATATAACAGCAAGCCCAAAAAATGGTTGATCGGCATTGGCATGTTGAAAACAGCATATCCCGGACAGGACATTTGTCTGCCTGATTTGATAGCCGATATTCCCCCTGATATTTACCGGCACTTCACCGGACCACCAAAAAAAATCTTTGATTTCAATTCAGTTCTCCGGCCTCAACTTCCGCTGATTTAAGGCATTTAGGAAATGGACGCCTGCAATGGTAAAGTAAAGCTAAAAACAGAACCATGGAGACCTGCACGCTTTGCCCATACCTTCCCTCCATGGGCGATAACGATTTTCTTAACGAGGTACAATCCCAGCCCTTTACTGTTCTTGTTTGTTATAACCTGCTGTCCAGCCTGGTAGTACTTATCAAAGATTTGTTCCTCTAGACCTTCAGGAATTCCCACGCCCTTATCCGTGATATTTATTTCAACATGCCGGTCAATACGGGAAACGGCGATATCGATCTGGGGATGGTTGGGAGAAAACTTTACAGCGTTTGACATCAGATTGATTAGTATCTGCATAATTTTTAGTTTATCTGCTTTTACATATAGGTCGTCCGTTTGCGGAAAGTTAAAATGATAATGTTGATGGATAGAGTTCATTTCAAAAGTAATCGTGCGTATCAATTCGATAATATTGAAAAAACTGAAGTCATATCGCATTTCTTGCTGATCATTGACTGATCTTGTAAGATAATCCGCCATAACCCCGGTTATGGAATTGACGTGCATATCAACACTTTTCAATAAACCTAACTGTTGCTGACTGATGTTTCCGCCAAGCATCTTGATGAGCAACTGCACATTTAGTTTAATAATAGTCAAGGGTGTACTTAACTCGTGATTGATAATGGATAAGCCAAGTGATTCCTCCGACACGGCCTGACCGATATCCTCAATCGTGCCGATCACTTCGTTCACTTTTCCCCAATGCCCGTGATAAGCAATGCCGGTTAATCGTAACCATTTACGCTTTCCCCCAGGAGTCGCTATATTAATTTCGGTAGAAAACCCGGTTTGATCTTTCACTGCCGCCTTAAATGAGCGCAGAATGTCACACCAAAAAGACTGATCAATCTGTTTGAAAATATCGATTAAAAAATATTCTTTCAAACCTGGCAGATCTAGAATTTCACCCGATTTCGAACAAATACTCATTTTATGCGTTTCAAATACAAATTTCCAGCTTCCTTTGACAGTGGTGTTAAACGCAGGTAGCATCGTATTGAACTGGCTAACAGGTAGTATATCGTAGTTATCCATATTTTAGATTGAAATATTTATAACTGGTGTAATCCAATAAAAAAGCCAATAGGTATGGTCCTGATTTTCTTACAGTTAAGTATTACTAAGCGATATTAAGCTACTTTATTTCGAAATACAACCTAGTCTGCGATTAAATACCGTTCAGATCTAAAGAAATGCTTCGCTATCCGCCTTCCGTTCAAAAATAAGGTCGACCGCAAGACCATGGTGATTTCGAAAAACAGGTACCGCATCGACTTGTCCCGATAGCCCAAGGATTAGATTAAACCCAAGCGTTCGACTTGAAGCAGCATCGAAGTCATCAGGCAGACCGGATCCATTGTCCGCCATGCTCAATTTAACGCGGCCGCCGGAAAGCTCGACAAGCTCTACATATATTTTGGCATTCTCCTGAAACAGGAAAGCGTGTTTAATACTATTGGAAAGCGTTTCGTTGATGATCAGTGCTAAAGGAACAGCTTGCGAAAAACTGATATTTAACTTACCCAATTTAAGATCGAACTTGATGAACGAGGCCTTTTTAGGATAATGTTCTTTTAGATATGATACCATTTTCGAAATAAATGCTGCAAGGTCAACACCTTCTGCATTCTGGCTAGGATCCAGTTCCTGATGAATAAGAGACATCGCCATCATCCGGCTTTGACTTTTTTCAATTGCTTCAATTGCGTCATCGTCTGTTATGAAAGTTGACTGCCGGCTCAAAAGATCGATCACTATTTTCAAATTGTTCTGAACCCGGTAATGTATTTCTTTAATGAGTTTATCCTTAGATATCCGAAGTTCTTTATTATCAAGTATGGCTTTTGCTAACAGGCGCTTTTGCTGTTGACCTTCTGACAACTTTCGTATGCGAAATGGAAAGCGAAATATAAATATTACGCCCATCCCGATCAAAAGTAAAGCTAAAACTAAAAATACAATGATCGTGCGGTTTACAGTATTGCTGCTGGACAATGCGCCATTTTCAGATATAGCAACAGGAACTTTACTGTGTGCTTTGATCCTGGCGAGTTCAGATCCATCGGAAATATGGCGCAGTGAATCTATTAAACGATTGTATCTTTTCAGGAAAAGCATAGAACTTGCATATCGTCTGCGCTGTGAATCGATCTGATGAAGCAGCCAGTAAGTCTCTACAAGGTTACCAACAGAAAAATTGCCGGCATCGGGATCCTTTATCAATTTAACCAGATAGGTCCTGCTCTTTTCATAATTCCCTGCGTAGAAATAAAACTGGCCCAAAATAAAAATCATTTCAGCCTGATTAATGTTCCCGCGGATTCGCTCGTTGACAGGCATAAGTGCTTCCGCTTGGAGAAAATACACCTCGGCTTTCTCGTAAAGCTTTAATTTCCTATTGCATTCACCCAATGCGATTAAGGCATCTTGCTTATCAATAGAATTCGTGGGAGGATCCGATATCATCAAGCTGCTCAGCAAATGCAACAAGGAATCATTCCCTGACCTCCCTAAATCTTCATTAATAAAATAGTATAGTAACTTATAGGCATGTGCGCCGTCATTATTACTCATGTACTCTGCAAACGCTTTCCTGTACCATTTAACGGCCTCATCTCTTTTAGTTGCGCCGACGGCATATGCATTGCCCGCCCTGGTATAAAATATGGCAATACTCATATGGTCGCCTGACCGGTCGGCAGCATCAATCGATTCCAGCGCGTATTTTAATTGTCCAACATAATCGCCCTTAACCTGGTGAATGAGACTGATCAAATCACTTGTATAATGCGAATAAGGGAATTTTACGTTCAATTGAAGCTGATAAGAGCGAAGGGCTTGACGCTCTGCCTCAATGATATTTTGTCTGGCAAAATTGAGATAAGCTATATTGGTAAGTACGTTAAATAAATTCGCGGAGTCGTGTAGGTCAGATAACAATACTGCAGCTCTTTCAAGGCAAGCAATTCTGCGGTCTGTCGTGGACGGCAAAAAAGGAAGATACATGCCCTGATAATTCCAGGCTTTGGCGACAACTCCCGAATCGCGTAAACTGGGGGAACGTGTTACCTTATTAAAATAAAAAGACGCCTGCCTTATTTTGCCAGCCTTCAAATAACATTTACCCAGCATGCAATACACCTGAGCTATCCATCGCGTTTCTTTTAAATAGCTGTTTGCCTTTTCAGCCAGATGAAGCCAATATTTACAACTGTCAATATCCCGTTTTTTGAATCCTGGCTGAAAAGCATAATAAGCGCCGAGTAATAACATCAGTCTGACTTTCGGACCTCCACTGAGTTTGGATAGCTGGTATCTTGCTACCCCGGTTTGCCTGTCATCTATCCACTTACAGTATTTTTCAGCATACCCATCATCAATGCCATCTGAAATTATCCTTGAGCGGCTCATGTGATGATACTTCGCGGTCAGCACCAGTGAGCTGTCCAGATCAATGCTTGCCTCATTGGACACCGTTAGGAAAGCTGCGCTTAGTTGCATCAATCCCTTGTTGTTACGCTGGACTGTGTTTTCTTTTTGCGCAAATGCGCACCATGCCGGAAAAACAAGGAATAAAATTAAAGTGTATTTTAACATGGTTGGCGTTAGTAATGTTCAACTTCTTTTTCGTGGCGGAACTCTACGCTCACGGTTACCCCGTCCACCTGCTCAATTTGAAAAAAGCCATGCAGTTGATCACTCAACGCTTTCATCATGATTGCGCCACTTAGGTTATAGGAACAGCTTTTGATATTTAATGAGGTGGTTTGCGAGGCAATGGACAAACGGATCATACCGGGTGATGATACCAATAAACAAATTGAAACTATACAGCTCAACGTTTTTTCATCAATGATTTTTAAAGTGTTAGAAATGGCCTCACCAATAAAAAGTCCTGCGAGTACTGCCTGTGTGTTTCCCATCAGGATTGGATCTGCATAAAACTTCAACGTTGGCGGAACGCCCTTTTCAGCAAGTTTTGTAGTTAGGTAGGCAGCAAGTTCTGCAATATAAGCTACCATGTCGATCTCCGTAGTTTCATCGCTTCCATAGAGCTTTTGATGCATGATCATCATGGTCTGTAAGCGATCCTGGCTTTCATCTATCACATCGATGGCTGTGCCATTATTTAAATATTTTGCCTGCGTGCTCAACAGGCTCATCACCATTTGAAGATTGTTTTTTACTTTATGATGGGCCTCTTTTAATAGCTCCTGAGTTTCGACTTTCAATCTTGCCTGATCATTCAGCAGATCTTTGATAGCATTCTCAGTCAATAGCGTTTCCCTGTTTATCCATACTGTCAGATCCTTTTGTTTTTTCCGTCTGTCCCATACTTTCCAAAAGCACAAACTAAAGGCACAGACGGCTACGATAACTGCCGCGAATTTAAGTGAATGACGATCGACACCCGCGCGGCTGATGTTGGTCGATTCAGCCTTGGGCCTTTGCTTCGCTAGTATAAACTTTTGCTGCATAGCTTTTAAACGCATTTGCTTTTCCTGCCGGAAAAGTGAATCGGTAACGATTTTGTATTGTTGATAATACGCGAAGGATTGTTCGTAATTTCGGGCAGCAGAATCCAGTTTAAATAATATTCGATAAAAATCAGCACGTGCTGCCGGCTTTAAATACGGGCTATCAGCGATGATAATTTTATTGAGCAGTTCATGGGCTGCATCATTTTGACTATACCCATTCGACCGCCACGATTTCAAATGCTTTTTTAACAAGAGGTCGACAAGCATTTGAGTATAAATGGCTTTTTTTAAACGCGCGAGCTTTAACATCAGAACATACTGAACTTTAGCTTTGCCTACCTGGCCCAAAGCAGCAAATACGTCACCGGATATTTTGGCTTTCAACAATTTACTTTTCAGCGTTTTTGCAGGAAGAACTTTAAATTTCCTCTGGATGATTGGATAAGCGGTATTTGCATGTTCGCTAAATAACAGCCCATTAATTTCCAGCAGTAGGGTGCTGTAAAAAAGATCGGCATTAGTACGGGCACTATCGGCCGGAAACTTCGCGATAGTCGGTACCATCAGCGATTGGGACACAGGTATCCTTGTTTTGAAGCGTTTCAGCGGTAATAGATCAGCTCTGCACTGATCAGCATCAGCGAGGAAACAACAGGTACTTATTAAAACAAAGACTAATTTTGACATAATCAACCGGAACGTTCTATAAATAGACAATGCTTTCGCCAATTGAACAATGAACGCTCCGGTTATTGGCTTACCAAAGATATACCATAAAACAACAGTTTGAATATTAGCTATTTACGGAATAGTCGCTTTTTTTATGCTATGATATATCGTAATTCAACGAAATCAGAAATGCGAATACTTTGCTGTTTAACATTTACCAAAGACAGCCTTATCGTTAGCAGTACTAACAGCATCCTGCAAATTAAGAAACGGTTTTGCCGTTAATCGCAAGAAATCCCTTGGCATTGTCGGCAAAATATAATTTGTGAAATTCTTCAGCCGCGCCAACATAGACTTCAAAGCGGTCATCAGCAAATGCATTAAACATTTCCTCTGCGACAAATTCGGGTGATAAACCATTGCTACCGCCTGCATTCTTACTAAATTCAGTGTTTACCAATGGGGGGAAAAGTTCAAAAACACGGATAGGCGAACCATCCAACAGTAACCTTAGAGATTGTGTATATGAATGCAGGGCGGCCTTACTTGCACCATAGGTAGCCCGCTTAATATTTGCGCCAAGGACAGCTACTGAAGTCACGTTGATGATCGCTGAGGCGGATTGCATCTTCAGGGCAGGCATCAGTTTTTCGTTCATACGAATTACCGACAGATAATTAGTCAGCATTTCTTCCTGGGCCAGTGAAAATGCATTGATATTTTCTGCAAGAAGATCATATTGATTTCCCTTCCCCGCGTTATTAATAAGCACATTTAAATCGGGAAAATCTCTGTTCACCTGCGCAACTAAAAATTCCAGATCGGATTCATTGGTCATATCGCAACGAATCCCGGTGGTATTGTTCAACTGCGCTGATGCAGCATCTAACTTTTCCTGATCGCGGCCAGTAATAATAATTTTATTTTGCAGAGAAAAAAGCTTTGCCATCGCAAAGCCGATCCCTGCACTTCCACCGTTGATAAGAATGGTATTACCTGATGTTTTCATATATAGATTAATTATTTATAATAACGATGAATAAGTCAGGCACAGGCTCCGTTGGCCGAAAGGCCGGATTGTCGTTCCAGAATATCCTATGCAAGACCTTTTCCCATGAGCGAAGATGATACCAAATAGCAAAACATTGATATTTAGACAAATACATGAAGCAGGAAATAATTACAGAACGGTATTTCGTAAATCACCGAAACTGATACGAAATACCGAAGCCACTGTCTGTTCAAGCCTGCTGCAAAAAGAACTTGCTACGAGTATTAGTAAAGCAACCTTAGCTGGCCTAAATGATAACTCAGATGGTTGGTCCTGTTCAATAACACACTGTATTTATTGCGAAGTGGGTTTTTCAAGAAATCCTCATCAGTCATTGCTGCATGACGTGCAAGCCAGGCATCCTCAGTCAGTGTTGTAAATTCTTCTTGTAATCGAACGTGAACAAGAAGAAAATAATTTCTCAGCAATCCTGTAAATGACTGTATGAAGGCCGGCTGCTCGCTGTTTTGAACGAATGGTGAATGGAGTTCCGGATAAGCCCGTTTACCTGTACCAAGTATTTCTGACATCGCATCGTTAACAGCGATTAAGTGTCCTACTATGTACCATCCACTGTTCCTGCCTGGTGAAATGGGCTGGGCCAACTGCTCGTCCGACAGTGTCTCAATAATATTTTTAAGTCTGGAAACTTGCAGGTTCCAGCTTGAAAAGGAAAGATTTAAAAATTTATTCTCCATGTTTTTTGATGCAATTATATAAATACCAATCGGTATATTCAGTCATTTTGTTTTAATCTTTTATATTTTCCAGGTACTCAAACATGAGGTTGTATGCCATTAGCAAACGCCCAGTTTTCCCATGCGGTTTCCTGAAAACAGACCATCACATCATTAGGTGATACATTAATCCCATCGAGCCTAGCCATTAAATCTGCAAGTAGCATTTTTTTTACTTTAACACTTCGTCCCACGGAGAAAAGGATCTCGATGATCATAAAACTTTCGGTTCGGGATGTCTTGAGTTCCGGGTAGAACGAATCATATACAAAATTATCTTTGTTCAATTCGATTACACGTTGAAACCTGTCATGTTCAGGAGTGCCCGCTTTCGTAACGATGCATTCATGAACCTGGTTAAGAATAGCGTGCTTCTCTTCGGTTGTTCTGCCTTCCAGGAGGGTTAATGTTATTAATGGCATGTTAACATGAATTTTGGAGATATGATATTATGGATCCTAATAATTAAAGCCATCGGATGAGAGAATTACCCCTTGGTGAGCGTATGTAACACTGGTAGCAAATATTTCTTCATTAACGTGCATGGACTCATCCCCAATCCAGATGCGCGCATCAGCAACTATCAGTTCCCCTTTGATCGAAACGGTTGCATCAGGATGCATTGCTTCCAATTCCTTTGCGATATGAGTACCGAATCCGGAATATGTATCTTCCCCAAGCTGTAAAATATCCAACACCGGCATTTCCCCGCCTTTGCAGTACACTGTAACGCGCCAGGGAGATATGGTGATAGAAACTTTAGTCCCTTCTACTATCTGATTTTGTCGAATGACTACTGCAGTTCCATCTTCAAGGGCGAAATCAGCGTCCAGCATCAAATCGGTTTTAGCTTTCGCATGATAAAAAGAGCAGATAGTCAGGAATTCAGTTCGTTGCTTTTCGAAAGCATAACTGATGGATCTTTGTTTACTGAGGTAAAGATTAGTTCCAAAAATAAAGCCGTGTAACATATATATTAATTCGTTTTCTTTCTTGCGTTAAATAAAAAACTGATCAGGTACGAATGGTCAGCCTTTTTGAACGGTATAGTTTCCAAACACGCCGGCAAAGGCGGAAAACATAGAGCAGGCCTAAAAGGACTGCAAACAATTCCGCGCCTGAAATGATTGACAGCAAAATATTTGAACCTCGCATAGACGTTCCTTCCCTGTTTGCCAAGCCGTATGAAATATCAGGAAACATTGCAATAAGGCCGAGATTTAAAAGTCTTTTTTTCATACCCTTAGTTTTAAATGACTCCCGCAACAAAAAATCAAAAAGATCCATTGGCGGCAATTCTTTAACTCGAAATATGTACCAAAGTATAAACACCTAATAAAGAATCTTTTATAATATTTCGGTTTTTTTTACTGGGACGTTATTTCGTAAAACAACAGCGTCCTCTATGAAATAACGCAGCGAATAATCCTGAATTCGTTGGATCGACAGCACCTTATCTTCTGGCATCACTTAATCAGAAGTTATATGTGCCACAGTTTTTCGTTCTTAATCTTAAGTTTTTACGATATAAAACAGCGAAAATTGGAGCTATTGCTCACAATTAACTGATTGCCAATAATTTAAAAAATGGCATTTCCATTGCAAATTCACGACATACTGGACATTGTTTATCAGACAAGTGCAGGCGAACAATCTCTAACCGTTTTAACATTTATCTAATTTTTAAAATTATGTCAAAAAAAGCAGCCCAACAATTAGTCGACATGCTTGTCCAGGCGGGTATTAAACGCATTTACGCAGTAACTGGCGATAGCCTCAACGAACTCAATGAAGCTGTAAGACTTACCCCTGAAATACGCTGGATACACGTTCGTCATGAGGAAGCCGGGGCATTTGCCGCAGCCGCAGAAGCGGAGCTAAATGGGTTAGCTTGCTGCGCCGGGAGTAGCGGACCAGGACATGTCCATTTGATCAATGGCCTATACGATGCGCACCGTTCAGGAGTACCGGTACTTGCTATCGCATCAACCTGCGCTACAACTGAGTTTGGTAGCGATTATTTCCAGGAGACCAATGTGATCAAATTATTTGATGACTGCAGTCATTATAATCAGATAGCGGCGACGCCAGCACAATTACCCCGAATGACGCAGGCAGCTATACAACATGCCATACATAAAAAGGGTGTTGCGGTGATTGGTTTACCAGGCGATGTTGCGGCGATGGATGCGGTGGAAGTTCATTCAGCACAGGCAAATTATTTTAGTAAAGCGGTGATTACGCCTGCTGCAGAAGAGATCGCGGATCTGGCTGAACTGATCAACCGAAATCATAAAATCTGCATTTTCTGTGGAATTGGGGCTGCAGAAGCCCATACTGAAATTGTTGAATTGGCTGCATTGTTAAAGGCGCCCGTTGGCTATTCATTTCGTGGTAAAATGAGCATACAACATGACAACCCAAATGAAGTAGGCATGACTGGGCTACTTGGACTCCCTTCGGCTTATCATAGCATGCATGAAAGTGATCTGGTCCTGTTGTTAGGAACCGACTTTCCATATGTACCCTTTATACCTCAGGATAAAATTTTGATTCAGATCGATACAAAACCTGAACGTCTTGGACGCCGGGCAAAGCTTACGATGGGTCTTTTTGGTGACATTAAAAGTTCGCTTAGTGCCCTATTGCCACTTATCCTGGCCAAGCAGGATGCAAGCTTCCTGGATGCACAGTTACATATCTACGCAAAAGTAAAGGAGCATCTGCAGATTTACGTGAAAGACAAGGGGCATGTGGACGCTATTCACCCGGAAGCTGTCGCCCAGACCCTGGATAGTTTAGGTACAGATGACGCGATCTTCACTGTTGATACCGGGATGTGTTGCGTATGGGGCGCTCGCTATATACGCTCCACTGGTAAAAGGAGTATGTTGGGATCATTCATTCATGGTTCGATGGCTAATGCCTTACCCCAGGCCATTGGTGCGGCGTTATCTAATCCCTCAAGACAGGTCGTGGCGATGTGCGGTGATGGCGGCATCTCAATGCTCCTTGGCGACCTGGCAACTATCAAACAATATGAACTCCCGATAAAGATCATCGTGTTCAATAACCGTTCATTAGGTATGGTTAAACTGGAAATGGAGGTTAACGGCCTCCCGGACTGGCAAACCGATATGCTCAATCCGGATTTTGCCATGGTTGCACAAGCTATGGGAATAAAAGGCCTTTCAATTCATGACCCTTCGATGTTGGAAGCATCGCTGAAAGAAGCTTTCGATTATGCTGGCCCGGTGCTTGTAAATGTATTCACGGATCCGAATTCCCTGGCCATGCCGCCGAAAATTGAATTGAAAATGGTAAGCGGCATGGCCGTATCAATGACCAAACTAATGCTGAGCGGCAAATTTGACGAGGTACTTGAAACGGTCAAATCCAACTATAAGCATTTACAAGACCTCACCGATTAATTAAATAGCTGACCAGTACTAAATTATATGTATATGAGTGATTTAAACAACAATGCTAATCAAAACTCACAACGTAGGGCTTTCGTAATCGCTTGGGTGTTTGGTTTGATCTTCTATTTTCTGGAATATGTGATCAGGTCGTCACCGGCGGTAATGCTTAGCGAACTTTCAGGAATATTTAATGTAAACGCCTTAGGGGTAAGCACCATCCTTGGCACTTATTATTATACCTATTCCGTAACCAGCCTGATCGCAGGCGTTGCACTTGACCGTGCAGGTGCAAAGTATTCCATATCCGTCGGGATTGGAATTCTGGCGCTCGGGTGTTTCTTATTTGCGATACCCAGTACGATCATGGGTGATACGGGCCGGTTATTACAAGGTGCGGGTTCCGCATTTGCATTTACAGGCTGTGTATACCTGGCGTCTCACGGTTTTGCCGCACGTTATATTGCTACGGCTATAGGTTTTACACAATGTGTGGGCATGATGGGTGGTTCAGCCGGTCAATTTATTGTGGGTCCATTAATCCATAACGGACTTCCGGTAGCCACTTTTTGGACGGGAATTGGCATTCTCTGTGCTGTAGTTTGCCTTTTACTTTACTTTACGACCCCAAGCGAGGACAAAACAGCGGAGCACCAAAGTAGCTTATGGAGTGTGGTGACACCTTATAAAATTGTTTTTTCCAATCCCCAGTCGTACTTGAGCGGTTTATTATCAGGTTTGCTTTTTGCGCCGACTACCATCTTCGCTATGACCTGGGGCGTTGCCTTCTTTCAACAAGACCGGTCCATGTCATATCAATCCGCAGTCTTTGTTTGTTCCATGGTACCGCTCGGATGGGTCATCGGCTGCCCGCTACTGGGATGGGTTTCAGATATAATCGGAAAGCGTAAAATAGTTCTTACAGGAGGTATTGCCATCATGCTGTTAGCTTTTGGCCAGCTTGTCTATCTACCCGGAATGATCTTACCGGCTGTATCCATGCTCATATTCGGAGTAGCTTCGGGCGTCGCGATGATACCTTATACAATTATAAAAGAAGCGAATCCGGACCAGGTCAAAGGCAGTGCTACCGGAGCAATCAACTTTCTAACCTTCAGCATTACAGCGCTGTTGGGGCCAATATTTGCCAGCAAATATGGAAAGTCGCTCATGCATACGTCCGAACATGCAAAGCACTTTCAGGCAGCTGGATTATTTATAATCACAATCACCCTTTTTGCACTTCTTATCAGTCTGATCATCCGCGAGACCGGAACCGGTAAAAAAACTCCAGGCGCCTCCATCGGCCATTAACAAGAAAGCTATAACGAAGCGATATGAAAAAAATATGCACCACCGGATTGTTGTTTTATTTCATCTTGACTGGAGTAATTCCAGCTTTTGCGCAGGGCGGGTCTCCGGAGTATAAAGATGGCATGACTTTAAAGCTGGATAGTTCGGGCCATAAGTACATTCGTTTCTTTAGCTGGGCCACATTCTGGGCCAGACAGACAAACGCAAATCCCGGAACCGCTGTGAACGGTGTAGCCAATAGCAATTACACGGATTTTAGTCTCCGACAGTTTCGGCTGGTAACCTTAAGCCAGTTATCGCCCCGTTACCTAATACTTGCAGACATTGGCATCGACAACCAGAGCTTCTCAAGTGGAGGAACTGCAGGAGGCGGAAATACCGGAAATGGAGGGCCTACCTTTGCGGGTACGCTTGGCAAAAAATCTGAACTTTATGTACATGATTTATGGAATGAGTACGCTATTTATCCTGATAAAGACCCAGTTACAGGTCATGCTAATAATGCCACACTTTACATCGGCACAGGCCTGCATTATTGGAATGGCATCAGCCGCATGACAAGCTCGGGTTCCGCAAACTACCTGGCGTTGGATGTTCCCTTGTATAACTGGCCATTGGTTGATCTTTCCGATCAATTTGCCCGGCAACTAGGTATATATCTGAAAGGTAATATCGGCCGGTTATCTTACCGTTGGGCGGTGAACAAGCCTTTTACTGTTTTGTCGACTCCCGCCGTATTTTCCACGATGACGCCAGACAGCGCTTTTGCTGTAGACGATAACGCAACGGGCAAGATGGCCACGACAGGTTATGCGGCATGGCAATTTTTTCAAAAAGAAAACAGCCAGCTGCCTTATACCACAGGGACATATGTTGGAACTATGAAGGTTTTCAATATTGGTGCGGGGTATTACCATACACAGGACGGCACCGTTACTCAAAAAAACAACACGGTTAGCTCGACGCTGATCCGGCATCCGATCACTTTATGGGCAATAGACGCATTTGTTGATCTTCCATTCGGAGGTGGCAGGGCAAATTGGGCCATTACCGGTTATTCCGTTTATTATCACTATGATTTCGGGCCGGATTATCTCCGCTATGGCTCAATTATGAACGAGAACGTAAGTATGGCACCAGGATTTACGGGAAGAGTATCCCAGGCTGGTTTCGGCAATTCAGCCCCAATTATCGGGAGCGGCTATTCATGGTTCAGCCAGGCAGGTTTGTTGCTTCCCAAAACACTTTTTGATGAAAAAATCCGTGTTCAGCCGTTCGGGGAGTTTAGTTTACAGCAATTCGAACGTTTTGGGTCGGCTAAATTTACTTACTGGAGTGCAGGAGGGAACATTTATCTTGACGGCCATCATGCCCGCATATCTTTCAAATATCAAACACGCCCGATCGTCGTTAATAATTCACAGAATGGATCGAAAGGATCGTTTATCCTTGCGACGCAGGTCTATCTTTAGTAGGATCTCAGGTAAGCGATGCAAGGATCAAGTCGTTTTAACTATTATGTTCTTATATTTACCGCGGGTATGTAAACCCGCGGCTAAATATCGCAACAGTTAAAATATGAAGAAAAATATCCTGATCATAGAGGAGTCTGCGATTGAAACTGCCAGTCTGCAAGCTATACTGCAGGATCAGGATTATGAGGTAACAGTCAGCACCCCTGCATCGGCCAGTTTGATTTTGCAGGGCGAAAGAAAGCCTGATTTATTATTGCTGCCTGTTTTTATTGCCAGTGATCCAAATGGATTGGAATTAGCTTGGGTCTGTAAAGACTTTTCCATTCCTTTTGTCTTTATATTACCGAACTCAGATCAGGATACACTTGAATCCGCGAACAAAACACAGCCTTACGGATTCTTATCACGTCCGCTCCGTAAAAAGGATGTGGTTTCCACAATAGCTCTTGGCCTATCGCGTCACCAGCACCATCAAAATTTCCAGTTCAATCTGAGTAAATGGCTAAATGGACTATTGGTCAGCATTATGAACTGTGCAGGTGATGACGAGCAAAGACTAATGTGGCTAATCAAGGCTTTCCAGCCCTTTATTCAATTTGATAATGTTATTGTTAACCTTGACCTGAAAAACGGAGGCAGGGAGTCCGTTTACGCTTTTGAGCGACTTGGATTAAATGAATATCGTCGTAAGGACCATATTTCGTATATCAGAAAAGCAGAATTGGAAGACCTGGACCTCCGTCTATACCGGAACAGGGCATTAGAAAAGACTGGTGTATACGTAGAAAACGGCGAGTATTTTGATCAGGGCTGTAAAAAGTTTCGCTTTGCGAGTAAACTCCGCGAATTTTACAAGATCAATTCTGAAATGACTATACCGCTAGTCAACGTAGAAAAAAAGCTCTATGCTTCCATCGGTTTTTACAGCACTGAAAATGCTCCTTTCTCTCATGAGCAGGCGGATCTCTTAAGGTTGGCAGCACCATTTGTTAGCAACGCTATCGCGTGGATAAAAGATAGTGGACTGGCATTAAACTCGACTCAAAAAGACGGTTATTCCATAGACCATGTCCGTTCCCCGGAAATTTTCAAAAACATCGTGGGAAACAGTCTTAAGTTGCTATCGGTATTAGACCAGGTCACACAAGTAGCTCCATTTGATACAACCGTTTTAATCACCGGTGAAACGGGAACCGGTAAGGAATCGCTTGTTGATGCAATTCACCAGCTCTCAAGCAGGAATCAGCGCCCGCTTATAAAAGTAAATTGTGCAGCCATCCCGGAGACATTGATAGAGGCTGCATTTTTTGGTTTTGAGCGTGGGGCATTCACTGACGCGAGTGAGAGAAAAATAGGATGGTTTGAAAAAGCGCACGGGGGCACTATATTTCTTGACGAGATTGGGGAACTGCCATTGTTGCTACAAAGTAAATTCCTGCGGGTTCTACAGGAAAAGGAAATTCAAAGAATTGGCGGAACATCAACAATAAAAGTGGATACGCGAATAATAGTGGCTACCAATAAAAACTTAAGTGCTGAAGTTGCAGCCAAACATTTTAGGCCGGACCTTTATTTTCGTATTAACGTTTTCCCCATAGAGATTCCACCATTACGGGAACGAAAGGAAGACATTCCACTACTTGTATCCCATTTCATCAATAAATTCACTACCGAAAGAAACGTACCTTTTAAGACCGTAAGGCAGGAAGCGCTACGTCAGCTGGTCAGTTACGATTGGCCCGGGAATATCAGAGAATTACAGTCTGTTGTTGAACGCACGGCATTAACAGTTATGGGAACAGAAATCCAGGAATTCCTGCTTCCGGACAATTCTGCTTCTGGTGAAAATCAGCGCGAGCAGGAGCACCTGGAAACTTACCAGGAAATGGAACGCAATCATATACTCAAAGTCCTGAAAAGCTGTAAAGGTAAAATAAACGGTAAAGGTGGCGCAGCGGAAATTCTTGACCTGCCTCCGACTTCATTGAGCGTAAAAATGAAGAAGCTCAAAATCGGATGGCACCATACCTATTAATTAGGATAAGTTAAAATAACAGCCATTGCAAGAAAAATCCCTTTTCATTATAGCAGGTAAACTCCCTTAGAAACGCATCTGCAATCAAACTAACTTCCACGCCGATCTACTTCCATGGCGTCTCATCTCTGCATAATTGCTGAAAGTAAATTATTCCGTCTTAATTCAATTATAGAAAAACAATAGTTCAGAAGGAATAATTATTGATGAAGTCATAACGTGTCTATATCCAAGTTCGTCTTACGCTATATAGTATCTCTATTAGTTGAAATACGAAATAAAGCAATAACAAACTCTCCAGGCTTTAAATTATCAATTGATTATCAACTCATTACTCACTGGCACTAAAATAGACTTTACTCTGAAAAATGATCCAGTTGGCTGCGCTCCATTAGGTTGTGCGATAGGCATCTCTGATTTTAGAACCAGACGCCGTTGAAAGCATCCCAGCAAGCGGTAACAACTGATATTATAAAACAATATTTACTAATGGATTAGAATATTAATGACACATACGCACACGGTGCATGGCTGAAAATTTCAGTGATATCATTCTCATAACCCAGACAATCATGCCAAGGCTACAAAAGCAAGCCTGATTTTACCTGGCCGTAATGAGTTTCATTTAATCAGGGTACAAGTTTTTCAGGCATGGAAACTTCGGGAATACATGAATTACCGTCCCAAATCAATCATCGGAGTCTGAGCATTCAGGTTCATTATTATCTCGAAATGAAAACGTTAACATTGATCTGCTTGTTATTTTGCTTTAATCAGGTCTTCGCACAGGATACAGTGACCAGAGTGTTATCGCTAACGGAACTTTTTCAATTGACCGAGACTAACAGTAAACAATTGCAGGCCTCGAAGCAGAACGTAGGCATTAACGAAGCCCGTACAGAAATTGCAAGTTCCCAGAGGCTGCCTGAAATTGTAACCTCGGCTGATGCAGGTTACCTTAGTACCATAGCCATTCTTAATCCAAATTTCTCTTGGTACACCAATGTAAAGACACCACATTTTACCAACAACTATTTTTTAGAAGCAAGTGAGACATTATACAAGGGCGGGACTATCCGTTTAAATATAAAAAAAGCGAAGCTTAATGAACAACTGGCGGGGCTTAATTTTGAAAAAGACCGGCAGGACATTAAATTGGTGTTATTAGGCAGATACCTCGAACTTTTCCAGCAATATAATAACCGACGGATCTTCACTCAAAACATCCTCCTGGCCCAGAAAAGACTTGCTGACCTGACAAAACTTAAGCGACAGGGTTTAGTAACCCAGAACGATGTAATTAGAAATGAATTGCTCATTTCAGATTTTAAACTTGATCTTCAGGAAACCGAAAATAATATAACCATCCTAAGCAAAGAACTCCAGGTTGTACTTGGGCTACCCGGCACGACACGTATATTGCCCGATACGACAATAGCTGCCCAGCCGGTCGAGGTGCGGAGCATCGAAGAATACAATGCTTTAGCACAAAACAACCAGCCAGCTATCAGTGCCAGCAGATTAAGTGAAAGAATTGCTGCCAAAAACATCGAATTAGAAAAAGCAACAAGACTTCCTGAAGTTTCCTTATACGCCGGCGATGCTTTGCAGAGGCCATTTTTAAATACGCTTGAGCCTTTAAATATTTATTATAACGCGTATCAGGCTGGAATCAAAATTAAATATAATATATCGTCTATATATCATGCCAAAGATCGTATCAGGCTGGCCAGACTGGAACTGGAACAGCAGAAAACTCAAACCATTTACCGGCAGCAGCAGGCAGAAATAGAAGTCACTACAGCTTTTACGCGTTACCAGGAAGCGAGGGAACATTTTACAACTTTAAGTAAAAGCCTGGAACTAGCGAATGATAATTTTAGGGTTGTTCAAAAAAAATACATCAATCAGTTAGCGCAGGTTACCGATATTCTTGACGCGAGTACAGCAAAGCTTTCAGCAGAGCTTCGGTTAAATAATTCAAGGATAAATATCATCAACCAGTGGTACAGATTACAAAAAGCAGCCGGTAATTTTTAAATTTTTAACATACAGTAAATGGAAACTCCTGTCAACCAGCACCAATCGCCAGCACAGCCTTCAGCCGCCGAATTAGCCAAAGAAAGAAAACGCAAACGCCGGATTATTCTGTTTAATATTTTATCATTGATGATCGTTATTTCCGCACTTGTGTGGGCAGCAGTTACCTATTTCCATCTGGACAATTCGGTTTTCACTGATGATGCCCAGGTCGAATCCTATATCAACCCGATTAACACCAGGATCACTGGTTATATAAAAGAAATTAGATTTACGGAGCATCAGCGTGTCAAAAAAGGCGATACCTTAGTGACAATAGATGATGGGGAATACAAGATACTGGTTGCTCAGGCTGAAGCAGTACTTTTGGATGCCAAAGCCGGTCGGCTGGTGGTCAACTCCTCTGAAGACGTTGCACGTAACGGGATAGATATATCAACAGCTAATATTTCTGAGATCAGGGCGAGGCTGACCAATGCAGAGGTAAATTATAAGCGATATGCCAGCCTCGTTGCTGATGATGTTGTATCGCAGTTTCAATTTGATCAGATAAAAACGGAACGTGATGCTTTACGGGCGAAATACCTTTCATTACAAAGTGCACAGCAAAGTGCCCGTTTAACAACCAATGAGACACAAAAAAGATTTGCAGTAGCGGATGCTGCGGTTGCCAAAGCCAGCGCAGCCTTAGCTTATACAAAATTAAATCTTACTTATACGGTGATAACTGCACCCTATGATGGCGTCGTTGGCCGGAAAACGATCGAAGAAGGCCAGGTGGTACAGCCTGGACAAACTTTAGTTAGCATTGTACGCGGAAATGAGAAGTGGGTCACGGCCAATTATACAGAAACACAGCTGAGATACCTGAAAGTCGGACAATCAGTGGACATCAAAGTCGACGCCATTAAAGGAAAACATTTTAAAGGAGAAATCTTTTCTATGTCGGAAGCAACCGGAAGCCGTTACTCCGCTATACCTACTGACAACTCGACTGGAAACTTCGTGAAGGTCCAACAACGGTTTCCTGTCAAGATAAAATTATCGGCAACTAACGAGCTGGATGAGGTTGCCCGTTTAAAAACCGGCATGAATGCGGAAGTGGAATTGATCAAATGAAGAAAAATCATGCTGGAAAATAAGATCTTTTTTGAGTGGGTGCGAAAGGAACTGCATCTTTTATTGCTGGTTCTTTTGTTGATTCCACTCGGCTTTACCGGTGGAATTGTCAGCAATGTTTCAGGATATATAACCGGAGGTCTCGGTGCCATACCAGCAGATATTACAATGGCCTCTTATGCACACACGATCGGTTTGATCATTGGCGTTCCGTTTGTCCTAAGTTTTAAGCAGATTATTACCAGCAAAAACCTGTTGTTAGGAGTTTTTTCCGGTCTAATCATATTGAATCTGGTCATCCAATACACCGATCAACCATTGATCCTCGTGATGGCCTCCTTCGTAGCCGGTTTTTTTAAGATCCTGGGACTCTTGGAAATCTTTGCAACGTTGATACCGATACTTATGCCAAAGGGCGAACGATACCGGCTTTACGCGGTTTATTACCCCGTTACGCTGATCGCGGCTCAGTTGACGACGATGTTCATGGCCTACGCTGCGGATCATATGAACTGGCAATTTGGTCATTTCTTTTTAATGGTGCCTTTGTTGGCCGGCATCGTACTCATATTGTTTTTCGTCCACCCGGACTTCCCCGGTGAAAAAATACCACTTTATAATTTTGACTGGCTCGGCCTGGTGCTTTTTACGATCAGCATGCTCCTCCTAGATTATGTGCTTTCTTACGGGCTCACTGAAGACTGGCTAAGCTCCCGCAAAATCATCGTGGGTATTGCTGCCTGCGTACTGACCCTGACATTATTACTCAGCCGAACGTATATTGTCCGCCAGCCCATCCTCAATCTTCACGTGCTGCGCTATAAAAACGTACGCCTGGGGCTTATAACGATGTTCATTTTAAGTTTGTTTTTTGCAGCCAGTAGCATACAGAACAACATGATGAACCTGGTTTTTAAAGGAAATGCTGTTGAAATTACCCGGATTAACCTTTACATGATTCCAGGTTTTATTACAGCGACAATTATTGGTTACCTGTATTATCGCAAGTTTACCAGTTTCCGGTTCATGATCATTTTTGTTGTCCTCTGCTATACGATTTCCTTTGTACAATTGTATTTTATCACGACACTTACAGCAACATCGCAGGACTTTTATCTACCGATGTTCTTCCGGGGAACGGCGATATTACTGTCCTATATGGCAGTTGGAATTTACGTTGCTAACGGATTGCCATTTCTGGAGTTTTTTTCAGTGACCGTGTTTTATCTTGGTATGAGAGTATTTTTCGGACCAGCAGTTTGTTCAGCTTATTTGTCCTATTTTTATTACCATCGGCTAATACATAATGTCAACTTACTTGCTTCGAAAATGGATCAGACAGATCCATTGTTTGCGGCAGCCTATAGCCCTGCCTATCATAGTGCTTTAACTGGTGGCCAGGCTTCTGATGCAGCTGTAAACTCAGGAATAAGGTCGGTTTTCACTAACGTGCAAACCCAGGCAGCGCTATTGACCATACGGGAAACTTTCGGGATGATCATCGTCATTGCATGTCTTTTTATTGCAGCGCTTCTGATTGTTAAAATTTATCAGCGGACATCGGAAAACGGGAAAGAAGGTTTCACGCTAATCTGATTAATCTTCAGCTGGTTCTAGTACCAAATGCCTCATTTTTACAGAACGATTTATCAGGAGATAGCGTAGCACAAAAACAATGCTCCGCTGATGATGTTCTCACCACCGGCACCTACTCTACGTTTTTAAAAATGCTGTACCATTAAAACCATCCATAATCGCTTCACTGTGAAAATGGCGACTTTTTTAAGATCAGTTAATTTTTATAAAACCGAAAAGGCCGTCTGCTACCAGACGGCCTTTTTATAGAGGTGAGTTGTATTATTGGGCTATTTTCTCAAGAATGATGGCCAATGAATCGGGTTTCGCCAGGAAAGGTGAATGGCTAGTATTCAGCTGATAGACGTTTTTAATACCAGCTGCCGCAACCATCCGCTTCTGCAGGTCATATGTGATCGCATGATCCTGAAGGGTATGGATATAATACTTGGCCACACTGCCGTAATTTGCCGCTGTGATAGTTGCAGGTTCTCCAAAAGGAATTCCGGGCTCTGTCCGGTAGTTACTAAGTACCAGAGATTTCGCCCCATCGGATCCGTCTTGGATAAAAATGTCGGTGATCCTGTCATGAGGAAGATCAAGTATTATCCCATGATCAATCTGCTGAATGCTGGGACCCAACAGAGACCCGGCATCTGTATTAGCAAGGTCTAGCAGGCTTTGGTTGTTAGCAGGAAGAAATGCGTTAACATAAACCATTTTTTCAATTTTTGATGGAATCTTTTCAGCTACCTCCGTTATAACCATACCACCCATGCTATGGCCACAAAGAATTACCTTGGTGTTCAAACTATCGATTACATGTATTACTCTGTCCCTATAGGTATCCAGATGGATCGTGTTGAATGCAGTCTTGTCAGACCCGTGCCCTGCCAATTGTACGACGACTACTTTTTGGCCCTGGGCTTCCAGCTTACTTTTTACAGACTCCCAGGCATAGGGTGCAGACCAGGCACCGTGAACGATGACGAATGTTTTGACATCTACCGGTGAATTGACGTCATCATCTTTGGAACAACCTGAAAAGGTTAATAATAAAATGGCTGCAAGAAATACAGCTGCTAGTGATTTTTTCATCTTAATGATTTTTAAATAAATAATTGAACATTTGCTTACGCCAGCTTACTTCAGTAGCATTTCATATGCGTTAGATACCCTCATCTTGCGAAACTAATGCCGAAAAACAACTATTTGATTTATAGAATATTAGAACGAAACGGAGCCTTTAGCAGATACTTTATTTCATAAATCAACTATTTTTTGTAACCGAATTTTGTGCACTACGATCTAGCAGGAGATCGGGATAACAAAGTTGAGGCATACGGCTTTTTTGCTGGGCTTCATAGCGAGAAAAGCCCGCCTTTTGCCGGTTGATCGAAATTTTTTTGAATAAGTTTGCTTTACCAGAGGTACTGGAGAGGTTTTTAACCTCTATTACAATCGATACATCGGGGAGCCTTGGCATCATACAGGCTTGGAAAATAAACCGACATTCTTTTTGATAAAATTGTTCAGGGAAATCGGTTTTCGACCGGTGATTTTCTCGACCCAGTCACTGGTTCCGGCAAGTATACCATCCTGAATATCAGTCAGGATAGCTGACATATGCTGCATAAAGTATGGTGAACATTGTGAATTTTCCATCAGGGTAATAAATGTTTTTCTGTCAATGGGTTCATAGGATATCTTTTGGTGAAGGTTATTACTTAATATCTCTGCCATTTCATTATGAGATAATTCAACGGGGCCGAAAAGCGGATAAATCTGACCCATATGTGGTTCAGGATTCAATAATATTGCGGCGATCACCCTTCCCACATCCTCTCCGGCAATAGGCGCGTAACGGGATTCTCCAAATGGAGAAATAAATTGATTTTTTGACGTTAAATTATGGTTGAGGAAACTCAACCATTCTGCATATAAATTAGGTCTAAGGTGCGTAACAGGAGTTCCTGAGCGGTCAAAGATCCTTTCTGCGAACCAACGGTCTTTAGCCGCATGGCTTTTAGCCATTCTTCGGGATGTGCATTGTGACAGGTTAACAATCAAGCGGACGTTTTCTTCCAGCGCCGCCTGCGCGAAATAAACAGAAGCCGCCAGCAATCCCGGAGATTGTATAGGATATATAAATAAGGCAGCATCAACTCCTCGGAGCGCAACGTTCAAGGTGTCGAAATCACATAAATCACCTTCAACGATCTCAACGCCGCGTTTGGCCAGGGCATCGGACCTGATATCAATCTTATGTACCATTGCCCTGACGGGTTCATTCAGTTCCAGTAACCGGTCAATCGCATTCATACCAGTTACGCCCGTCGCCCCGGTAATTAAAACTTTAGCGTCCATCAGTTATGCTATTATCTTTAGCCCGAAGTGCAACTGCCTGTTTCTTTCATCATGCGGCTCGTTAGCAATTAAAGCAGACATGCTATTAGCTTTTGATAATCGAACCAGTCCTTTGTAACAGCCGATATTTTGAAAACGGGCCTGATGATATACAAGATGGTTACCGTATTTAACACTGACAATTGGCTGCACCATCGCAGCCGGGAACCGGAAAGCCCAATAATTATAAGCGATACTCATATGCGTTCACTAAGGTTTATGAAGTCAGCCGGAGGCCCGGCGTACATCTACCTATATCTAACATGATGCCAACCGCATAAATAATTATCTAACAATATTTTAGCTAAAAAATTGGGGAATATTAATTACTTTATATCATATATAAACATTCGAAATATGATATAAAGTGAAGGCGGCTGAAAAATCGCATTTGCTACCAGGATCACAAACCTGACTCGTTGAACAAAATCTTCAATCGAATCAAGAGGCGACACCCTGGTGGTCGCTGCTGTCGGAGAGCTCTTCCTCTAGGGAATTGATGGGCGTAAAGATTATTTTTACCGTGGTACCCCGGTTAACGGTGACACTCAGGTCACCACCCAGCTGACTTGACAATCCATACATTAAATTCATGCCGAGGGTATGCCCTGAATTACCCAAAAAATCTTCAGGTATTCCGCATCCATCATCCGATATAGACAGTGAAATATTTCCGTTCTCGTTACGATATGCCTGCAAGCTAATGAACCCTTCTACCTTAACCAAAAAGGCGTGTTTAAAACAGTTAGACACCGCCTCATTGATCAGCAAGCCCAAAGGCACAGCCTGGGCTACATCAATTTCAAGATGTTCGATTGCAAGATTAAGGTGGATTTTTTTGTCCGGGCTGAGATTATCCTGCAGATAGCCACCCAGTTCAGCGACATATGAACCGATGTTGATATAGCATAAACCGTCAGATTGATATAACTGCTGATGTATGAGAGAGATGGCATACATTCTGCGCCGGCTGTTGCTAATCGCCTCCTGCGCCTCATGATTTGAGATATAAAAAGATTGCATATTCAACAGGCTCATGGTAACCTGTAGATTATTCTTTACCCGATGATGAATTTCTTTAAGCAGCCATTCCTTTTCTTTAAGTAAAAGCGTAAGATCTTCAGCAGAAGTCATTAACTTTTTATGCTGATTGTCAATTTCCAGTTGCTGGGATTGGAGGAGCAGATTACTTTCCTGTTTGAGCCGATAGCGATTGTAACCAATGCCTAGAACGATCAGGAGCATTATTGCAACACCAATTGTAAGGTTTCGTTTGATTTTCTCCTGCCTGAGGGTGGTACGCTGCAACAAAGATTGACGTGCAAGCATTTCAATATTCTTGTTTTTCAGGAAGATGTTTTTATCTTTTTTTTGAGTTTCATATTGGATGCTTAGCAAGGATATTTGTCTGCTGTTAGATTCGTTAAGTAAAGAATCCTCGCCGCGTTTATAATTCTGATAATGTTTTATGGCCGACAGGTAATTCCCCAATAAGGAATCCGTCTTGAAAAGCCAATTTTCATGTTCTTTATTAAATATTTTAAGATTATTCTTTTTACAAAGGTACTGATAGGCTTTGATAGCTCTTAAAGCGGCCTTGCTTTGTCCTGTCAAGTTATCGTAACGGATCATTCCGTTTAAAGCGTCAAGTTGGTCAGTGAGTGTCAGTTCTTTTGATGCTGCCAAATGGCTGAGTTCGAGAAAATAATTCTCAGCACCATTAATATCGTTCATATCCAGAAAGGTGTGAATCGATGTCGAAGCAAGCTTTTCACGGATACTTACAGGCAATTTAATGTTTTTGTATTTCTTAAGCGTATTCAGCAGTCCGAGCGCTTTTTCTCGCTGGCCACTTTTGTTGCTGCGACGCAATTCACCAGCCGTATACATTCCATATTCAACCATGGTAACTGTATCTTTTAATTGTCCGATGCTTTTGATTAAAGCTACGGCCTCGTCAAATTTATGGTCGAACAGATAGGACATACCCATATTAAAAGTTATTTCTAACATAGCAGAGGTATCTTTCTGCATATAAGCCAGCCGTCTTGCTTTCACGTAATAGGTATGAGCAATATTATAATTCTGGACCCGGTGATAGGCCATGGCCGTGGCATAAAAGATATTTCTTAGTATCGGGGAAGAGGTATCACCGGATGCTTCAATATTTTTAATTGCGAGCAAGCTGTATTTCAATTCATTTACAAAATCACCTGTACTGCTGAGTGCTCTGCTAATCAGATAATAAACGGAGCCCAGGTCTTTATCATGCACAGATTCATACAATTTCAATGATGTTCTTAGGTTTTCGAGGGCCTCCACGTTTCTACCGATTAATAATTGGTTTTCGCCAATATCTTTAAATGCATCGCCCGCGCGCCTGACTGTTCCCGACTTTATAAATGCATTTGCTGCATTTCTGAAACATTCAATTTTACGCTCAAAGCTTGCCGGTTGGTCGTCGTATCGTTGCCCCATAATTATATAGGTTTCACCAATGTCTAAGAAATCGCCGGCCTCGACAAAGCTTTTCAAAGCTTTGCGGGTTAACTGCAAAGCCTCCTGATTTTTTTTATTTTTAATTGCAACAAGTGCTAATCCAAGAACTGAGCGGCCATAACCTATCTTATATCCCTTCGCTTTACTCAACTTTTCCGCCTGTTGGACAAAATAAATTGCGCTGTCCACATTTGTCTTTTCTTTCCCTGGCTTGTCCAGATATAATTTACCCAGCGTCAAAAATACAATCACTTTTTCGGTATCAGCCTCAGCTTTAATTAACCACATCCTTTGAAGACCAATCTTATCGTTTTGAATCCCCTGACTTAAAACAGTTTCGCAACAACCAATCAAAAACAAACAAGCGATTAAGCCTATTTTTATGTTCATGATAACAAGTTTATAAACACCACGTAATTCCATTGCCAAAACATGTTTAGTTAAAAATGCTGACCATTAAGCTTCGTTTTATCAGGTGGTGAATTTTTTTACGATGCCAAGCTTGTTCATTTTTGAAATCAGGGTCGTAGGGGCAAGATCGAGCATTTCAGCCGCCCCCCCTGGACCGCCAATCCTTCCGCCGCACTTCTTCAGTACTGAAAAAATGTAGTCCTTTTCCATCTCTTTAAAAGTTTTAATGGGCGTATCGCTTGCATTTGCTGCGGCTTCCTGGAGTGTTTTTTCAGGCAGGTCAACGCGTGTGAGAACCGACCCACTCGTAAGTAGTATACCTCGTTCAATAATATTTTCCAACTCCCGGATATTTCCCGGCCATTCGTAAGCTTGTAGCGCGTAGCCGACCTGATCAGTCATTGAAGTTACATTTTTACCCATTTTCTTGGACAGGGTTTTCAGGAAGTGTGCGGATAACTCGGCTATATCTTCTTTGCGTTTGCGTAAAGGAGGTAGGGTCAGTGGAAATACGTTCAGGCGGTAATAAAGGTCAAGCCGAAAACGACCTTCTGCTACCTCTTTCTCCAGATTTCGGTTAGTTGCGGCGATTACGCGCACATCAGTTTTGATGATCTGGTTGCCACCCACACGAACAATTTCCTTTTCCTGTAATACACAAAGTAGTTTAACTTGCAGATCAAGCGGTAATTCGCCTATTTCATCCAGAAAAATAGTCCCGCCTATTGCCTCTTCAAACTTTCCAATCCGTCGGTTTATAGCGCTTGTAAACGCACCTTTTTCATGTCCAAAAAGTTCAGATTCCATAAGCGCAGCAGGTATGGCTGCGCAATTTACTTTTACCAAAGGTTTTGCTTTACGGTCAGAGAGCCGATGGATAGCTTGTGCAACTCTTTCTTTTCCGGTCCCGCTTTCTCCGAGGATAAGTACGGAGATATCAAACGGAGCAACCACGCTCAGCTGCTCTTTTATATTATCAAAGGCGTCACTCGATCCTACCAAACCAAATTCTTCACTTTTTAACGAGGTCTCTATTTCAGGGACCAGCACTTCGTAAACTGTGTCGCTCACGTGTTGAACCTCGGCAACTGGCGCATTAGTATGATAACTCAATAATTTATCCCCCACCTGGATCAACAGGAGCTGCAAGCGTTCCAGCCAGGCTACATGTTCCTGTTTAAAGGCATGGCTATCCCTGTTATAAAAAGAGCAAAGAAATTTTCTTTTTTTTGGCAGTTCAACGGGTTGCATTAGTACCGACCCTAACTCGAATTCGCGGGCGATTATCTTTCTGAACGGATTTTGATTCAGCATCTGCTCGAAGTTGTTACCTCCGAAATAAACTGCTGCCTCAGGAAAAACGCCACCGGCTTTTGCTGCGTAAAGTTCTTGCTCGGTCTTACCCACGCGTACAGCCAGATCTTCAACTGAAAGAAATTCAAAGCTACCCCCGTCATCCTTCAGGAAGGCCATCTCATTTTTGCCATGATTTTCATCTTCCCAGCAAACGGCGAAATAATCGAATGGAATGTGGCGATGGAAAGCGGCCATTATTGCCGACATTTTGGATTGCCAATCACTTGAATTCTCTATAACCTGCAGCACCTCGGACTGCAGGGCAACCTCTTTGATCAATTTAGCTTCCAGGTTGTTTTCGTGGCGATAAATTGCTATATCCAGTGCGACAAGGACATCTTTCTCTCTGAACGGCTTTACCATAAAGCCATACGGTTTTGTAGCTTTGGCAAGCTCCAAAACACTTTGATTGGAATTCGCAGATACGTAGATAAAAGGTATTTCAAGTTCATTCAGCGATGCGGCTAAATCAAGACCTGTTAACTTTCCTGTTAATTGAATATCGACAAAAACCCAAGCGGGACGTTTCAGCTTTATAATTTCCAACGCTTTGGGAACAGAAGGCGCAATCCCGCTAATCTCATAGCCAGCCTTTTCCAAAATTTTTCTGAGATCTTCAGCAATGATGAACTCATCTTCAACGATTAGTATTTTTCCATTCATTTTAATATATCTTAACTTGATTATCTTTTCGTTTTAAGCTAGCATTAATTCATCCTTTACATTATTCACAGTTTCTCTCGGGAACTTAGCATCCTGAAAAAACACATCGATTTTTGTTCCCTGTTCACTGCAAATGCTAAATTCACCTTCGATTTGCTCTGAAAGACCTGACATCAAATTCATTCCCAAAGAGGCCGAAACCTGATGATCAAAGTCGGCTGGCAAACCTATCCCGTCATCCCCAATTGACATGATAATGCGATGATCGTCATCATTTTTTAAGGAAATTGAAATGGTTCCTGTTTGGTTATCTTTAAATGCATATTTCATCGCATTGGTAATAGCCTCGTTCAATATGAGGCCCAACGGAATCGCTTGAGAAATATCCAGAGCCGTTGGGGCGACATTTATTAAAAACCGCATATTATCATCCTTTCCAAAGCATTCTTTCAGATAGTCCACCAGTTCCGGTATATAGGTAGACATATCTATTTCGGTAGGTGTTTCCGACTGGTATAATTTCTGATGGATGAGTGACATGGCATGAATACGCCGTTGACTATCCTGAATCGCATCCCTTGCCATTTCATTATCTAAGTAAGAACATTGAATATTCAGCAGACTCATCGTAACCTGCAAATTGTTCTTTACCCGGTGGTGAACTTCCCTGAGCAGCCATTCTTTTTCTTTTAACAGTGTTGATTGTTTGGAATTAAAATTCTGAAGAGTAAGATTTTGTTCATTGATCTCCCTTTGCTGCGCCCGTAGAAGCAGGTTACTGCGCTGTTTCAAGCGGAACCTATTATAGCCGACCACCAGGACAAGCAGTAATAAGCTACTGCCGCAGATCACGATATTACGAATAGAGCGTTGTTGCTCTAATTTGGTTTGCTGTAAATTTGACTGCTTAGTCAGCAATTGAATATTTTTGGCTTTGAGTACGATATCTTTGTCCTTCTTGTCTGATTCGTACTGAACATTAAGAAGTGCCGTTTGCCGGCTGTTTTTCTCCATCAGGATAGAATCATCAACTTTTTTAAATTCCTGATAATGCTTGATGGCAGAAATATAATTATGTGTGGCAGAGTCGGCTTTGAATAACCACAGCTGTTCCTGCGGCATAAATATTTTTAAATTATTTTTCTGACAAAAGCGTTGATGCTCTGCAATATAGGAATAGGACTTATTGTATTGACCCGTAAACTGGTAGTAGGATATGATGCCCCGCAACGCTTTTTCATGAATTTCTCCCTGTACATTCCCTTGCCTGGCCAACACCTTCAGTTTATCAAAATAGCTCTTGGCTTTGTCATATTGTTTCAGATGCAGGTAATTCGTCATAAACAAGTAGGCCAGCTCTACGCCCAGGCCAGGACTGAGGGTTGAGGCATTGAGCTTTGTCAACTGTCTCATCAGTGGAATAACATCGTTAAACTTGGCCAGCTTCATCAGCGTGTATGCTTTGTTTAAGGTCATAATAACAATTGCCGACGTGTCTTTGAATTTGTAAACAATGTGTAATCCTTTATCGATATAATGGTCCGCTTCTACATATTGCTTGGTCATGTAAAAGGAAAACCCGGCACGGTAATAAATTGTCCCGAGCTGCGCGGAGGTGTCATTAACTGATTCAGCTGTTTTAACGGCGAGCAGACTATATTTCAGGGCATCGACAAAATCCCCCATTTTGGCTAAGTCATATCCCAGGAGATCATAAACGCCTTGCATGTTTTTATACCCTGTAGAAAGATATATGGATACAGCCGTTCTGAGATTTATGAGTGCTTCGTTATTCTGGTTTGCAATGATTTGAAAATCGGCAAGATCCTTTAAGGTTGTTGCCATTCTGTTACGTGCGCCGGCCTGATGAAAAAAAGTAATGGCCTTTTTATAATATTCTATCTTCTTACTCAGTCCGGGCTCATCATTATTATAATACTGCCCAATTATAATCAGTGATTCTGCGACATCTGATTTCAGGTTGAGCGCAGTGGACAAACGCAGGGCCTCTCTTGAGAAATGCAAGCCCTTTTCTTTGAGTCCTTGATAATTATAAATCATTCCGGAAAGCAACGCAATCCGGGCCTCAGCGCGCCTGTTCTGAATTTTTCTATTCAAGTTTGATGCTTCCCGTAAAAACAAAAATGCACTGTCTGCATCTTTCGGTGTGCCAGAAGGCTTGAAAAGGTACGAGCGGCTTAAAGACATCAATAAGTTAAGTTTAACAGTGTCCTGCCTGGCGCTTTTAAATTGTTGCTTAAGTGCAGGAACGCTTGGTTCATTCGAAGACTGCGCATCCACATTCAGGCCCCCCAAAACCAGAGTTCCTGTAAGAAATAATGCAGCTAACTTCTTTTGAATGATCATTTGGCACCAAATCGATTTGACTTACGGTAACGCCAACTATGTGCCATCGATTAAAACACTGTATAACAGATTATTAAAATTAATTTTAGCAATTTGAATTACTTTATTTCGTAAAAAAACATAGTCCGCTATGATATAAAGTGCTCGATGTTCTCTAATAAAAAACAGCAAGCGTAACCTGTTGCATTATTGCTAAAATTGCAAAAGGACGAAAACCCTGATACCGTGCCTTGCTACTTCCGGATGATTCAGATAATTAAACCTTGTAACATAATCGAGGCGAAGCACCTTAAATATATTTCCTATTCCGATGCTGCCTTCCTGATATGGTCCATCATTGAGTGCATAGGTGAAAGGCGCACCATTTCTTAAAGGAAACGTCAACAGATCAGGATGCTTAGCAGGGTCATTCTGGTCCCGGATACCTCCCCATAATATTTTATAGGAGACAATTTCTCTTAACTTTAATTTCTCCAAAAAAGGTATTTTATTAAATATAAATCCATTGAAATTCTGATCAATATTTATGGCTGCATAATGATCACTCACAAATTCCTGAAAATTCATCAGGTTATAAGATTGGATTTGCAGGGCGTAACTTTGATTGGCATGGGCGATATCCAGTAGAGGAAACGGCACCTTACCAGCGATATAACCGCCCTCTGTACTTACATCAGCATAACCGAGTTGAGAAAGGTAGAACCGCTTTGTGATATTACCCGTAAAGTTTTCATACCTGTATTGGCCGCCCAAAACACCTTTGAATCCCTGCTGAAAGCGAAGGGTATAAACGGGGTACTTGTCCGGGATTGGCGTACGGTAAAGCTTGCCCTGGTAGAACTTTTCGTGCGGTGCAAAGCGTAACTGAAAGTTTAGCTGTACATCCTTAACGTATCTAACCAGATTATTAGAACCCCCTGTTGAATTTTGATAGTATAGAGCACCTCCGACATCCGGGCCGGCCGCTTCCTGGGTCCACTTTTTAAACCCGATCTGATAAGAAACATGGTTTAGGAATTCCTGAACGTAATCAAATTTAAATACATTGTTATAGGTTAGGATATCGTTATAACCACGCTTGAAAGAAAGCAAAAAGTTACTTTCCTGTACGAATTGCAGTTCCTGCCCTGGTATTTTAGTATCATGTTGGTAACTGACCCGAACAAAGCTCTGCGGAAATGCATAGATAGATTTATTGTTAAGGGAATAGGTCCCGCTCAAAAAATATTTCCATTTTTGATCCTTAAAACCATATGCCCCATAAACTTCAGAATAATAACGCTTGCTAAGTGCTGTCGTTGTGCGCCCACCGAGCCTAAGTCGGAAACCCTCAATGGGATTGAAACTATAAAATGTATTCAGTGGACCAACTTCGAACTTTCCGAAACTTTTATAGCCAGCCAATACCAGGGTGGCAATATCCATTGTCCGTCTAAACGATGGAATGGTTTGGAGACTGTCGATGTTTTTATACACATTGCTTTCAGCCTGCTTAAGCGTGTCGGGCCTGTTTTTGGTCCAATAATCGTCGCTTTTATTTTCCGCATCCGGCATAATAACCTCAGCCGGACCCTGATAATTAACAGACGGACGCGGTTTATTAATGATAAAATCGCTGAGCATTACCACGCGCTCACCCAGTATACCGCCGCCTTTTTTCTTATTCAGGCCGAATTCTATTTTCAGGTCGCTTTGATTAAGATGATAACGCCCGTCGCTTGCTGTTTCAAAAGCGAGAATAGCTTGCATTTGCCGCACAAAATTTAAATTGATGTTTTTGTTAACCGATAAAACCGCCTTTTCGACGGCGTAATTCCCGTCCATGGTAACGTATAGTCGCCCCTCAAATAAAAGATCTGTCCCGTTTCGGGGTGTAAAGCTTAGTTCTATCAGGTTCGGTGAAACATCTTTCAGGGTATCTGTTATGAAGAATTTATAGAAACCCGGCGACGAATCTGCTATGGGGCTTAACAACTGATTTCCAAGCATGGATATATTATTGTCATATATGTTGATATCCTGGTACATTCTGTTAAAGAAAGAGCTCAAACCCTGGTTATCGACAAAGTTTTCATCATACTTAACCTGTTTGCTCGCTTCGATGTATTGCTTTTTAACAAATGGTTGCTTGCGAAAAAAATTGTGAGAAAGCTTTTCCTCCATATATATTGGAAGAAGGTTTTGTCCCCCAATGTCGGTAGAGTCTTGTTTCCGGAATAGAAATTGGTAGTTTTTAAATATGCCCTTTTGCATAAACTTATCCGACAAATTACTTAGAGCGAAGATCATTTTTTCATATTGATGGTATTCGGCGTAATTATAATTTTCTACACGATTGCTCTCCTTGTGTGCGATGACCTGCCGGATCAGCTCAACCGCTGGATTTCCTTTGTTGCGGTACTTTATCTTTTTTCCTGAACGCACGACAACTTCCTTGAGCAGGTGTTCGTCTTCTGTCATACTTATATTAACTACCTGAGACTGGCCGGGTACCACCTCCTTTATAACTGATCGATAACCAATGAAGGAGAATTTTACTTTGCTGAAGTCACCGTTACCGCTTATGGTATAATGCCCGTTATTATCTGCGCTTGTTCCAATTGTAGTACCTACCAGAGTGATGGTAACAGCAGGCATGCTTTCCTTTGACTTTGCGTCAACAATATTTCCGCTTATAATAGTTGGCGACTGAGCATTTGAAGCCTGTGCAAATCCTGCAAAGAATAGTATTGCAAGAAAAAAGCTGTTTTTAAAAAAGTTGTTTTCCATCGGGTGTTGATTTATACATGGACAATTTGATCGTCTGACATGGCAGGCAGAGTAACCCAACTATTTCTCCAACTATTAACTTTTTGCAAATCAATAACTTACAAAATTTTTAAGGAAATTAAATTGTGATATATCGTAAATAAATGCGCAGATAAACGATTTACGCCGTAATCTGCAATTGACGCGGATAACATGCATATAGCATTTAGGGTGAGCATCCGAACGCTATCACCATAATGAAAACGTGCTCTATAAGCTATATATGATCGATAACCAACAGCGGCAGCGCTGAAGTCAGTAAAGGCCGGTATTTTAAGAAGTAAACAATACCTATTGTATAAGACTCAGATTGATGGAAGCGGATCCCAGCGATGGTTGGATTACGAAATAAAGTAGCAAAACTTAAATTAAAAATTAATAAAGAATTACAAATGAGGCAATTAGACTGCGGCATGTAATTGGAAAAGTAAATAGCAACACTTTTAACTCCCATTAGGCAAATGAGCAATCTGAGACGAAATTTTCTGATATTTATCGTGATACTAGCGGCCATTATGGAGCTTATAGACACGTCTATAGTCAATGTGGCGTTAAATTACATGAGTGGTAATCTTGGGTCGACTCTAGAAGATACGTCCTGGGTCATTACATCGTATGCAATTGCCAATGTAATCATTATACCCATTACTAGTTTTTTAACTACCAAGCTTGGCCGCAGAAACTACTACATCGGATCAATAATCTTATTTACTTTTTGCTCCCTGATGTGCGGACAGGCGGGAAATATCTGGACTCTGGTCTTTTTCAGGTTCATACAGGGTCTGGGCGGGGGGGCACTGCTTTCTGTTTCCCAAGTAATCGTATTCGAACTTTTTCCTAAAGAAAAGCAAGGCGTTGCAAGCGCATTATTTGGTGTAGGCGTTTTTGTGGGTCCAACCATAGGACCGACATTAGGTGGTTTCATCACTGAAAATTACTCATGGCCATGGATATTTTATATCAATGTCCCGTTGGGAGCCCTTGCCGCCATATCTTGCTTTTTTCTCTTATCTGAACCAACAGTGAAGCAGACCATTAAAAGGGTTGATTGGACAGGGATAGGTTTGCTGGCTGTCGGAATAGGCGCTCTGCAGACGGTATTAGAACGTGGTGAAACAGACGATTGGTTCGCTGCAAATTATATTATATGGCTCACAGTTACCGCCATGATTTGTCTTACTTTTTTTGTCCTCTGGGAACTGAAGATAAAAGATCCGGTGGTAAACCTGCGTGTGTTGAAGAGCAAAACGCTGAGTGTCGCCGCTGTCCTTACATTCGTAACCGGCCTGGGATTGTTCACGTCCGTATATCTGACGCCTGTCGTTGCACAACGACTGTTAGGCTTTACGCCGTCCCAAACCGGGCTGCTACTGCTTCCAGGTGCTATAATCGCCATCTTCGGACTGATTATTTCCGCACGTCTGCTGCAGAAAGGCTTATCACCGATCATCATTATCATTGTCGGATTCGCATTGTTTATTTATTTCAATTGGCGAATGTCCGGCCTGACCTTGGAAACATCAGGTGGGGAAATCACATTTACCCTGATATTCCGGGCAGTAGGCCTTGCCTTGCTGACCGTTCCTTTGACAGCACTGGCGGTTTCCTCTCTTGCAGACAAAGATATCCCTCAAGGGGCAGCTTTGAATAATATGATGCGGCAACTCGGGGGATCCTTTGGCATATCTATTTTTAATACTTACCTGGCCAGAAGAATAGCATCTCACAGGGTTGATCTGATCTCCCACATTACACTGACCGACCCCCAAACCGTATTAAGGCTCCAGAGCTATACATCTTATTTTCAAAACAAAGGCTACAGCATTTTTGACGCAAAAATAAAAGCGCTGAAATTAATCGACCAGGTCGTTATTCGGCAATCTACATTATTGAGTTATGATAATGCTTTTTTTCTCTTGGGTTTAATCTTCGTTGCAGCATTACCTTTATTATTGATAGCGGTCGGCCAGGCGAAAAGAAAAGGCGGTCCGGTTATTATTTCCGATCATTGAAAATATGTCCAAAGAAGGTTGTTCAACTGCTAATAACATATGCAAGTTAAAAATGGTACAGGTCGCTAATATTATAGCCAGTGCTGATTTTAATAACGGGCACATTTTCTTCAAACTGCACTGTAAAACCATTCATCAGCCGGATCTGATGAAAATCCAGTAATTGGCCATTGAGCAACAAATCGTTTGTTTCCTTCAATACTCTTGCCTTCGGAATAAACAAAGACAATTCATCTTCATAATCAGTTAAAGTTATTGGCTGCTGTTGTGCTTGAACATGTTTGAAAAAGGAAACCAGGAATGACCTGATATTTTGGTTACCATTAGATGTTATCCTAATTTGATTGTCCAGGTAGAAAGCGTAGATAAAGCCTCTTTGGTACGACAAGACCTCATAATTATGACTTTCCCAAAAATGCTTTTCAATTGAATCTGCGGGCATTCGGTTAGCAGGATTGGTGTAGTGACTTTTTAAGTTTTCTATATTCAGGTGATGCAGGAACGCGGTTGATCCCATCATCCCTGCCTTTACGAGATTGAACACCGAAATGTAATCGTTAAATCCTTCGGAAAACCATGCCGTTTGGAATCCTTTTGCTTGTAGTCTTATGGCTTTTCCTATCCAGGTATGCGAGGTTTCATGTGCGATCACCCTTTTTTTCATGTCATCATAAGGACCGCTATACTTCATAATTAAACCTTGTCCCAGGTTAACACCGGTAGCAGTCGATGGCGGATTATTGAATAATGGCAGCATGCAGATAAAGTAGGACGTTCCCTTATAGTCACCCCAAAAATCCCGGATAGACGGAAAAAATTCAGTAAAAAATGGCGCAATCTCCTGCTGCATGTTATTCAGGCTGTCCCTTTGTGTTGTTACGGCGTAATAGGGAATGCCATAAACATCGTATTTCTTCTTGATCAGTTTCCGATCGCCGGCAAAAAGCAAGTTATTTAAGTTCTCCGGTTTCACGGTTTGCTTTTCAGAAGGTTTGGCGACGGGATTCAGGGAGTAAAAATAGGGCATGTTTTTCGGCCAGCGATTCCACCACAGAACGACAGCTTTATAGGTAGTGTCAGGTGTGGACAGAAACAAATTGTAGCCGAGGCTATAAAATGTTCCCTGGTAAACCACCGGTCGAAACAACTCATTCGGCCTTGCGCGTTTTTCGTCTATCAAAAGTTTGCCATCTATTTCATAATGGATAGAGGCTATCCCGCTTTTAGCATGAAAGACTTTGATCTTCCGGGCCAGCTGATCAATCAAAATACGGTCTCCCCTGCCAGCAGTCACCCGGCTGATGATATCGAATATATTCTTCTGGCCACCTAGTTCGGGATGACCATAATAAAAAATGGTACTATCTTTTGTGTGTGGAAAGTAAGTCACGTCCACACTTATTTTTGTGGAGTTGCCGTCCCAGCCCAGCTGATAGCGTAGCTCACTTGGATCCTGCGTGGATTGGGAAAACGATACTTTGTTACAACACAGCAGGACCCCAATAAAGGCTGCGTAGCGGAAAGATTTTATTACTATTTGGTGGTATTTCATGATATGAAAATTAACGTATATGATTTTTTAACTTTTTTAGCCGGCACGATTGTTCACCGTGAGGGGATCTCTGCCGGTGATTAGAAGGCTTTAATTTATTTTTTCAGGTAAGATATGGTGCATATCAAGCAAATCATTTCGCAAACGGCTTGTAGCATCTTTTCCCCCTTGCAGCAGATTGACTGCTGATGCATACCTAACCAGATCGACCGGTTCATAGGCAAGGCTCCACCTGATTCCTTCCATGATCATTGGCAACAAGTCAATACTCCTTTCTGTCAAACCATAGATAAATCCCTGTTTATGATCAGGATCGTGTTTCTTGGTCAGCATACCTTGCTGTTCAAGCATGTTCAATCTGTCCGTTAAAATATTCGAAGCGATTTTTTCCTCCATTTGTAGAAATTGCCTGAAATGTCGTTTGTTTTCAAACATTATTTCGCTCAAAATGAGCAAGCTCCACTTATCGCCTACGATCTCAACCATAAGATTAAGCGGACAGAAGGATCTGTTATTTTTCATTATTTGTGATTTTATTTTAAAACCAGTTGCAAATTAAAATTATATATCTACATTTGCATTGGTTTTGTTTTGCAACTGCTTGCAAATATAGTCCATAATTTAATAATATCAAAATCATGCCTCTAAAGATGGCTGTCAGCTGACGCCTCGGGAATAAGCGATTTGTGTATAATAAAATTAAAGGGTACGGAGAGCAGACGAAAAGACAACATTTAAAACATTTAGAAAATAACAACATGAAAAGTAAAGTATTGGTTACCGGAGCAACAGGAGTTACAGGCAACTTTGCCGCAAAACGCCTGCTGGAGTTAAATGTGCCCGTAAGGGCGATGGTTCGTCAGCATGATGAACGTTCGGAAAAATTAAAGTCATTAGGCGCTGAAATTGTAATCGGAGATTTTAACGATCTGGATTCATTAACTGCCGCGATGAATGGTACTGGCGGTGCATATTTTGTTTATCCGGTTGCGCCCGGGCTTTTGGAGGCGACCGCATTATTCGCCGAGGCTGCCAGAGAGGCGAAAATAGGTCTTATTGTTAATGTTTCCCAGCGCACAGCATTGAGACATGCACCGAGCCATTCTGCCCAGGCCCACTGGGTGGCCGAACGCTTGCTTGACCGTTCCGGTGTTCCTGTTACGCATTTGCAACCCACTTTATTTATGGACTGGCTTGCTTATTTTGGACAGGAAATAAAAGAAAATAACAGGCTGATCTCACCTTATGGAAGCATCGTTAAATATGCTTCTATTAACAGCGAAGATATTGGCAGAGTTGGTGCCGCAATATTAGCAGACCCTGAGGGGCACGCGGGTAAGACCTACCCGCTTTACGGGCCGGCAGAACTAGACCAGGAAGAAGTAGCAGCAATTTTATCCGAAGTGCTGGGCCGCAATATTAACTACTTGTCTTTTGAACCAGATGCATTTTCGGATATTATCCGCTCGAGTAATTCTCCTTACAATACAGCATTCAACATCCAGCACATTGCCGCAATTGGCCACATGTTCAGGTCAGGAGAAATGGCCGGCCATAACAGTCACGTGGAGGAGATCACTGGGACCAAACCACTTTCCTTCAGTGACTACGTAAACAATAACATCGAGTTATTTAAATAACCAAATTACTAATAATTAAATAATATGAAAATTTTAGAAATAGGGGATAATGTACCCAAATTCACCCTGCTTGACCAAAACGGTAAGACCTTTAACATTGAAGATCATTTAAAATATCAAAAGGTGGTTATTTACTTTTACCCGAAGGATGAAAGCGCCGTGTGCACCGCAGAAGCATGTGCTTTCCGGGACAGTTTTGCCGACTTTGTCGAAAAAGGTGCCCTTGTAATAGGAATAAACGATGGGAGCGTCGAAAGCCACAAGAAATTTGCAGAGAAAAACCGGTTAACATTTTCTTTATTAAGCGACACCGGGAATGCCGTAAGGGAAGCATTTGGTGTGAAACCGTGGTTGTTTTTAAAAGGACGGGAAACTTTTGTTATAGGAACAGATGGAAAAGTAGCGTTCAAGTTCAGGGCTTTTCTCAACGGAGAAGCTCATTCAAAGAATGTGTTAGACTTTTTATCATCTGAACTCGTTGCAGCTGATGCCTAAAAAATCTGTTAGCTACTTTATATCATTTGCATTTTGCGTTTTTATGATATAAAGTAACATTTAAAAATTTAAAAATGACTAATCAATTGTAAATGAATAAATTGCAAAGTGGATGTTTATTTGATTAATAGCTATTATATTCAAAACACTTCAAACCCCAAAAATATGAACCTACAACTTCCAAGTTATTTAGCCATAGCATTTGGCCTAACAACGCTCGCCACATATTTAATGTACATTCTGATCTTACATAGATCAACTTATTTAAGTCCGAAAGGTAAAAAACTCGTTTATGTAGCCATGTTTATTTGGGTGGCTATACAGGGGGTTCTGGCAGCCAGGGATGTTTACAGTACTAACCTGCAGAGCTTTCCACCAAAGCTGTTTCTTATCGGTATCATGCCTGCCATACTACTTATCATCATATTGATGGTTACAAAAAATGGACGGCAATTCATAGATAGTCTGCCTCTAAAAGAAATTACCTATCTGAACACCGTCAGGATCTTTGTGGAGTTGGTTCTTTTTGCGCTCTTTATTAACAAAGCCGTTCCGAAATTAATGACTTTCGAAGGTGGTAATCTTGATATCCTTTCGGGTCTAAGTGCCCCTGTGATCGCTTACCTGGTGTTTTCCAAAAGGCCTTTTAAACCCCGGTTATTATTAGCCTGGAATATCATTTGTCTGTTGCTTTTAATCAATGTGGTGTCCAAGGCTTTGTTAGCCGCGCCGCTTCCGATTCAAAAACTTGCTTTTGACCAACCCAATTGGGCGATATTGATTTTTCCATTTGTTTGGTTGCCGACATTTATTGTGCCGTTAGTATTATTCGGGCATGTTATTTCTTTAAGAAGACTAATCGGAAAGCACGAATTGCCAGCGACATATTAAACTTCAAAAGGTGTAATTTTAGCTATGGCCTTAAAATTACACCTTTTTCAATGATCCTGAAAGAAACACTATTCCTGCATATATTCCTTCTTAATTCCGAGCCTTTTCATCTTCGAATTTAAAGTGGTTGAAGGGATTTTAAGCGCATCTGCTGCGCCGCCGGGACCGGCAACTTTTCCTTTACACGCCTTCAAGACCTGTATAATGTGTTCCCTTTCAACATCATCGATTGTCCTGAAATCCCCGGTAGAGAAATAAGATTCCAAACCATCCTTTTCAGGTGACGGAATTTGCAATTGCGTAATGAGTTGCTGCGAGGTCAATAGTATACTTCGCTCGATTAAATGTTCAAGTTCCCTTACGTTACCTGGCCAGTTGTAAGCTGCTAGCGCTTTAATAACTTTCGCTGAAAATCCGACTACTTTTTTACCAGCTTTCTTGGAATGTTTAACCAAAAAATGAGCAGCTAAAAGCGGAATATCTTCTCTTCGCTCCCGGAGAGGGGGGATGAAAACAGGGAACACATTCAGCCTGTAAAATAAATCGCTCCTGAAATTACCCAGCGAAACTTCTTTTTCCAGGTCACGGTTTGTTGCAGCAATGATTCGGACATCCGTTTTAATCACCGTCCGGCCGCCAACCCGTTCTATTTCCTTTTCCTGAAGTGCCCGGAGCAATTTCACCTGGAGTTCAAGTGGCATTTCCCCGATTTCATCCAGGAACAAGGTGCTGTTATTGGCCAGCTCAAACTTTCCTATCCGTTTATCGGTGGCACCGGTAAAGCTTCCCTTTTCATGTCCGAAGAGCTCACTTTCTATCAGGTTCGCGGGTAATGTTGCACAATTCACTTTCACCATTAATTTTCCTTTTCTGGGCGACGAATTATGAATTGCCCTTGCAATAAGTTCTTTACCCGTGCCCGTTTCGCCCAGAATCAACACGGAACTGGTTGTTGGTGCTACGCTGGTAACCAACCTGAACACATCACGAAGTGCAGTACTATTGCCGACAATTTCGCTATAATTGCTTGTGGTTTGTATTTCTTCCTGCAGATAAAGATTTTCAACTTCCAGTTGTTTTTTGAAATTAGAAATTTCGAGCACCTGTTGCTCTATTTTTTCATTAGCAAGAATGTTGGCAACCGCTGTAGCCAGTTGGGAGGATATTCCGTGAAGTAAATTCAAGTGTTCCACTTTTATGGTATTCGGATCTTCAGTAAAGATACCCAGCATTCCTGTCCTCCTTTGGCCGTTGGACAAACCAACCAGCACCATTTCTTTGATGCCGCTGCTATAACTCATTTTAACGTGACCAGGAAGGTCATTTCGGTTGATGATATCTGTAAGATTGTAAATAACGGGTCGGCCGGTATCAAAAGCCGTACTGAAAAAACCGTCGTTTACCGGGATTTTGGAAGCTGCAAAGTCCTGGTAATCTGGATGGATCTTGTTTTTTGATTTCGGATCCAAAATGAGAGATTCCAATGAATTTCCATCATCTGTCACTTTCGCAAGCATAAAGTGACTGTAATTGAAAAGACTGCGCAAGCGCTGGTCAAGGACTTTGTAAAGTTCCGCAGTAGTACGCACACCGGCCAGATCATTACTCATGGAAAGCAAAACTGACTTTTCGTGATCTCTTTGTATAATCTTTTCATCGGCAACGATATTGGCGACAGCATTAGACATCTGATAAGACAAGCCACGAATTAACTCCAGCTGCTGGGCATTGAAACTGTTTTTCAGATCAGAAAACAAGAATAGGAAACCGATGAGGTTATTCCCGGAATGCAACTGCGCTATTACGACTTCGCGCATGCCGCAGTCATAATTCATGTGCAGATAAGCTGGGCAATCCTTTAATAGTATAAGATTTGCGAGATCAAATACCTTTGGCGCATCAGAAATTAAAACCCGCTGAATGAGCGTGTCATCCATTGGATATTCGTTTTCCGCAATGCTAATATAGTCGGGATGTTCTGTGCATTTAGAATTCGGATCAAAAATATATCCTGTATAAACATTCTTCCCTTCATCAATCAACGCGATAGTGCCATGATCAAAATAGAAGATTGACTTCAGTCTTTTATGCAAAACTTTCAGAAGATCATTTTTAACGCGAATACTTGCCAGGTCGTTGCTAATGTTAAGCAGGATACCCTTCTCTTCTTCTTTGCTCAACAACTCTTCATAGGCCAAGATGTTGGATATGGTTATAGCAAGCTGGTTGGCAACCCCTTGAATCAGGTCAAATTGTTTGGGATGATAAGTATTGTAATGCTCAGAAAAGATATAAAGACCACCAAAAATCCCGTCCTTATTATACATGGAAGTACCTACAAATTCAACAATACCTGTCTTGTTATAAAAATCTATGTACCTGGAGGGATTAGGAGAATTAGCCAACTCCTCCACCCGAAATATCACCGGTTTGTTGTTTGCGAGTGTCTGTTCCACAACAGAATCATTAATAGGAGAATGTACCTTTGACGCTTCACGAAATTCTGGGTGCTCAGAGCGCCTTTTTTCAGCAGAAAGGAGATATCCGAAATGTGTTTTATTTTGAAAATCGTAAAGTGTAACTGAAATATCGTTAAATGGGATCAGCTTCCTGATTGTACCTTTTACAATTTCGAGTAATTGTTTCTGATCACGGATACTGGCTATTTCCCCGCTAAGCGCGAGCAGTGCTGACTTCTCTGATTCCTTTTCTTTCAGATTTTCAGATAGCTGCATACTTGTAATCGCTAAGGACAGGCGCCCAGCCATGGTCCGGAGAATTCTGATCTGATGGCTTGAAAATGGAACGCTTGACTCCGTAGCCAGGTATATCCCTCCAAAACTTGACTTCCCATCTTTTAATGGTACTGCTAGGAATTGTTTAATACCGGTGTTTTGGAATAAATCACATACATGATTAGCTAACCCGATGTCTGCAAGGACGTCACATTCAAAAGTCACAGGGTTAGTCTGTGATGACATTATATTGATCATTCGGTTCGCCTGGGTAAACACGGCAGAACCAAAGTCATCGTAGAAAGGATGCTGACGGCGTTTTTCTTCCAGTTGGCTATCTAAAAGATGGTATGATTTTTTATCCAGACTTATACAGGTAATCCAAATATCTTCAAAGGGTACCAGAAACTTAAGGCGCTCATATATGGTCGGCAGGAGTGTTGATTTATCTTTCACCCCATTGATGTCATCTAAAAGCGTGAGCAATATTTCCTTTTCGTAGTCAAGCCGCCTGTTGTCGTCTTTAAGCGATAATATCCTCAGACAATTTGAAAAAGCCGGACCGAGTTCTATGATTTCATTCCCTTTCTCTAAAAAAGATGTAGGATTTTCCGCAAAGAATAACAGCACTTCAGCTAACTCACCTTCATCAAATAAGGGAAACACGGCTATTTCAGTACCCGGTATATTGAGTAACACCCGTGATAGGGTGGAAAATTCCAATGATTGTTTAAGGTCTTCCCTGGACAAAACCAATGGACCATCATCCACGGCAAATGATCTCAAAAAAGGGTCTCCGATTGGTAAGTTTATCTGGATTTCCTGAAGCGTTTCATCAGCCAAATAGGTATCAAAAAAATTGCCTAATGAGTTTTTTTTAAGCAGAATATAAGCGCTGTAGACAAGCAGTTCCTGCAAAACGCCGTCAAGGAAGGCCTTAAAATCTTTTTTACTTTTTACTTCTAAAATATAAGGAACGGCCAGATTCAAAAGATTCCTGAGGTTACTACCGGAGATTTTCGACGCCGGTTTCGTATCACCGTATTCTAAATTTTTCATGCAAGGGTTTTAGTTTTCATACGCTTATGTCGTATCGGAATCTTAAAAGGCCGAAATACGGGCCGTATTATGCTAACTTTATCCTGCTAATTCTATTCCAAAACACAAGTACCTGATAAACAAGGAATAACAAACAATTCACGATGACATAATTACTTTATTTAGTAAATAAACAAATTTGAAACGATATATGGTAACGTCTTAATGCCTCAATCCCGTTTTTTCATGACGGCTTGTAGTCAAGCGAATATGGAACATTTTGCGGTCACCCTACAAGGTCCCTCCTCTGCTAGTTTTAATATTTTAAGTTAATCAATATAAATGGTGAAAAAGACACATCCCGATATTTTTTTCAATCACCCAAAGGAATACGTCATATCATTTTCAAAATCGAGTAAATATGAAATATCGTAACAGTTCAATAAATTAATATTTATAATCAATTGATAATTAAAAAGTTAATCACTGGCATTAATATAGACAAGTCAATGATGCGGCAATAAAATTTACGCCGCATAAATTGACCAAAATGAAAACAACAGCATTATCTGTACTACTATTAATTTCAGTAGTCTTTGGCTCATGGGCAGCCAAAACCCCGAAACATTCAAAAGAAAAAACGAACAAAACTTTTGTCCTCGTACATGGTGCATGGATGGCGCCCTACGCTTGGGAGAATGTTACAAAATCGTTAAAGAAAGCAGGTGCAAAAGTGATCGTAGTTGAACTACCAGGCCACGGAAGCGATACCACTGCCCCTCAGACGCTAAGCTTAGATGTTTACAAAAGTAAAGTCGCCGATGCTATTAACAGTACCGATGGTAAAGTTATATTAGTTGGGCACAGCTTGGCAGGCATGATCATTTCAGCAGTCGCTGAATCTTATCCGGATAAAATTGAAAAACTAATTTACGTCGGGGCGTATCTTCCGACTAACGGTCAGTCTTTGCTTGCAATCGCGTCAACAGATGCCAAATCTTTGCTTGGTCCCTCACTTATCCCATCTGCAGACAAGCTAACGCTTGATGTTAAACACGAAAACATCATCAACATCTTCTGCGCCGATTCGTCTCCAGCGGTCCAGGCCTTGGTTTTAAAGAACTATAAAGTTGAGCCGGCTATTCCTTTTACTAATCCAATAACGTTAACCAGCTCAAATTTTGGCAAAGTGGATAAGGCGTATATCCATACCTTACAGGATCATGTCATCAGCATAGACGTTCAGAACCAGATGGTGATCGCCAATGGATTGAAAGAAGTTTATTCACTGGACAGTAGCCATACCCCGTTTCTTTCGATGCCGGATAAACTGGCAAACTTACTGGTTAAAATAGCCAAATAAACCCTTGACGGGTTTTAATAAATCAAATCATGGAAAAGAAAATTTTGATAACCGGTGCTACAGGTGCTACCGGCAGCGTTGCCGTCGCAAAGTTACTTGATCAACAGATACCAGTTCGCGCTTTGGTACACCAATCTGACGAAAGATCCGAACAATTGAAAGGACTTGGTGCCGAAATCGTCGAAGGCGATCTGACTGACTTAGACTCAGTAAGCCAGGCTATGGAAGGTGTTTCAGCCGCTTATTTTGTGTACCCTATACAGGTTCCTGGTATACTTGACGCGACAGCATACTTTATTCAGGCAGCGCTGGAAGCAAATGTGGGGCATATTGTCAATATGTCACAACGAACATCAAGGAGAGGATCACCAAGTCATGGTGCACAAAACCATTGGATTTCAGAACGACTGTTTGACCATAGCGGAATACCTGTGACCCATTTACGACCAACCCTTTTCGCTGAATGGCTCATGTATTTCGCGCCGGAGATTAAGCATAACAACAGATTGCTGACCCCTTTCTACAATTCCAAATATGCGCCAATAGCGGGAGAAGATACAGGAAGGGTCATCGCTGCTGTGATGGCTAACCCGGTGGAACATACAGGACAAACCTATGAACTTTATGGCCCCGAAGAGTTGACCCAGCTCGAAGTGGCTGAAATCCTTTCACAAGAATTAGGACGGCACATCAGCTACGTGCCTATGGAAGCACAACCTTTTGGTGAGGTGTTGAAAGCGAATAATTTTACACCATATTTTATACAGCATATAGAAGGAATCACCAAAGATTTCAATAGCGGTGAGACGGATGGCATAAATGGTAATGTAGAGAAAATAACGGGTAATAAGCCAATATCCATCAGAGATTACATCAAAAAGAATTTGAGTTTATTTTCTTAAATTATGATCACGAAGGGTGGAATCCCATCCTTCGTGATCATTTACGACACCTTCTTGAATATTTCCGAATATTCAAACACCAAGGTAGCGGTCGTTCCCAAATGGCTTTCCATAGATAATTTCCCATCTAAATCCTCTGTAAGACCCCGGATCAACGTTAAGCCAAAAGACTTGATAGTTGAATTATTGAAATCCCCGGTCAAACCTCTACCGCTGTCCGCAACGATGAGTGTAATTTCACGCTCTGCTGATTTGAAAAAGGATATAGTGATTCGATTTTGTCCTTCAGTTGGAAAAGCATACTTGATCGCATTTGTCACCAGTTCATTAAGGATAAGACCTACCGGGACCGCAAAGCTGACATCAAGTCTTAGCGGTTCAATTTGCTGCTCAAAATAGATCTTAGTCTTGGTTTCATAGCTTTCCTGTAGGTATTCCACCAGGGTTTTTATATAGTCATACATCTCTATGCTGGAAACGTTTTCTGAACTATATAATGTTTGATGTATCAGTGACATCGCCAGCACACGGTGCTTGCTTTCCAATACCGCTTTCATAGCAGACTCATCTTTAAGATAGTTTGTCTGAGAGTTTAATAAGCTCATTACCAATTGTAGATTGTTTTTTACACGGTGATGAACTTCTTTTAACAACCATTCTTTTGAAATCAGGAGATCGTCCTTTTCCCTTATAACCGCTTCCAACAAACTGTTTTTCCTATTGATCTCATCCTTTTGCAGGCTTAACTGGCGATTACTCTTCTGTTTACTGATGAACCGGGCTAGGATAAAACAAATAATGATAAAAAGACTTGCAAATCCGATATACATTACCCTGCTGGAGGCTTTGGCTTGTTGCTGCTGCAGCAGATTTTTGGCCTTGTACATTTCCAGGTCCTTTTGTTTCTGCAATGTCTGGTACCTTACATTCAGTTCTTCGAGTTGGAGATGTTTTTTATCAGTATACATTTTGTCACGTAATTCCACATATTTATATAAGTTTTTCATTGCATCAAACTTACCCTGCGCTGAATCTATTTTAAATAATGCCCGGTAGGCATCCACCTGATAGATCCACTCTCCTCCACGCCCCTTCTGTTTGGAAAGGTACTTTGATATGTAAAACTTCGCTTTCGTATAGTTACGTATGTGAATATAAAAGTCAACAATTGCAACATATAAATGGCCTCTCGTTTTGTTGCCTTCAGATACTTCATTCGCAACTGTAAGTGCCTCCGCGCTCAGATAGTACTTTTCAGCAAGCTTATATTCACCTAGGTCTTCATAGCACTCGGCAAACAATGCAAATAGGTCCTGTCTTTGAATAGAATTGCGCGGTGGATAATTTTTCAACATGCTCTTTAATAGTCCGAGCAGTTTTTTGTTTCCCCCAAAACCAGAAGTGACATATTGCTGATTAGCGAAAAGTCGGTAAAGCGAGGCATCGCCTCTATATTTTATGAACTCACCTAACGCTTTGTTGAACCAGACATTACTTTCAGCAGCATGATTGCCTACGACAGTGTAAGAATCACCAACACGCATATAAAAATAAGGTAAGCCGACGCTATCCCGTGTAGCTTCCGCGGTTCTGACTGTTTCCAGGGCGATAGCCAGCTCCTGGGGATAATTAGCCCGCACCATAGCGAGAAAACTTAACAGGTCGGTTGAGTAGTGTGTATACGGAAATTTAATAGCGCGTTGGATCGCAAGCGCTTTCCTTACTGCAGCAGCTGTTTTATCCGGTTGACCTGATGCGAAATTGAGGTAACCGATATTCTGTAAAATATTGACCTGACTAATCACGTCTTTTAATTCCTGATAAATCCTTAATGCAGATTCCAGCTTGCTCAGCCGCAACTTTGAAGTTGTGGGCAAATAAGGGTAATAAGTGCCTGCATAGGTATATGCCTTGGCCAGTAACCGCTTATTCCCTGCTAGCTGCTTATCGCCAGTGATCGATTTCAAATACCGGTTGGCAGCGATGGTATCACCTTTTTTTAAATAGCATTTAGCAGTGAGGATGAGACAATGGGCCGCCAGGTTCGTTAGCCGGAGTGCTTCTAGTTCTGACCGGGCCTGATTAAGAATCTTTATAGCCCGGTCATTATATGATGTATTCAGGCCAGGGCTGAATGCAAAATATGCGCCCAGCAGGAATAAACTCTGTGCATGTCGCCTTCCAGATTGTTGCTGGCTTTCTTTTTCAAAAACGATCGGATTTCGCCGATCCATCCATTTCAGGTCCTCATGGAAATATTTCGGATCGATATCCTCTAAAATTATTGGGATCCGGCTTATCCCACTATACTTGCTGGCAAATACAAGGGAACTATCAAGATCGACACTTGCGTCTTTAACAACGGTTATAAACCCTGAACAAAGCTGGATTCGCAATGCTTTTCTGGCCGTTCCATCCTGATCTTCCTGACCGAAAACCAAAACCGAATTTGTTAATAACGCGCAAATAATCAGCAGATTATAACGAATTTTTCGAATACGGTCCAATTTTACACTGCAAAAACACCTGTGCATATCCTCGAATTTTAATGAAGCCTAAACTATTAAACATCAGTTGGTATTGTCGTGAAAATAGTGCCATCCTATACCAAGCTTTTTCATTTTATAACGCAAAGTTGCCACTGGGATCTGGAGGATTTCGGCTGCTCCGCCGTGACCCGCTATTTTTCCATTGCAATTCTTTATTGCGGCCATAATGTGTGATTTCTCTACTTCATCTATACTTTGAAAACCTTTTGCGAAAGGCAAAGGAACAGGCGGAACATCGATTTGAACTTTCGGGATATCCAAGCCTGATATGATGTGTTCTTTTGTTAAAATGGCGAATCGCTCGATCAGATGCTTTAGTTCCCTGATATTGCCCGGCCAGGAATATTCGACAAATTTATCCATCATTTCAGTATCCAACTTTTTTTCTACCTCTCCTGTAACTTTTGCATGTTCCCGCAGGAAATGCTGAATAAGCGCCGGAATATCTTCCCTGCGTTCACGAAGAGCCGGAACTTTAATCGGAAATACGTTCAACCTATAATAAAGGTCAATCCTGAAAAAACCCAACGCGACTTCTTTGTCCAAATTCCTGTTGGTTGCCGCTATGATTCTGATATCTGTTTTTATCGTTTGACGTCCGCCCAGCCGTTCAATTTCCTTTTCCTGTATGACCCTTAAAAGTTTGGACTGAATATCAAGTGGCAGCTCTCCGATCTCGTCAAGAAAAATAGTGCCGCCTTGCGCCTGTTCAAACTTACCGATCCGCCGCTCAACCGCTCCTGTAAAAGCCCCCCGCTCATGTCCAAAAAGTTCAGATTCGACCATCGTTTCTGGAATTGCTGCGCAATTAATTTTGATGAACGGTTTATTCTTCCGGGGCGATAAATGATGGATAATGTTCACAATACCTTCTTTTCCGGCGCCTGTTTCGCCCAATACTAAAACGGAGGTCTCGTGCTGCGCAACCTGAACAGCCTGATCAAGTGCATGCAATAATTTGGGGCTCTTACCAACTATTTGCGTGGTCCATGGCCTTAAAGATACCAGTTCGGATAGCTGGCCTGTCCTGGAACTACTTTTTGTTATAGAAGATTTTTGCTGGATATGCTTTATGAACAAGCTAAGTTCCGGAAGTACGCTGATTATCAACTTCACGTGCTCATGACTAAATGCGCTGGCGTTTGAACTAAGAAATGAAATGTAAGCCGGCACTTCTTTGGCTGCGTCCGGACGAACAACCAATTCAGATTTTGTGCCAAACCTGGTAACAAGTTGCTTGAGAATTCTCACACTTCGGGTGGTTTCCTCAAAGTCAAAACCATCCCTGTAGTAAATCTGATGACCCGACAGGTAGGAGCGGCGAAATTCATGAATATCCTTATTAGATACTGGCTGACCCAGGGATTTAATAATATCGATGGCTTCGTACTGGTCAAAACTTACCCGGTTGAATCCTAGAACCGGCATATTTAAAGAATTAAAATCAACTAATACAAACTCGAAAGGGATGAAAGGCTGGAATGCCTGAATGGCTTGCTTTAATTTTTCTTCCGGTGATATTTCTTTAGTGCAAATTTCTATAAGCAGGGTGTTAAGCCAGCTCGAATGGCGTTCTAGCAGATCTCTTTTAAACTTATAGCGATAAGTTGCGATTTCAAGCGCGATCAAAATATCTTTCTTACGAAACGGCTTGACCAGGAATCCATCCGGCTGTGTTTGTTTGGCTTCAATAAAAGTAGAATTATTTGAATTGGCCGAAAGGTAAATAAAAGGTATATTTTGGGACATAATTTGCCTTGCCAGGTCAATTCCGGTTGGTGCGCCTTGCAATAATATATCAATAATAATGATGTCAGGTGACTTACTTTTAATTATCTCCAACGCCCTGGCAACAGAACGTGCAATGCCGCAGACTGAATACCCCTCATTTTCCAGGATCGACTTAAGGTCGTTGGCTTCGATGAACTGGTCCTCAACTATTAAAATATTTTCTTTCATTTAGAGCGACTTATTGGCTGCTAACAGCGTTCAAAAGAGCATATCAAGTTACAAAAAAAATGTCCGCCGAGCTAATTAAAATTTACGCACATCAATTATGATTCAACCGCAAACCCGGTCTCTAAATTAACCGATAGATAAAGCAGCCGGTACCATCTTCACGTCGCTATTTAATCATTCAACGCTTCAAAGGTCCTATTCTTGAACATCGTATCCGGTAGCAGCGCCACCTGGCATGACAAATAATAAAACAGATAAGGCGACGAGCGCACCAAGTTCACAAAACGCTGCAACCTTAAAAGCGTGCAGATAGTGTGTTGTATCCCCGTGTTTACCAATGGCACTAAAGAAAATGCCACCAATCAGTGAAACGCCCAAGGCAGATGAGGTCTGTTGAAATGTAGAATACAAACCTGATGCGGCACCGGCAAATTGCGAAGGCACACTTTTCAGGGTGAGATTCAGCGTTGACGGGATCGTAACGCCCATTCCCGCGCCGTGGATAAAAAGAACAAAGGCGATAAATAATTGAGAATGATAAGCGGGTGTAAAAAAGTAAACTTGCAGGCCAATAGAAATAAATAGGAATAAGACGCCTGCCAATACCACCTTTTTTCCATAGCGGCTGATTAATTTACCAGAATAAATGGAAGACACGGTGCTTCCAATTCCGAACACGACGAATAGCTTTCCGGCCTGGAAGGGATCGTAGTGGAAGCCATTTTGGAACAGGAGCGTACTGATCAATAAATAAGCATTATGAAATACAAAAAGGCAGAACACGCAAAGTAACCCGATATCAAAATCCCTGAACTTTAACAAATCGGTGTTTATTAGCGGCGATTTACCTTTGAAGCGCTTAATCTTCTGATCTTTAAAAAAACCAAAAAAAAGTATTGCTGAAATGCCTAAAGCAGTGTAACTCCACCATGGCCAGTTATACTCCCGTCCTTGAATCAAAGGTATAATGAGGCAGAACAAAGAAATTGTAAGGATGATCACACCTGAAACATCAAACTTATTTGCAGCGTTAACCTCCGTTTCCTTAAGAAATTTCACTGCTCCGCTCAAAGCAAGCAAGCCAAGAGGTAGATTGATGAAAAATATTAGCCGCCAGCCAGGCATGAAAAAATGGAAATAGGTCAGAAAGCCGCCAAGAAACTGTCCCATAATACTGGCGATCCCAAGGGTAAAGCCAAACCATCCCACAGCCTTCGCGCGGTCTTTAGCGCTTGGAAAAAGGATCTGGATATAGGACAATGTCTGCGGAACCATTAGGGCCGCGCTCACCCCTTGAAAAAATCTGGCAATGTTCAGCTCCAGGGGTGAATGAGACAGGCCACACCAGCACGAGGTTGCAGTAAAAAGGATCATTCCCGCCACGTAAATTCTTTTCCGGCCAAAATGGTCCCCAAGTCTTCCGCCGGTAATCAGGAAGGCTGCGTAGCCCAACAGGTAACTGGCAATTACCAATTGCACCTCTCCCTCCGTGGCATGTACGCCCTTCCGAATGGCTGGTATAGCTATATTGATAATGAATACATCAATTACCGATAGTAATGGCGCAAATAAGACTACAGTTAATGCGATCCACCTCGAATTATTTTGTGGCATATTTTATTAGAATTTAAAAAGGCATGAGGGACACAGAATCCTTCATGCCGTACGCAAATAATCAGCCTTGGTTAAGACAGGTCCTGAGCTGAATGATTGATGAGTTTTTCAATTTTCTCATCCAGGCCCAGTCCAACCGTTTTTACCTTTTCATCAAAAAGGCTGAAATAGGTAGATGGTTTATCATATTCAACAAACAACTCCTTCTCATCATTCTCATAAACTATCATCCGGAAAGGTGCGTATAATGCCACGCCGATGCTCATTTTAACGAGGTTGCCAGCCATCAGCGGATTGCCCCATGCATATTGTTTAACGCGAAATGTTCCACCTTGAAGCCGTAACATTTGCCCCGGGTCACCTGTCGGGAACATGTACATATTCTCCATTCCACCCTTAGCTTTAATTGCCTCAATGGTACCTTCAGGGTCATTGTCGACAGATTCATCCGTTGGTGCAATAAAACGGCCGATAGCGGCTTCGAAATTTTTTGTAAAGTTCTCAAATGTTGAGTCAACTTTTTGCGTCACTTTGGTGACTGTAAATGATCTTTCCATAAGTAATTTAGTGATGATATATTAACAAAAGTCTGTGGTTCCTAGGTCAGCATAAATGATAAGGTCGTATAACTTTTTATCCAGCGCCAGTCCAACTTTACTTATTTCATCACCAAATTGACTGAAAAATGATGACGGTTGGTCATATTCGACTTTCAGGGCTTGTCCTTTTTCCTGGTATACCATTACCCTGATGGGGGCATACAGCCCGGCAGCAATATTGATTTGTGTCATAGATCCAGCCACAAGAGGATTACCGATACTGTAAACGAAGGATTTGGTTTTGATACCATAAAGTTTCAATAATTGTCCATGATCCAGACGCGAGAAAATCATCAAACCTTCACGGCCAGCCATCGCTTCCATTTTTGATCTCGCCAGTTCAGGATCTGCATCTATTTCCAGTAGAACCGGTTCATCGAACTTTCCAGCGGCCACTTCCAGATTTTGAGTAAATTCATCAAAGGTGGAAATTAGCTCAAATACTAAATGATTAACGGAATTAACTTTTTCCATATTAGATATTATTAATGTTCGATTTATGTTGACTGTAAGACCATAAAGGTGCCAGCTTTTAATCATCTATCTCATAGCTTATTAGCTCTAAAAGCAGTTGTAAATTTTACTTTATTTCGTATTTGCACCACATAAATACGTTATTCGGTAGTATCTGAGCCCACAGCCAATGGCTTGATAGTTGGCGACTATAAGTTAAATAAATTACTCCAGGCGGGATACAAGAATATCTATTGATGCCAATACAAAGTTCATTGACAAGGGGTCGCCGGTCAGCTGAGCGATCATCAGACCGCCTTCAAGGAGCGAAATAATGGAGACTGCCGTTTGTGTGACAGCTGCATCTTTTTTAAATTCTCCTGCTGCAATACCCTCTTCCATGATTTCCTGCAGTTTCTGCTGCCATTTTTCGAGATTGCCGGCAGTTATTGTTTTAAGCCGGCGATTATTAGCCTCGGTCGCCGTGCTAAGTTTCAGGCAGAGGCTGGTTTCAATATGATGTTTTGTAAACATTTCATAAACCTTCGCATAAGCGATAATGCGCGCACGATGAGTTTTGGCAAAGCTAACTTGAATTTCAAATTGCTGGGACATTTTCTGAAAGCTGTATTCGAAAGCGGCCAGCGCAATCTCTTCCTTATTTTCAAAATTGCCATAGATACAACCCTTACTCAGACCGGTTGCACCCATAATATCTGCCAGGGAAGTATCTGTATAACCTTTACAATTAAACAGGGCAGCGGACCTTTCAATTATAAACGCTTTTGTACGTTCCGCTTTTGACTTTTCAATTTTCACCATACAAATATACCAATCGGTATATTATAATTACTAAAACTTTTCTGATTTTACCTTTCGATGGCAACACCAATTTTTATGATAGTTACAAATTATTTACTGTTTTGTAATAAGGCAGGATTTTAAAAAAAGTCACTGCTGCTGATAGCCCCTGTATCAATGCTAAAATATAGGCTTTTGTACTTAAGGCAAGTACAATTCCGGCGCCGGTTCCTGCAAAGCAAAGAAACAGCATGAGTACATAGCCTTCGGAAAATTTTTTCTTTTCAACAAAATAGAGTCCAGCTATACCAGCGACGGACAGAAACAGGTTGTAAAAGCCCTGGTTAACAAAAAGATTTTTCAATGTTGCAGCCTGGGTTGGAAAGTCAAGACTTACCGGATTGTTGAGCAGCGTTATGAGTGGTTGATTTACGGTAGGAAAGGTCCACAATAATGCTTCCAGCAGGAAGAACATGAGGTGGACAAAAATCACGAAGATCACAAATGCTTTATCGATAGGTTTCATGGTACTTAATTTTATCGGTTGAGACTTTTTTTTATATGATTCTTTATAAAAATGAACAATGTTTTAAATATCACAGCAAATTAAGCTTGACTTTTATTGATGACTTAGATTTTGTATAAGTGATTGTCGGTCTGCACTAAGTCATAAAACGATCAAAAAACGCTTAATAATTTCAAAGATATTGTTTTTCGAACGGTGTTCAATTATCTTTGTGCAATATTTGGAAAATGTCGATCAGCGAAAGAAAAGTCAGGGAAAAAGAGGGTATGCGGAAGCTTATACTAGATGGCGCCCGTAAAGTATTCTTGCGTAAAGGTTATGAATCGGCCAGTATTAGAAATATCGCTGAAGAAATCAATTACAGCCCAAGCAGCATTTATTTTTATTTTAAGGAAAAAGGCGAGATTTTTCAGGAGCTTCATGAAGAGGGTTTTCGTTTATTATTAAGGAATATGAGTTTGCTTGAAAACATTATTGATCCTTTTGAGCGTTTGAAAGCGATGGGAGGTGTCTTTATAGAGTTTGCGATCCATAATAAAGATTTCTACAACCTGATGTTCATTGTTGAAGAACCTCTAAAAAACAGAGGGGCTGATGAGCCGGTAAGAATGGGCATAAGAACGTTGAATTATTTGATCAGGGTTGTCGAGGAATGCATTGCTGCGGGTAAGTTCGCTGGGATGAACGCCGAAAATCTTTCTTTTACAATCTTATCCGCGTTGCACGGAATGTGTGCCTTATTTTGCAAAGACAGGGCAAGTACATTTACAGACCGTACCTCAGAGCAATTGATTCGTGACGGGCATCAAACTTTAATAATGATGATGGAGAGGATGTAGTTTTTTTTGCATAAAAATCGAACACTGTTCTATTTTAGAACATCGGTTTTTTATATCCAATAGGACGTATTACATGATATAAAGCACATTGCTGGTTTTATTACGAAATATCGCTTTTTATAAAGCACTTACACATTATAAATAACTGATATATAATATGTTATACAACGGCACTGTCTTGGCATTAAAAAAGAAAATAAAATAAATATTTAAAAAATCATGAAAAATAAAATTTTAGTAACAGGCGGAACCGGTAATACCGGGGGACATGTCATCAAGAACCTGCTGGACAAGGATATTCCTGTAAGAGCGTTAGTGCGCAAAATTGACGACCGTTCTGCTGCCTTGAGCGCCTTAGGCGTCGAGATTGTTGAAGGGGATCTGACGGATCTGGATTCGGTGAGTGCTGCCATGAAGGATATTCAAAGTGCCTTTTTTGTGTATACTATTCGTGAACCCGGAATATTGGATGCTACCGCATACTTTGCACAAGCCGCTTTTGAAAACCAGGTAGAGGCTATCGTTAACCTGTCCCAATTTGGTGCTAACCGGAATGTTAAAAGCCACGCTGCACAAAATCATTGGATCGCCGAACGGATCTTTGATCGCGCTCCTGTTCCCGTAACACATTTGCGTCCGACTCTGTTCGCCGAATGGTTCATGTATCAGGCAATGATTATCAAGTCCGAAAGCAAATATTATTTGCCTTTCGGAGACGCTAAGTTTGCGCCGATTGCAACTGAAGATATTGGTCGTGTAGCAGCAGCAGTGCTGGCAAACCCCGGATCGCATGCTGGTCAACGTTACGATTTGTTTGGCCCGAAAATTTTGGGGATGGCTGAAATTGCAGAAATCTTTACCGAGGTATTAGGCAGATCGGTATCCTATGTACCCATTGATACCGAAACATTCGTCGGCATTTTAAAAAAGTTCATGAATGCAAACCCTTATTTTATTCAACATGTCACCTCACTTGGTCAGGACCTGAAAGATGGCCGAGAAGCTGGAATGAATAACCTTGTTGAAGAACTGACAGGTGAGAAACCACTTGCGATGGCGGATTATATTCATAAAAATAAAATTGCATTCGCTTAATCCACCACTCGTGTAATGATGTCGCTTATATATTAAGCGCATCATTACTTAGAAAACGCTAACTCACCATGCTGCATTATCTTAACCAACTAGAAGAGAACAGGAAATTATTACTGAATCATACAGCAAATCTGAACGAGCATCAGTACAACCTGGTGCCTCCTGGTTACAATAATAATATTATTTGGAATATGGGCCATTTACTGGTGGTCAGTGAAAATATTTTATATAAAGATTCACCTTATCATCGCCCTGTCCAGGAATTAAATAAACCAAGATTTCAGAGAGGATCGCAACCTGAAGATGTTGTGAGCGATGATGAAATATTACTGATCCGTCATTCATTGATGCAGACAGCCGGTTTTTATATCAAAACAATGGGGATTGGTGAAGCAATTGAAGAGTTGGGTGCCAGTTCAAATAGCGTCGTTCCGTTAGTAAGTGAAGAACGTATGCAATTTTTGTTATTTCATGAGCAAATCCATTATAACAGGATCAACAGGCTCATGCAGCTCGTAACACAAAACAGTTGACGATTTCAGATCAACTTAAAGCCCGGTGAAGGCATTTAACGGCCATACCGGTATCGCCTAATTATATAAAAGAAAAAATGGAAAAAAAAGTGCTTATAACCGGTGCAACCGGGGTTACAGGAAAACATGCAATCGCCAACCTTTTAAAAATGAATATTCCTGTCAGGGCTTTAGTGCACCGATTAGATGAACGTTCGGTGGCATTGGAAACACAGGGTGTCGAAGTGGTGGAAGGCGACCTATCAGACTTTAACAAAATAGGTGAAGTCTTAAAAGATATCAGAGCCGCTTACTATCTTTTCCCGATTCAGGTGCCAGGTATCATTGAGTCAACCGTATATTTTGCCCAGGCGGCTTTAGAAAATGGCGTGGAAGCTATTGTCAATATGTCTCAGGTGCCTGCAAGGCGTACTTCTGTAAGCCACGGATCGCAAAATCACTGGGTAGCTGAGCGGGTATTTGACAAATTCGGAGTTCCTGTGACACATTTGAAACCGACGTTTTTCGCAGAGTGGCTATTATACTCAATTCGTTCGATCAAAACGCAGGATGCGCTCATATATCCTTTCGGAGATGTTGCATATGCACCAATAACCGGCGATGATCAGGGACGCGTAATCGCCTCCATCCTGGCCAATCCAGCGCCGCATGCCGGCAAAACATATCCGCTTTATGGCCTGGAAGAACTGACGCAATATCAAATCGCGGAAATGGTGTCAGAGGTGATCGGACGTAAGATCACTTACAAACCTGTCGAAATCCATGAATTTGAGCCTATCCTCAGAACTGCCATGAAAGGCAACGACTATTTTACCCAGCATATTCTCGCCGTTGCACAGGATTGCCGTGATGGTTATTTCTCAGGGACAAATTCTCACGTGGAGGATATTACCGGTCAAAAGCCGATGAGTATGATGGATTTTATAGTGAAATACAAATCAGCCCTGCTATAATATCAGGTGGTTAAATGAGCGTAAAATCATATCGCTAATCAGGGCGGAGTATTAAAAACTACTCCGCCCTTTTTGTTTAAGCCTACAGTCATGAATTATAAATCTGCGGTAATAGCATTACTTTTTGTTTTTACGAGTGTAGATCTGCGTGCTCAAATGGTCCCCTATCTGCCGATCTTTGAAGCGAGCTGATACGCTTGCCATCAATCAAAAGTATCCGCAAGCGGCATTATTATATTTCAATGCTTTTAAAGTGTCCCCATCCTGTAGCAGACAAAGGTTTTCAAATCTATGGCACAGACTTGAAAACAATGGAGCGTTGATGCCGGTTGAAAACATCGACAGCCTAGATTCCAGACGGCTACTTATCGGTTTACCATCGGTTCAAAAGGATATCATATAAAGTTAATGTCTATTTTATGTGCCTTGCCTTCCGGCGTTATTCCGAATTAGTTTGGTTGATTTACGAAATCAAATAAGATAAAAATTCTAAAATAAGCTTAATTTTCTATTATTCAGCATCTTACAAACTGGCATTGTTGTAGCTATTTGGTTTCTGTCTGACGAAATCAGGCCTTAAAGATTACATTATGCTGCCATTTGAGGTACCAAGCTATGTAGAGGTTCCCGAAGCCCTGGAGAATGTCTACCAAAAATTTCAGAAAACGATAGGATTCATTCCAAATCTGTATGCTACTATCGGCTATTCGCCTAATGCACTTAATGCTTATGCGGCATTCACCGCTGAACAAAGCCGTGGTTCCTTCCATGCAAAGGACCGCGAGGGAATATACCTTATTGTTTCTCAATTAAATGGATGCCACTACTGCCTGGCTTCACATACACAGTCCGCAATTAAAAATGGCTGGAAAGAAGAAGATACGTTACTGATTAGGACAGGGTTGACCCCCGACTTGAAATGGCAGGTGTTGTACCAATTTATAAAATCAGTAATTGAAAAAAAAGGTGCCGTACAAAAAGATCTGCTTGAGAAATTTTACGGCCTCGGTTATTATGAAGCTGCAGTGATTGACCTGCTCTCTTTAATTGTGGTCATGACTTTTACCAATTACGTCTATCGGCTAACACAGATACCTATTGACTATCCACCGGCACTAGAAATTTGAATCCCATAGCAATTAACTTTTAAATACATAAATAATCTTAAGAACATGAAAATTACAGTAAAAGACGGTACCGAGATTTATTACAAAGACTGGGGCTCTGGTCAACCCTTGTTCTTCCACCATGGCTGGCCATTAACCAGTGACGACTGGGACGCACAAATGATGTTTTTTGCAGAAAAAGGTTTTCGCGTTATTGCTCATGACCGCAGAGGACACGGCCGTTCCACACAAACAGCTATGGGCAATGACATGGATACTTATGCAGCCGACGTAGCGGAATTGACATCGTTCCTTGACTTAAAGAATGCCATACATATAGGCCATTCCACCGGTGGCGGGGAAGTGATTCGTTATGTAGCAAAATATGGCCAGGACCGCGTGTCCAAAGCAGTATTGATCAGCTCGGTTACGCCGGTTATGTTACAAAGTGAAAGTAATCCGGTGGGAGCTCCGATGGCCATATTTGACGAGATCCGACTGAATACAGCAACACGAAGACAAGAATACTTTAAGGAATTTACCATACCCTTTTTTGGGTATAACCGCGACGGGGCGAAAACATCGGAGGGTATTCAGGATAACTGGTGGCGCCAGGGAATGATGGGGGGTATAAAAGCCCAATATGACTGCATCAAAGCGTTTTCAGAAACTGATTTCACAGAGGACCTCAAAAGCGTAGAGCTACCGGTTCTGGTTATGCATGGTGAAGACGATCAGATAGTCCCCTTTCCGATCTCAGCGCAAAAAGCTGTAAAATTACTTAAGCGCGGGACATTAATTTCCTACCCGGGATTTCCGCATGGAATGCCAACTACGGAATCTGCGACGATAAACGCTGACTTACTGAGCTTTATTAATTCTTAAGCCAGCGGCTACCAACAGCAAATAAAGTGTTCATCTGAAATGCCTTGGCTTATCGCTAAGGCATTTTTGATGACATTGAAGCCGAAAGGCACCATACAGGTTGGGACCGAAAAGGTCACAACCGAGTTCGCGTGTTATAAAATCAATACTCATCTCAGAAAATCGGGGTCTGGCATGAGGGTTCAAATACAAACCTCCAAATAGTGTTGATTTTTAAACTATTTTTACAATAGTCAAGAATGATCAAAAATTACTCCTGATATCAGGCAGTTTATTTAAATATACCTTTTTTGCAGAATCAAGCTATTAGGAAGCGCATGCCAGATCACTGCGCCTTAAAGTGAATGAATCTAATGCATTTGATTCCGGCATGAACTGAGAGACTTTCGATCGAACGGCAGTAAAAAGAAAAGCGAGTGGTGCATTTGCATCGATATAAAACATAATGGGTAAAAGTAAAAAAATAGCTTTAATCTTCGTTTTAGAATTGCTTGTGTGGCAGACTTTCACATCAAGAGTGCGAGCCATGTCTTTAAGTAATATTGCCATACAACAGCGCTATTCAGATACCATTCATATTAAATCATTGCTTCGGTTAGGCCAACAATATATTGAACGCCCCGGTTCTCAAAAACGTGACCTTGACAGTAGTTTAGTATTCATTAAACAGGCAATGCAACAAGCCATTGCACTCCATTCTGACAAATGGCGACTAGAGGTGTTGAAATGGATGGGAGACAGCTATCTGGAAGGGAATAATTGGGAGGCTGGAAAAACGTGTTTTATGGAGGTTGTGAATTACTACAGGTCGAGAAAAGATCACGTTAATGAGCAGGCTACCTGGGATAGGTTCACGCGATGCATACCCATTGATAAGCCCAGATTCCAGGCAGAATTGATTAAGTTGTGTCAGCAGGATACTAATAAGGTCAGGTTGATGTTAAGGCTAGGCCAATCATACATTGAACGCCCGGGCTCAGACCCAAAAGACCTAGACAGCGGCGCTTACTTTATCCGACAAGCGAAAACATTATCCAGCGCATTGCACGCAGACTACTGGCGAATGGAAGCTCTAAAGTGGTTAGGCGATTTTTATCTGGAAGGAGGAAATTGGCAGCAGGGAAGGTCGAGTTTTATGGAAGTCGTGAACTATTACGAAAAGAAACAGGACAGGCCCAACGTTTTAAGAACATTGATCAGATTTTCCCAGTGTTTACCGTACAGGCCAGAAACAGGGACAATAAAAGAGGAAATCTATAAAAACCTGATTCAGAATTACAAGGCAGTCGGTGATCGGAACAATGCCATGGATATGCTTAAAGAATTAGCCTATATACACCTGACCGCCGGCCGGTTAAGCCTGGCTGAAAATGAAATGTCGGAAGTACTTTCAGTGTATAAGGCTATAAAATATCCTAAAATTTACGAAATCTATAATCTCATATCTATGCTCCATCGTCAAAAGGGCAATATCGATAAAGAATTATACTATGACCTTGAAGCACTCAAAAATGCGGAAGCCTCAGGTGATACCCTGAATGCCGTTCAATTTTATTTTAACCTGGGGCAATTTTATAAAGACCAGCAAATGAATCGCCAGTCCTTATACTATTTCAGGCGTACTTTGAATTGCATGCGTACCCTGAAAAATTTTGATCAGTATGATATGCTCACTGCACATTGTGCGGTGATATTAATACATATGGATCAACCCAAACAAGCATTGAGCTTTATTATCAGATCGTTTAGTTTGTCACCACCTGATGGTGCTTTTAAAAGGTATGCGCAATCGACTGCATTTGGTCTTTGTTTCGACAAACTAAAACAATACAAAAAGGCTGAAGCTGAGTACCTGGAAATGCTAAAGCAGGTAACGGAACTTTACGAACACGGGAAGGTGACACCCGAAGACTATTTTTTAAAGTATAAGATTGTATTATCATTTTATGTTAATTCCGGCCAGTACAGCAAGGCGCCCCCCTATCTGAAGAAAGTTTTGGCAGCTCCTCCCGGAGTTCTTAATCCTTCTGTTCTGCCGCAAGTACATCTTATGGAGTACAAGGTGGACTCTGCAGCCGGCAGAATAGCCGCAGCGTTAAAACATTATATACTTTATAAAGCACTGGAAGACTCTCTCTTTACTAAAGATAGAGTCAAGGAAATTCAAGACATTAATATTAAGTACCAGACCGCTCAAAAGCAAAAGGATCTTGAACTGTTACAGGCGACAGACAAGTTAAATCAGCAAGCATTATCAGAGGCGATAAGATCCAGGAAATTTTATGTATCCGGACTAATAATGTCATTAATGATTATCGGATTTGTGTACAACCGGTATCTTATAAAACAAAAAAACAATCAGAAACTAAAAATAAAACAGACGGAGATCCTGACAAAAAATATCGCTCTTGAGCGTTTATTAAAAGATAATGAATGGCTGTTAAAAGAAATTCACCACCGGGTAAAGAATAATTTGCAGATCGTAATGAGTTTATTAAACTCCCAATCCACTTACCTTCATGATGAAGAAGCGCTAAATGCCAATATTGACAGTCAAACCCGAATACAGGCAATGTCGCTTATTCATCAAAAACTATACAGGGATAATAACATGACCAGTATTTATATGCCTGATTACATCAACGAACTGGTAGACTATTTGAAAGAAACTTATAAAACGAAACACCATGTGATCTTTGACAAGCAAGTAGTTGCAGTGCATTTGGATGTTCAACAAGCAATACCAATTGGTTTGATACTTAATGAAGCGATTACCAATTCCATCAAATATGCGTTCAAAGACCATTCAGATGCCATAATTTCAGTTGGTCTAAATGTGGCCGGAGAAAATGAAATCATCTTGATCGTTTCCGACAATGGTATTGGCCTTCCAGCGGAATTTGATGCCCTTAACTCCCATTCATTTGGTATGACCATGATGAAGGGCTTGACAGAGGACCTGGAAGGCTTGTTTGAACTTAGCAGCTTGGGCGGAACAAAAATAAAGATAACCTTTACCTTAAAAGATAACCACCCTTACCGCGCAGTTTAGGTAATAGCAGAGCCTATGTCGGTTCAACGGCAGTTTCAAAAAAGCTTAAGGCCCACTGATTCATCGTCCACCCTGATAGCTATTACCTCAATTGATGACATTTTTAACCTGAAAAATGATGAGTCAAAATCACGATGTCATGATCGCTCAATTGAAATATAGGCTATATAATTCCCTTTGCCGGAGTTCTCCCGGTTGGAGATAAAACCTTTCATTTTCGCGTTTCCTATCCAGTATGGTTTCCCACCAAGTATGCCTTATTATCAGGCTTATTCCGTTTAATCGTTTGAATTCAAATTGTCATTACACCATATGGATGTAAACCCGTTATGTCGAAAATTTTCGGTTGAATTACGACATCACATAATATGTCATCAGCATAATAATTACAACTTACTATATTTCAAATAGTTAAAAAATGGTATTGTTATAGCAGTTTAAGTTCCGCCCGGGCTGCTGTAAAAAGAACAGCAACTATTTTTATACACTATTAATACATGGCCACGCAAAATGAAGATTGTCATAGAAATAACAAATTAAACAACCACTTGTTATTTGCAACTGGTTTTTGTTTACATTTGGTGTATCAAATAATCAATTAAAATAAATGACTATGAAAGTTAATGATTACATCGACCATTTTGAACCAGGCATAAAACTTATTCCGGCTTACACTGCCGTTAGAGATAATGGTCAAGAAAGGCAAATTAGCATCGAAGCTGAAGACTGGCAAGCACAGTATGATCAATACCAACAGGCTATCAGAAGCGGCCGAACTGATCATCCCAGTGTTTCACTTACGTTATCAGAAGCAGCGATACTTGATTTCAGCGCATAGACTTTTATCATGGAAAGCGAAATTGACACACCTAAAAACGGCTTATTGCTAAGGCGGCGAAACAACGACGATCGAATGCGTAAAAATATCATCGATGCCGCTATGAACATTTGCCTTAGAGAGGGTTGGCAAGCTATGAGCATGAGAAAAATCAGCTTGAAGATACACGCTACAGCACCGGTGATTTACCAGTATTTCCATAATAAGGAAGCTTTAACGACAGAGTTATCCGCCATTGGTTTTAGACGTTTGCAACAAATGATGGTAACGGCACAAACGGATGCAAAGGATGCTGAGCATAAACTTAGAGAAATCGGACTGGCTTACTGGATCTTTACAATAAAGTACACACCGTTATTCCAATTGATGTTTGGCATCGGCGTCAATGCCAGTACAACGATATCGCCTAATATGGCAATTCAATCCTTGATCGAACCTATTGGTAAAATAATGAGTTTCCTGCCTCAAAACTATAAAGCAAATGAGCCTGCATTATTTAAAAAGGCCTATTTATTATGGGCATTCATTCACGGTTTGGCCTCTTTGAGAATAACTAACAACTCTTTAACTGAAAACGAATACGTGTCGATACTTACAGACAATATCGTACTATTCAGCAGTATAAATAACTAAATAACTTTATCACCCAACCAAAACGATTTAAATTTTAAAAAATCATCTCATGAAACAAGACGTAACAACATTTAAAGGATCGGTTCCTCAAAACTATGAAGACTACCTCGGACCATTTTTATTCGAGGGCTTTGCGCAAGATCTGGCGGCAAGAATAAGCGGCGCGGAGATTAACCGGGTACTTGAGTTAGCAAGCGGAACGGGAAGGTTGACCCGTCAATTATTGCATACACTGCCGGCAACTACACAGATTATTGCAAGCGACTTGAATCCAGACATGCTGGAAGTTGCCAAATCGAAAATAGAAGGTAATAACCTCGCCTGGGAAACGGTCGACATGCTGAACATTCCTTATGCTGACGAATCTTTCGACATGATCGTTTGCCAGTTCGGGGTTATGTTGGTTCCTGACCCTGAACGCGCGTTGCGGGAAATATACCGAGTATTAAAAAAGGGTGGTAAATTGATCTTTAGTGTTTGGGGCGACCTTAACGAAAACGGAATCTGGAAAATCGGCGCTGACACGATCAAAGCATTCCTGGGAATCGACCCGATCAGGCAGTCACCAGGACCTTTCTCCATGCAGAATGACCAGCAGGTTTTAAACCTGATGGAAAACATCGGCTTTAAGGACGCTGCAGTACAAGGCGTTCGGTTAACAGGAGAAATCAGTCAGGCCATACTTGCGGCAAAAGGATTTATTCAGGGCTTACCGGTATATATGATCATTAATCAGCGTGACCCGTCCGCGATATCAAAAATAGAAGCTGCGCTAACGGAGGAACTAATCAAACAGTTGGGAGATGTGCCGATGCGTTCTCCACTTTATACCCTTGTCTTTGAAGCAACAAAATAACAACTAATGCCAAACAGTATTATCCGTACTGTTTGGTATTTATGTCCACTTGAACATAAATTATCCCTAATAAGTAATAAAATGGCGATTTTTTACAAAATTTAAATAAATGAGATGGAAAATCACAGGTCGTTTTCTCCTGTAAACCTTACCGTGGAGGCTATAGGTGATAAGTGGGCTTTATTAATTCTGAGGGATGTCATTTTTGAGAATAAACAATATTTTAAGGAATTACTCTCCTCAGCAGAAAGAGTGGCCTCCAACATACTTTCCAAACGGCTTCTTAAGCTGGAAGCAGATGGTCTTCTTATAAAACAGATAAACCCGGCAAATAAATATAAAACCCGCTACCGGCTAACTCAAAAAAGCATAGACCTGCTGCCGCTTATAGTTGAATCCATGGCTTGGAGTCTGAAATATGAGCCTGTAGACACAGATCGCTACCGATCGGCTGTCCAGATCGCGCTCAATGAAGATGCACGTGAAGAATTACGAAAGCAGTTGATCAAAGACCACCTTACATCCTGAAGTTTAAGGCGATGTAGGGGTACCAGCCTTCGCTGGAGTGCCCGGCCAGAAACTGCACTACTGTTAACCCTGCCGGCGCAAAGTAGATGCCGCCACCCGTACCGAGATGCCAGGTGCTGGATTGCTCTTTACTTACCCAGACACGTCCCGTATCAAAAAAGCCCGTCAATCCGATTTGGCCCGGTACAATGTAGCTGGCAATATCTCCAATTTTAACTCTCATTTGCAGATTATTATATAACATATTTTGTCCGGAGAAACGGTTCTGCAGATAACCCAGCAGGTTTCCCTGCCCGCCTAAGAATAAAGATTGGTAGAATGCCGGTTTCCCGATAGTAAGGCCTCCGCCGATTCTATCAGATAAAACCACACTTCCATTGCCGTTAAGTTTTTGGTAGATAGTAAATTCCGGCAAAATCTGAACGAACGATTTGGCATACGAATCCAGTCCGAAATATTCCTGAACCTTTAGGGAAAACTGGTATCCCCCGGTAGGCAAAACTTTGTTGCTCCGTTTGTCAGATTCCAATTTTAACGTAACTCCAAGATGTGCTTTATTCCGGTTAACTGAAACACTGTCATAATTATGGATCAGGTTTGGCTCATTAATAAACCGCCCAATATTAGCATCCGGATCAGTATGATATTGCTGAAAAGACGGCCCGGCGGTGAAAGTTGTACCCAGGCCCAATTTCCAGCGAAATCCTGCATCGAACTGATACAGATCAAATCTCGCACGATAAAACCTGTGGAAGTCCCCGTCTTTATTTAGGATCGTATTATTACCTCTTCCAAAGAAATTCATGGTATTGTCCGGTGCCTGAAGCAAGGCCTGAAGAACCAGGTCAGTCTTTCCAATTACCTGCAACCATTCTCCATCATATTTTACCCGAAAAGCTTCCGTACTGAATGAATGAGTGATCATCAATGATTGACGGGTGGAATAAGGAACTTTACGAAATCCGTCAACGCCGGTGTACCGAACACCCAACCCCAGCAGAAATCCGTCATCTGCATTACCGCCGGCATTTACTAATGGCATCCAGATATTATATAAATTAGTAGGTATAAACTTTCCTGCTGCATTATTTTTTTGAGTCAGATCGCGCATTTTGTGATGTGGATCAATCAAATTTATAGACTCGTGCAGGCCATACAGGCGAAGTGGAACCGGGGAGTGCTTTATCTCAAAGGACTTTTTACCTGTACTGTCGACAAAACGTACCTTAACAGGCGAGTTTTTGTTGTCAACGACAATCTGGTCATCTCCACCGCGAGTATATATTCTCAATTCACTGGTTGTATCAGGGTCAAAAACCCGATCCATCAATAAGCCGGAAAATTGCCCGGATGCTGTTATGCCCTGTATTTTGACCCGTAAAGCCTTGTCAGGGGTGCTGGTTAAGGTTATTTGCTCACGGGCATCAGTAGCTTGAATGTCTACGATGCGATTGATGAAGAGGTAATAACGGGACATCGCCGCGGCAATGTTACCCCTGCGTTTTTTTAATTTCTCCATCAGCATATCATGTCTTAAGCGATAATCCTCAACGGGAAGGCGTTTTAATGCAGCCTCGAAAACGTTATCGGTTTCGGACTGTACGAATTCATCAACTATACGGGTCCAGTCGTTGTAGGATAATTGCGGATCTGAAAAGTTCTTTAAAAACCTAGTTTTGAACATAGAATATTTAACACTCGGTATCTCCCCATCAAAATTTTCCAAAACCGGATCCAGCCAGGGAAGGGATGCAATGGAAGGAAACACACCCTGGGTCACATGAAAAACCTGGTCTCGATCACGGGGCACGGCGACATATTCTTTTCCCGCGGATGTTTTGTTGACTTTCCAGCGCCACTGGTCTTCATGCCTGTCCCAGTCTCCAAGCAATAAATCCAGCATTCGGGCGCGGAGAAAAAGCTCGGCATCCAGGCGATTCTTATGGTCTCTTTTAAGGTCGTCAACCATTTTCTGGGAATTTTCGGAAGGGCCTGCGGGCTCGCGCTGTTCCAATAAACAAACCATCCCTTTAAATACCTTATTGTATTTGCCAAGGATAGTATCTGCTGCAACGACACCAATGACAGGGTCGGCGTGCGGAACCTTCGCTGCCTGAGCCAGCGGGGGGACTATTAATGCAGAAAAAGGGTGTTGGCCGCTCAATTCATCATCAATCCAGTCTACCACGAATGTCCCCTGAAAATTATCAGGAAGTAATTTTTCAGGAGTCTTTTCCACGCTTCGCAATACCCATTCCTTACCGGCAGGGTCTCTTAAACGCAAAGTTTTGGATTCCATACCGCCGCCTTCACGAATGGGCTTTAATCCGCCGAAGAGTTCAGAAAGCCGGATTACCGGGAGTTTTACCGGCATTGCCCAATCTTTCCGGTAGTTTTCGCCAAAAAGTATCCTGTGAATTTTTCCGACATCATTGTATTTTGAATGAACGCGTACAGTGATACTATCTCGCAGCGTCGGAAACGGTTGGACGGAATCAACCTGGCCAGACACTTTTTGCAGGCTGGCTATTAGCAATATCAAAAGACAATTTTTAATGAATTTCATAGCTTATACAATTAAGGATAAGTGTGCCGTCGCTTTTAAAAGCTCCTCGACGCGTAAATAGTGGTAATCTTCGTGGAAGAGCAAAAATTCTAACGAACTGGCCATAGTGCCCGAACTACCTGCGGTGCCCAACAATGCGTTGCTTTTCTGTTCATAGACAGCAACTGAATGAAGCAATTCATATCTGATCGCTAGAATAGCAGGCTGATCAAAAACAAACGATGGTCTGGTGCCCCTGGCGAAAAGATCAAGATCGATCCCATGATCGGGCGCTGAGAACCCGTGCTCACGTTCAAGCCGGCGATCACTGACCGTTAAGACATGTCCCATATTCCATATCACGTTATTATTGAAGCCTAGGGGAACAAAGTTGTACTGATCGGGGGTTAACCCGGATGTGATGTCCAGGAGCCTTAATCTTTTCAGTCGTAGATTATCAAAGTATTTATTCATGATCTTAGGTTGTCATTAAATTTGATGTAGGTGAAAACTATTGAGTTACCAGCTAACTAATCCTGTATTAACGGCATAGTTCGGATTACACATCACCTGAGCATCGTATATATAGTGCCTAATTACATGCCACTCTTTACATATTTAATTTTCAACACTTTACGAAAGTACACCCGCTTTAACATGACGATATTTCGTATATCGGCAAATGCACATTCGGAATTTTCTTAACGAAGGCTCATACCACCTATAAAGCCGCTTTCCAATTAGATTGCATAAGGAAGCGGTAACTCATGTTAATTCGTTTTACAAATTGACTATTAACGATATATAGCAATTCAATTACGAGCGAATAAACATTACACTATTGATTTACAGACAAATAACGCTTGGCATCAGATTGGCAATAATTGCTGCATAGCGTGTTGAGTAACACTGCTTATTTATTAATCTAAATCATGATCGAAGAGTCAAAGAAAGAATTGCCGGTCTGGCCCGCTTTTTTACAGGCCAAATGTCCGCGTTGCCGTCAGGGAAACATGTTCTCCAACAGTATGTATGGTTTTCACGGACAGCATATGAATACAGCATGCCCTCGTTGTAACCTTATTTTTGAGGTGGAGCCCGGGTACTTTTATGTTGCTATGCTATTAAGCTATGCCTTTAATGTTGCTGAAATGGTTACCATCGCAGTTGCTGTTTCCATTCTGTCGGGAAGTGCGAATCCCTGGCTTTACACAAGTATTATATTAACCGTTGCAATTATACTTTCTCCATTTAATTTCCGGTATTCAAGGGTTGTTTTATTATTTTGGTTAACGCCCGGAATACATTACGTGCCCGGTTCTGGTACAGACAGAATTGAACGTTAAACCGCGGATGAAGATGTTTTTATGAAATAGTCATTTTAACTGCTAAAGTGCTTTTAAGCATATAATCCAAAACCTATGGAAAACGAATTTGGACAATCATCTTCGGGTTCTTTAAATGACCCTGAATCGCATTCTTTTTTAATAAATCATCTTAACAGAATTTATTGTGTTAAGGCTCATTTATACGAACGCCTGCCTGATGTTTACGCACATGTACCAAATGATCTGGATAGCCTTATAGCTGAAGCTTTAGTTAAAATAAAGCAACAGCTAACCGGAATAGATCGAATATTTTCCTTACTCAACAGCAAATATGAATTTGAACATTGCGAAAGCTTAATTTGCCTGATCGAGGATCTTTTTTGTTCGATTCATCGTTATCGAGATAATTCTTCCATTCGTGCTTTGTCTCTCCTTTTTTATCTCGAAAATATTAAAAGCATAGAATTTGCATCCATTCATATACTGAGGTCGGTTGCAGATCTATGTGGCAGAAAAGAGATCAAACAGCTATTATTAGAACACTTCAAAGATGCCAGGAAAGATCTGATTCTTTTAACGCACCTTTCGGCGACCTACTTAGGCGCTTAACTGCTAACAACGACTAAGTAAATGCAATTGTCCCGGCCTATAAATGCTGAAGTTGCAAATAGAGAGCAGGCTAACAATTGCTTTTTATCTGAAGCGGGCATTGGAATGTAATGCATTTAGAAATGGTTGATACAAAACGTTCTTTTACGAAATATAGTAGTAAAAATCTTAACCACTACTCGTATTTAACTAAATGTCAAGACATTATACGGTGGCATCAACCTTGTCTTATTAGGTAAGATGAGAATCCGGCAAATTGACCACCGGAATGCTATCTACTTACGACCATTAAACTCAATATGAAAAACGAATCAAACAGTACAGTAGCGGTAAAATTACCGGATCTGACAATTGCAACCTCTAAGATCCTTGCGATCGGATCATTCAATGCGAAAGGGATGGATATGCAGGCTCGGATACCAGTTATGATTAAAGAAGTCCCGGCAACGCTTCGTCTTTATTTGACGGGCGCGATAGAGCTGTGGTGGGTAAAACCAGATATCAGCGGTGCTGTATTCGTCATGAATGTAAAAACTATTGCCGAAGCCCACGAGTTACTGGAGAAACTGCCCTTGGGAGTAGCTGGGATGATGGACTTCCAGTTTGTTGAACTCGCGCCGATCAGTCCCCTTCGTTTTTTATTGACAGATGAAGCAGAAGATTAGCATTATCAAATAACAAATGCCTGAAGAGAACAGAACCTACAGGGCATTCCGGAATTTTCTTCACTTACGTTATAATTAAGACCAATATAAAAAATCATGGAAAATAAAGTATTAATTACAGGAGCCACAGGCGCTACGGGAAGCAGCGCTATTAATCAGTTACTTGAATATGGTGTCCCGGTGCGGGCATTGGTTCACAAGATTGATGAGCGCTCAGATGCGCTCGAAGCCCAGGGCGTAGAGATCGTGGCCGGAGACCTGACCGATTTTAATGCAGTTAGTGCGGCCATGAAAGGGATATCCAAAGCTTATTTTGTATATCCTGTACAGTCGGCCGGCTTATTAGAAGCAAGTGCCTATTTCGCGCAGGCTGCAGCGGAAGAAAAGTTAAGCCTGATCGTAAACATGTCCCAGCGGACAGCGAGGCGCGGTACCGCCAGCCATGCTGCACAAGGCCATTGGATAGCAGAACGCCTATTCGACCGTTCGGGAGTTCCTGTTACCCATTTGCAGCCAACATTATTCCAGGAATGGCTTTTATATTTTGCAGCTGATATTAAGACAAATAACCGGATACTTTCCGGGCTGGGTGATGCCCGTTACGGCGCAATAGCGGGCGAAGATATCGGGCGCGTTGTTGCCTCCATTCTGGCAAAGCCGGAAGGCCACGCAGGAAAAACCTATCCGCTATTCGGACCCGTAGAACTTACACAATCACAGATTGCCGAAATACTATCAGAAGTATTGGAAAGAAAGATTACCTACGTTCCCTTAGAGATAGCAGCTTTTGCCGATGTCTTAACAGCAAATGGTTTTATTCCCTACACTGTCCAGCACCTTTCTGCAATAGCACAGGATTTCCGTGACGGAATTTTGGAAGGTTTGAATAACAATGTCGAAGAGATCACCGGCCGCAAACCGATACCTATCATTGATTTTATCCGCAAGAACCGCAGCTCATTCGAGTAAGCAAGGTTGTGCTATAAAATCCCTATTTATTAAATATGCGCTTAAAGTGAATTAGAAATTTGTATCATGGAAAAAAAAGTTTTAATAACCGGCGCCACAGGTGTTACCGGTAGACATGCGATCGGGAACCTGCTCAAATCAGGCATTCCGGTGCGCGCACTGGTTCACCAGATTGACGATCGTTCCAAAGAGCTCGAATCAAAGGGGGTGGAAGTTGTAGAAGGAGATCTGTCAGATTTCAACCGGCTTAGTGAGGTCCTGCGTGATGTTCGTGCAGCTTATTATCTGTATCCTGTTCAGGTGCCGGGCATTGTAGAATCGACTGCTTACTTTGCACAGGCCGCATTGGAACAAGGCGTTGAGGCAATCGTCAATATGTCTCAGGCGCCCGCGAGACGGGCTTCCGTTAGTCATGCCGCGCAAAATCACTGGATAGCTGAAAATGTTTTTGACAGGTCAGGCGTTCCCGTCACACACTTGAAACCCACCTTGTTCGCAGAATGGCTCTTATATTCAGCACGTTCTATAAAGACGCAGAGTGCAATATCGTATCCATTCGGTGACATTGCTTACGCACCGATAACCGGTGAAGATCAGGGACGGGTAATTGCAGCGATTTTAGCTGATCCGAAACCCCACGCAGGGAAAAGTTATCAACTGTTCGGTCTGGAAGAATTAACTCAATACGAAATTGCAGATATGGTATCGGAGGTAATCGGAAGAAAAATCACTTACTATCCAGTAGACATCCCAGCATTTGAGCCTACTGTAAGAACAGCCCTGATGGGGAACGATTATTTTACGCAACACATTTTGGCAATTTCACAGGATGTGTTGGACGGCTATTTTTCCGGCACTAATCATAATGTAGAGGAGATCACTGGAAAGAAACCTATAAGTATGATGGATTTTATTATCAAAAACAAATCGGTATTAATCTAAAGAAACCTGCGTATGTTCTCAATAAGATGAGGATTAAAACGAAAATGTCTATGTCATTTGACAAAAAGGCGAAGCATTTACCTGCTTCGCCTTTTATATTCATCTCCGGGATAAACTTATCAACAGCACATGGTTATAGCAGATGCTTAAACGCTTCTGCGGCTCTCGGGTCTATTTGAACAGCTGTTCACGTCCGTTAATTCGTTTAATCATGAACATTTTCGGCTCCGGGCCGGCTGTTTGGCAGCAGAAAAAGCATTATAGAGACTAAAAGAAGGCAAATAATAAACGCAGCTATTGCCCAGCCAAATGCAATCTGCAGGCCTTGAGGAGTATAATAAAAGAATACTCCGCCTATAATACTTACACCTAAGGCAGAAGCCGTTTGCTGAAATGTGGAATAAACACCGGCTGCGGCACCGGTAAAATCGGGAGGAACATTTTGTAATGCCAGGTTAAGTAATGAAGGCAGGACTAAGCCGTTGCCAAGACCGTAAATGCCCAAAAATAAAAAAACCATCCAGCCATCGACGCCTGGTCTGAAATAGATGCTTTGCAATATAAAACTCGTCAATAATATGACTATCCCCACCTGTAATACGCGCTTACCAAAATAAACGATCAACCTAGAGGCCAATACCGATGACATTGTAAATAATGTGCCCAATGGTATAAAATAAATCCCGCATTCCAAAGCTGAGATACCCAACCCATTCTGGATGTACACTGCAATGATCAATAAAAAAGAGGTGTGCATCATAAAATGAAACAAAACGGCTATCAGGCCTATATTGAAGTCTCTAATCCGGAATAACCCCATGTCAATTAGCGGGTTGGTATTTCGTTTTAATTTTTGTTTCTGGTCATATATAAAATACATGAAGAGCAATAACGAAAATATGATGAGGCTTATACTCCATAATGGCCACCCTGCTTCACGTCCTTCGATCAATGGATAAATCAGGGCAAAAAGTGCCAATGTCAAAATCAAAACGCCGGCATAGTCAAAGCGACCTGATTTATTGCCGGGTGTTTCTTCCAAATACTTGTTTCCGGCCCATAAGGTTGTGACGCCGATCGGAAGATTAATGAGAAAGATAAGCCGCCAACCTTCAATCGCCCAGTGCGTGTCTGAAAAATAGCCGCCGAGTATTTGACCTGCAATAGAAGCCACGCCCAATGTGATACCAAATAAACCGAACGCTTTCGCCCTTTCACCAGGTGTTGTGAACAATATCTGAATATAAGCGATCGCTTGCGGAACCATAAATGATGCGCTTATACCCTGAAAGAAACGCATAAAATTCAATTGGAATGCTGACATGGATAAAGCGCAAAGACATGAGGTTACGGTGAAGAACAACATCCCCCAGAAAAAGACCTTTTTCTTACCAAAATGATCACCGGCGCGTGCTCCGGTAATCAAGAAAGCTGCATAGCCCATCAGGTATCCGGCAATGACCAACTGGACTTCGGCATCCGTTGCATGCACCCCTATTTTAATGGCTGGAATGGCTACGTTAATAATAAATACATCAATTACCGATAGCAGCGGGGCGGCCAGGACGATAGTAAGTTCAAGCCATTTGTTTTTAGGAGAATCCATAAGATACTTTTAATCTATTATAATCAAATATTCGCCTATGCACAGTGCGCGCAATTCAAAAACGCAACATCCTCCTGTGGCACAGTTTTAAAAAGAGGTGATTAACCGGCAACGCTGATTAATCACCCTGCTATAACCGATGGTATCAGCTATTTGGTTCCTCCCTGTTGTTAACTTCAATTGACGGGGGTATCAGTTTATACATCACCGGTGTTAGAATTCTTGATAACAGGGTTGATGTAATTAGCCCGCCAATTAAAACAACAGCCAATGGCGATATGTTAGGGTTTGGGTTAAGCGCTATAGGGATTAATCCGAAGATCGCTGTCAGGGAGGTAAGCACTACTGGCAGGAACCTGGTTTCGCCGGCATGTATGATCGCTTCTTCAAGCGGCATACCTTCCTTACGGAGCTGGTTAGTAAAATCAACCAACAATAGCGAGTTTTTTACTTCGATGCCAGACAAGCCAATAAACCCGATGATCGTTACAATCCCCATGTGGTTCCCGGTCAGGTAAAGGAGTACGATGCCACCGACAAGACCAAGTGGAATAACAGATAGCACAATAAGGATTCCCCTGAAATTTTTAAACTGCAGGATGAGTACGGCTACGAACAGGAAAGAGCTCATGATAATAACGGAAATAAAGTTGCCACCGAGAGAATCGCCCTGAGATTCGGCTTCGCCTGAAAGTTTATAGTAATACCCCTCCGGCATTTTGAGCGCCTCAATCTTTGGCACCACATCTTTCAATATATTGTTAGCTAGAACGCCTTCCCTCGTAAAAGCATTTACCTTGGCAAACCGGCTTTTATTAAAGTGATTGATCGCTGTAGGTGATGTTTCAAAATTGACAGCAGCGATCTGACTAAGCGCAACGGGTGTTCCTTTTGAGGAATTAACGAACAAATTATGAAAAGCGTCGATTGTAGCAAATTTTTGGAATGGAGCATTGATCACCACCCTCCGGTTATCACCTTTTTCGTCGGTATACTGGGCAACTTCCAGACCTGCAACGGCCAGTCTGACGGTCCTATCTACGTCCCCGGTCTGAATCCCGAGCGATCTCGCTTTATCTCTGTTAACAGACACCCGTATGTCGGTATTATAAACGTTCAATTCGTTGTTGACATAGGTTGCTCCGGGATTTGCGCGCAGTATTTTTTCCACCCGGAAAGAGATTGCCCGAATGGAGTCGAGATTATCCCCAAAGATTCTGATAGATAAGGGTGCCTCAATTGGCGGTCCCTGCTCAAAATCTTTGACTTCTACTTTAGCATAGGGAAAATCCGTGAGTTTTTTACGAAGGCGTTCGATTAAAAGTAATTTTTCCGATGGCCTCGCTTCATCATCCATTTGAACCAGGATCTGGGCAAAATCCGAAAGCTCGTCCTGCTGACGGATGTTATAGTAGATCTGCGGGTTACCCTTACCGACGTTACTTGTAAAGTATTTAATTTCCGGATAGGTTTTTAATACTGCTTCAACTTTCCGGGTGATCCGGTCACTTTCGGAAAGATTGGTCTGCAGCGGCATATTCAGGTTTACCAGGAACATGGCTTTTTCGGAAGCCGGAAATAGTTTAAAGCCTACAAGGGGGAATAATGCGATTGCCGACACGCTGATTCCCAGCGCTATTAAAGCAGTCAAGACCGGCCTGTGCAGTGCGTGGGTCATAATCCCACCGTAAAAATTAATAAACTTTTGAAGCACCCTTAAAAACACGTTGCCATGTTCATGCTTAGGTTTTAAAAGGATGCGGGAGGCTAAAAATGGGACCAGCGTCAGCGCCACGATCAGTGAAGCAAATACGCTGGACATAATAGCGATGGGCAAACTCCGGACGAACTCACCCGCTTTGTCCGGTAAAAACGCCAAAGGCAGGAAGGCAACGATAAGGGTTGCGGTACAGCCCAATACTGCTTCACCAATCTGTGCGGTACCTTTTAAAACTGCCTCGGATCGGGAATGGCCCTCTCTCAGCCATCTTTCGATGTTTTCCACTACAACAATGCTATCATCAACCAGTAATCCAAGTGCCACAACCAGGCCGACGATGCTCAGCTGGTTGAGCGAATAACCGAACGCATTAAGTATAATCAGTCCTAAAGCCAAACTAACAGGTATCGTTATCATCACAATAATCGAGGAACGGGTTCCAAGTGGAAGCAGAGTGACCAGCACCAACAGGATCGCAATGGCAAAGTCAATTCCTAATTTATTAAGGCGGTTTGATACCATCTTACCCTGGTCGAAATTTTTGACCATTTTAATGTTCAGGGGAAGTGTCTTCTCATATGCTGATAGAACCGGCAAGTATTTTTTTTCAACGCTGGCAATATTCAGGTTTTCCTTCATGGCCGCACTTACCAAAACGCAGCGCAAGCCATTCAGCCGTGTATAATGTACTTCTACTTCATTCTTATAACCAACTTCGGCAATATCTTTCAGATAGGTGATTTTACCATCATTGCTGTAAACTACGGTATTGGCAACGTCGTCCGCATCCCTGTATTTTCCGCTGGTTTTAACGTTGAAGGATTTAACTCCCATATTCAAATTTCCACCGGAAATGTCAGCGCCTTCGCTCTGCATACTTCCTGTAACTGCGGCGATCGGGATTTTTAACCTGGCGATTTTATCCAGTTGGAGATCAACCCGGATTTCTTGTTCCGGAACGCCGTAATAGTACACATTCTTCAGCTCAGTGATCTTTTCCAAACGCGTTTTCAGCTCATCAGCGTAATTGCGGATAACTTTTGCAGAAGCATTTTGCGAAACCAACGCGATCTGCAACACATTTACATCACTGGAATTGACCTTTTTAACCTGTATGGAATAGATATCTTTGGGCAGCTCGGTACCTTTCAGCGCATTTACTTCAGTAGACAGCTCCTGGTATTTATTTTCGACATCGACTCCATATTTAAAATCGATAGTTAACACGGCCAGCCCGTTTTTTATGGTCGTCAGGATTTTGGCAATGTTGTCCAGCTGGTAGATCTTTTTTTCGAGGGGCTTAACCACGGTTTCTTCCATTTCTTTTGGACTGATTCCCGGGTAAATGACGGTAACGACATAAGAGGGCGGATGAAGCGCCGGGTCCTCTGCACGTGGCATTGTAAAAAGTGTTGCTAATCCAACAGCCGCAACCATAGCAAACATGATCAGCGTAAACTGGTAATTTTTTACCGCGTAATTGGTGATTTTCATATCTGGCTTATTTTATGATTTTGATCTGAGACTGCTCATTTAAAAAAGCACTGTTGGATATGATAATTTTTTGGATGTTTTCTAATCCACTTTTAACATAAACATCCTTGTTGTTAAATCTCTCGATAATGATCGGTATCCGTTTAACACGGCCATTACTCGTTACGGTAAACACGAAGGCCTTATTTCCGTCTGCCTCAATCAGTGCGTCGTAAGGAATAAGTGTGCTTGTTGTTTGTTCTTTTACAGCAATTATGGCTTTACCAAACATGCCTATAGCCGGTTTGTAATTCTTTGCTTGCAACTTCAGTTCAATTTGAAAAGCACCGTCACCATTACCAGCAATCTGAGATTTCCGGAAAACATTCGCCTTCAGCGTATCGCCCGGATAACCGTCCAATGTAACCTGGGCCTGCTGCCCCATCGCGATCATTACCCATTCCTTGTCCGTCACACCCACCTTCAGCAAATACTCGTTATTGCCATCTGTCTGATTGATTTCAAGAACCGGAGAACCAGGCGCTATGACTTCCCCTACATTGCCGATTTTTTTGCTCACAAAACCATCGCTAGTGGCATAAATCTTGGAATATTGCGCATTGAACGCGACAGCGTCACGGGAGCGAATGGCCAGGTCTAACCTGGTTTTAGCATCCTGCATCTGCTCCAGGGTGTTTACGCTATCTTTGTAAAGATTAACCGTACGGTCATAATCTCTTTTGGCTTTATCGACGTTTAACCGGGCCTGATCAAGCCCTGCACCAATTTCCGTGTTATTTAAGGTTGCCAGCAACTTACCTTTCTTAAAGAACTGACCTTCTTCCACTAAGACAGATGCGATGATTCCGCCGATCTTAAAGGCGTATTTTGCTTCATTTTCAGTAGAGACCAAGCCGGTGGCTGAAATTTCAGCGCTGCTTTTTATAGAAGTAATGTCAACAACTGTTACTGGTATCAGGTCGGTGTTAATAGACTTTTCCAGGTCTTTGGATTTATGCTTGCAGGCGGTTAGCGACAATAAGAAGCTCAGCAAGAACATCGGGGTTAAGTATGATTTCATCATGTATATTTTAATTAATTTAAGTTGAAGCTTGCCGTTGCACGTTCGATATCTGCATACCTGATCCAGGCATCGAAAAGGGCGTTATTGGCGTCTAATTGTGCGTTAATCAACTGGTTTTGGGCATCCAGTAATTCAATATAAATGGCTTCGCCCGCTTTGTAAAGCCGAAGTTCATCCCGGTAATAAAGATCCGCTGTTTTCAGTTGGGATTGCGCAGCATCATATTGCGCGACAGTACTTTGAAAATCGTTTTTTGCAACATTCAGCTGATTTCTTAGTTGCGTTTCGACGTAGGCGCTCTCTGCAAGCAAACTTCGGTGTGCGGATTCAGCCTGTTTACGTTTATAGGAGTATCTCCCTGAACCAAAGAGGTTCCATTCGAGCGATAAACCGAAGAGGTAATACCTGCTATCGCCGTTAAACTTAAAATCAAAAGCCTGGGATCCGACGTCCAAGAAAGTGTTTATTTTAGGGATATTATACGCCCTGGCCAATCCTTCCACGTTTGTGTTAATTGCAATCGCCTGTCTGATCTTTGAGAGTTCTTCACGACGGTTAACAGATGTGTCCGACGATTCCCTACCCGGCAGGATTGTATTGGGTTCCAGCTGAACGCTGTCGGTTAAAGGCTTATTGATTAAAAAATTGAAATAAGAACGGGCCGATTTTTTATTTTGCTCGGCAGTGATCAACTGGGCGGTGATCCTGGCTATTTCATTTTCACTCCGGATGACTGCAGTTCTATTGGCTTTGTCATTTTTGTAGAGCGCCTTATTAATCCGGTTATTTTCTTTAACCAGCTTTAATGAATTCCCGTATATGCTGATGGCATTTTCTGCTTTAGCCAACTGATAGTATGCTTTTTTGATATCCTTAACAAGTTCCCGTTTATAGAGCAATATTTCCGTTCTCTGCAGGCCAACCTGCTGGTTTTTGATTCGTTTATTATAAATAAGTTCTGCATTGAGTAAAGGGAGACTGGTGCGAACTTTGGCGTCATAAAAATTATCCGGGTTAAGCTGAATCCGCTGATTGGGTATTTGTGGAAAATTGCTTGCTCCGGTTAAGGTGTTTAGGGTCGCGTACGCTTTGTTTAAAAGATCACCTGCCGGAACATCTATCGTACGCCCGCCGTCTGCTTTCGTGTAGGAAGCATTGAAAGCCACATTTGGCAGGAACAGGCTTTTAGCTTCTTTCAAGGCATATATATTCCGTTCTAAAACAAAGTTTTGTTCCTGGATGCTTTGGTTACTGCTCAGCCCTTGCCTGATATATTCATCCAGCATGGTCTGTGAGAATGATGGCTGAGTAATGATCATCAGCCCCGCTATAATAAAATTGTAATATATCTTCATCGTGTTTGATAATTGATCACGTAACTAACCGGAATTTTTATGCTCATACATACAGCAGCACAAGTGTTCTTCAAGAGCGGAGTATATCGTTGCTTTATAATTTACCTGATATTGTCGACTGAACTGCCCCTTTATGGTATTGGCAATCCAACAGCGGCGAAATTGATGCCACCGTATAAATAATTAAGAACCAGTTACTTATTAAAATACTTAGTGAGAAACTTTACTTTATCTCGCAAATCAACCGGTCCTGAGATGAAACCCAAGCTTCTCAGGCGGGTACTACTTCGGTAGCAATCTGCTGCTTCACAAATAGTACCGGGTATTTATTTTAGTGATCCGAGATTATTTGTCCGGGAACCGGCTTTTTAGCTTTCAGCACAAATAATAACAGCGGCAGGGCGAGCACAAAAAGCGATCCGATCAGCATATAACTGTCCAGGTAGCTCATTAGTGTAGATTGCTTGACAATGGTCATATCCAGCAACTTCATTGCCTTAAGCTTTGCATCCTGCAGGCCTATTCCGTGCTTAAGAAAGTTAGCCGTATAACCGTTGAGCCTTTCAGTCACCCGGGGGTTGGTTGCGGTAATATTCGTGATCAGGTCAACCCTGTGTGAGGCTATGCGTTGAAAAGAGTAAGTATTTATGATAGAGATGCCGAACGACCCTCCCAGCTGCCGCATCATATTATTTAATGCAGCACCCTGGGGCACATCTTTTGGTTCCAGGGATGATATGGCTAATGCTGTTAAAGGAACGGTTAGGAAAGCGAGACCTAAGGCACGGAATACGAGGGTAAAAGTTATTTCTGATGCGGGCGATTCTAATGTAATCTGCGCCATCCGCCAATTGAAATAGATAAAACAAAAGAAACCAACTGCAATAATGGCAACCGCCGGCACGCCGGACTGAAGTAATTTACCAGACATGATCAGCCCCACGATCGCTAAAAGAGCCCCTGGTAACAATAACAAACCAGTTTGCGATGGTGTAAAGCCTAACAAGCGTTGTGCAACTACCGGCGTTAGAAAAACAGAGGTAAATAATCCGATTCCTGTGACAAATGTCAGTACAGCAGCGATGCTTAACGTTTTGCTTTTCAGCACCCTGAGGTTTACCACAGGATAATCAATCTTGAGCTCCCAGATAACGAAAGCGACCAAAGATATAATGGCAATAACCGTAAACCAGATAATGTAACCAGTTTCAAACCAATCCTCTGTTTCTCCTCTTTCTAAAACGGTTTGTAAAGTGCTTACACCAATAGCTAGTAAGGCGATTCCGGTCCAGTCGATTCGCTTGACAACAACCTTGATTGGCGCTTCGGTCAGTAAAAAGAAGCAGGATACAGCTGCAAAAATGCCAATCGGGATATTGATATAAAATATCCACGGCCATGAAATATGTTCTGTAATAAATCCGCCTAAAGTCGGGCCTATCGTAGGGCCTAAAAATACACCTACGCCAAATAATGCGCTGGCTATACCCTGTTTTTCTTTAGGGAACAGTTCAAATACTACAGCTTGGGATACCGATAACAAAGCACCTCCGCCCAAGCCCTGCAAAAAGCGGAATAATACCAGGGTCCAAAGGCTTTCTGCCTGCCCGCACATGAGCGAACACAATGTGAACATGATAATTGAACCGATATAATAGTTCCGCCGCCCAAGTTTAGCGGTTAGGAAACTGGTCATGGGAATAATGATCACATTGGCAATGGCGTAAGAGGTAATAACCCAGGAAGTATCTTCCAGCGTCGCACCCAGGTTACCGCTCATGTAAGAGAGCGCAACATTAACAATAGAGGTATCTATTAATTCCATGATCGCAGCAAGGATCACAGTAAAGATGAGGAGTTTTCTTTGAAATGGAGTCATATTTTATACCAATCGGTATTTTAAAGTACGTGTGTCAATGATTATAAAACGTCAGGAAAAAGATAATTAAAATACCGATTGGTATATTATTAGTTAAAAAAATTAAATTCTCATTTGCCCGATAATAAGTGATGCCGTATGCATCACCTGATCAAGGTTGGCCTGGCTGTCAGTAACTTTGGAGATCATTACCCCGCCCTCAATCAGTGCAATAATTGAAAGTGCAATCCTGTTATGATCGGTGTCACTCTTAAATTCGCCAGCAGCAATGCCTTCTTTGATATATTCCTGCAGTCCTTTCTTCCACCGGTTAACTGCTTTTGCCGCTTTGTCTTTAAGCAAGCTATTGGTGTCATCAGCGTCGACTGCAGTGTTCAGCAGTGGGCATCCGCCTTTGGGAAAAGTACCTCTTGAGAAACGGTCGTAAACTTCAACATAGGCAATTAGCTTATCATGGTAATTTACGGCCTTATTTACCCGGTCCTGAATAGCCTTGCTTACTTTACTTAAATTATAGTCGAAAACAGCGAGGGCTACAGCTTCTTTATTTTCAAAATTTCCGTAAATGCTGCCTTTGGTTAGTTTAGTTGCTTCAGTGATGTCAGACATAGAAGTGCCCGCGAAACCCTTCATATTAAAGATGTCCGCCGTAGTCTCGATGATAAACTGCCTGGTACGCTCAGCTTTCGATAGGTTACTTTCCATTGTGCAAATATACCAATTGGTATTATATATTTTTAAAGAATCTCAGTTCCTGTGTCATTGTAAAGCAAAATTCGCTCGCATTTATATTACACAGCTCTCAAAGGAAACCCTATACAGTAATATTTATGTTGAATTGCGAAATATCGTGTCATGAACCACTATACTATTACAATAACTTAATTATAATCAGCCTATTGCAATCTGGCACTATTGTAGATCAATAACATAGAACAGTTGTCCAAGAGTAGTTTAATCAAATCATTACTGAAATATTGTCACAATGTACCGTTTGGTATATTTTTTGAATTTAGTCTTATAAAAATTATGGAAAATCAATATGATATCATCGTAATAGGATCGGGTCCCGGGGGATATACCGCGGCTATCCGCGCATCGCAACTGGGTTACAAGGTTGGGATCGTTGAGAAGTACAATACCCTGGGCGGGACCTGCACGAATGTCGGCTGTATACCCGCAAAGGCATTACTGGACAGCACAGAGCATTTTCACAAGGCGAAGACAGAATTTGAGCTTCACGGTATTGAACTGAATAACGGCTTAAACCTGAATTTTGAGCAATTTCTCAAACGCAAGGATGGCGTGGTAAAATCGAATGTTTCGGGCCTGAGCTACTTGATGAAGAAAAACAAGATCGATGTGCATACAGGACTGGGGAGTTTTATTGACAGCACGCACTTAAAGATAAGTAATGGAGGCAAGGAAACCGTGCTGGAAAGCAAATATTTCATCATCGCGACCGGGTCCAAACCAGCTTCTATTCCGGGAGTTACGATCGATAAAGACCGGATTATAACCTCTACGGAAGCATTATCACTACCAGCACAACCAAAATCCATGGTCATCATCGGCGGTGGCGTCATAGGAGTTGAAATGGCATCGGTTTTTGCACGGATCGGTACGGAGGTCACCATCATCGAATATACGGATACACTCATACCAACTATGGATCATGAACTGGGTAAAGCGCTCTTTAAGACTCTTTCAAAGCTGGGCATTAAGTCCTTATTAGGCAGTAAGGTTCAGTCTGCTTCCAACACAGGAAATAGCACAACGGTAAAATTTGAAGATCATGAAGGGAAGGCGCAGGAGATTACAGCTGAATACTGTCTCGTCGCAGTCGGCAGACGGGCTTATACAGATGGGCTGAACCTGCAGGCAATAGGCTTGGAAACAGAAAAAAACGGCAAGGTGAGGGTAGATGGTCAATTGCGGACCAACGTAGAGAACATATACGCTATCGGTGATGTTATCGCAGGCGCTATGCTGGCGCATAAAGCGGAGGATGAGGGGGTGTTTGTAACAGAGGTGATCAATGGACAAAAGCCGCATATTAATTACGACCTTATCCCCGGCGTAGTTTATACCTGGCCGGAAGTGGCGGCTGTAGGATCAACTGAAGAAGAATTGAAAGCTAAGGGAATTGCCTACAACAAAGGTAGTTTCCCTTATTCGGCGAGTGGCCGTGCGAGAGCGGCAAATGATACGGATGGCTTTGTAAAAGTGCTGGTATCACCGCAATATGGTGAGGTTTTGGGTGTCCATATTATTGGGCCGAGAGCTGCCGATGTGATCGCACAATCTGTAGTGGGTATGGAATACGAAGTCACTGCTGAGGATATGTATCGCATCAGCTACGCACACCCTACCTATTCTGAAGCATTGAAAGATGCCTACCTGATCGCCGCAGGCCAGGGAGCAATCAACATTTAATCAGAAGTAATGATAAAAATGCCGGTACGTGGATTATGATGCCGGCATTTTCATCGGGTACTATTTATTTACCGGGTTTCGCCGCAACATGCTGTTTGATGAGGCCCTGAGCCATGTCCTGCTGGAATTCTGGGGTGGCTGAGACCAGATCTACGGCCGGTTTATATTTTACACGGTCCACTGCTTCATATTTAACACTCCATTTCATAGCTTCGATCAGCATAGGCATTAAGTCAATGCTTTTTTCGGTCAGGCTGTAGGTGATCTTTTGTTTATGATCAGGATCAGCGGCTTTTGTTAATAAGCCTTCTCTTTCCAGCACGTTAATTCGATCTGTTAAAATATTAGAGGAAATATGTTCCTCCATTTGCAGGAGCTGCCTGAAATTACGCTTATTTTCAAACATCATATCGCGAAGGATAAGCAGACTCCACTTATCTCCAATGATTTCCACGATCAGATTCAGCGGACAGAACGACCTATGATTTTCCATAATTAATAATCTTTAAGATTAACTTGCACTTCCATTATTACTTAGCAAGCAGTTTTAATTAACAAGTGGTTGCAAATATACATATATTAATGGCTAATCCAAATCTTACTCAAGCAAAAAAGCCCCTGCATTATGTGCAGGGGCTTCAGTTTTAACTTTATATAATTTGCATCGCGGTCTTTACCAATTAAGATTCAGTGGGATTAAAAGATAAATTATCGGTGACCGTTGCTTCTTCCACGCATATATTCGCGGAACATCCATTCTTCATAGGAACGCCTCATCGCTTCACGTTTAGTACGAACGTTGTAACGCCATAAAAATATGCCCCAGATCCCGAAGGCAACCGCAAATCCAGGCCATGGATTATCCTTCATGCTTAATGCACCGCAAAAAGCGAAGAAAGACACCATACAGGTAAATATCAGGTGGATGAAATTTTTCATATGATTTCAATAATTAAATTTACTAATCCTGTTAGTAAATTCCAAGCAAATTTTAATTTATTTCATAGATATGATTGTCCTGCCTGGCCTGCTGTACCCGTTCCCTGATGATATCAATGATGTCTGATTCAGGGATGCCGAACATATCTACGGAATGATTTTCCGGGTCAGTCGTTTTCAGTGTGACATTCATTATTTTAAGAAGCTGCTGTAAGAAAGACTGCGTAATTACGTAATCTTTAATGCGGAACATCTCAACCAGATCGGAACGCTTGTTAAATATACTGGATAAAACACACCAAAATGACCCTATCCGGCCAGATCAAAAAGGTCCCCTTTGCCAGTTGAAAGTGACCACGTTCGCCAAAGCAAAGTGACCCCTCTTCGCCAGACGAAAGTGACCCCTCAAAAGAGATTAAAGTAATGTATTGATAGGTTTCTGTGGACAAGGTTTTTGTTTAGCTTTTTAGATAAACAAAACCAGCGAATACA